>NZ_JBIAIE010000012.1:0-231390 GCF_042871185.1 Streptomyces sp. NPDC006012
CTGGGCCGCCGAGAAACTCAAGCTCACCCTTGAGATCGTCAAACGCTCCGACGACACCACAGGGTTCGTGGTGCTCCCGAGACGCTGGGTGGTGGTTGTCGGCGTACGGACTTGATCCCCAGTCACGTACCTTTCTTTGTCCCCACCTGTCAGGCCACGTCCGTCTCGCGCTCGATGGCCTGGAGACGGTTCTTGAGTCGGTAGCTGGGGCCGTTGATCGGGACGACTTCGCAGTGGTGCAGGAGGCGGTCGAGGATCGCGGTGGCGAGGACTTCGTCGCCGAAGACCTGGCCCCATTCGCTGAAGGTCTTGTTCGAGGTCAGGATGATCGAGCCCTTTTCGTAGCGCTTCGAGATCACCTGGAAGACCAGGTTTGCCTCGGCGCGTTCGAGAGGCTGGTAGCCCACCTCGTCGACGACCAGGACGCTCGGCCGCAAGTAGGAGCCGAGTTTGCTGGTCAGACGCCCTGCCGCCTCGGCAGCTTTGAGGTTGCAGACCATGTCGTCGAGGCTGGTGAAGTAGATCGAGTAACCGGCTCGGCAAGCCGCGACCGCCAGCGAGATCGCGATGTGGGTCTTGCCGACTCCGGGCGTTATCAGCGGGGCGTGAGCCCCTCGATTCTCTGTCTTCAACGAGCGTCACCGTGAGCGTTCTGCGTCGTTGATGCATTGCTATCAACGGGAGTTCTTCGACGAGACGGAACGGCATCAGTGGCGCATAGCTTGGCGGTCCGGCCCGCGAACGGTCGGCGGACGTGGACCGTGATCGACGAGAAGTACCGAACCGTCGCACCGGTCGAGGACTGGCTGGAGGCCCATCGGCAGTTGTGGTCGCCGAACACGGTCCGCGGCTATGCGACCTCGCTGGCCCAGTGGTGGACATTCCTCGAACAGCGCGACGAGACCGGAAGGTGGGGCGATCTCGGGGTCCCGGCGGTCGCGGGGTTCCTGTCCTGGTTGCGCAATGGCCGCACCGTCGAGCACACCCTGGTCGAGCCCGAACAGGCCCCGGAGGCCGGGACGTTGGAGGCGAGACTGGCGGCGCTGATCTCCTTCTACCGCTGGCAGGAGGCGGTCTTCTCAGTGCCGGTCGCGGGCCGGCTCATGCGCGGGACGCCGCGACGGGCCCCGGCCCGGGGCCTGCTCGCGCACCTGGACGCCCGCACCTCTCCCGCGCCGTCCTCGCTAGTCAGGGTTCGGCGCCAGCGGCATCATGGGCGCCCTCCGCTGCTGCTGCCGACCGAGATCCAGGCGATCCTGGACGGCTGCGCGATGCCGGACGCCACGGTCAGCGACTGGAGAGGGAACCTGCGCGACCGGCTGCTGTTCGCCCTGCTCGCGGAGACCGGCATGCGCCTGGGAGAGGCCCTCGGCCTGCGGATCTGCGACTTCGTCATGGGCCGTGGCTCCACTCCCTATGTCGAGATCGTGCCTCGCGAGGACAACACGAACGGGGCCAGGGTGAAGATGATGCGCCCGCGACGCGTCTATGTCGGCAGCGACCTGGAGCGACTATTCGCCGACTACCTCACCCACCTCGCCTGCCGGGCCGCCGAGTTCGGCATCGAGATCGATACCGGATCGCCGCTGCTGGTGAACCTGGAGCGGCCGCCGCTGCTGGCCGCCCTGCGCGAGAGCACGGTGCGGGACAAGGTGTCCGCCCTGCGCAAGAAGGGCGTCGGCCCCGCATCCTGGACGCCGCACTGGTTCCGGCACAGCCACGCGACCGCGCTGTTGCTGGCCGGGACGCCGGAGTGGGTGGTCTCCCGCCGACTCGGTCACGCACACGTGCAGACCACGCTCGACCTTTATGGCTGGGTCCGCGAGGACGAGGCCCTGCGGGTCGCGGCGAACTGGAAGTCGTACATCTCCGCCTGGCAGGTCGACGATGGCCGGTGAACAGCGTCATCTCCATGCGGCCGGCGACGAGGATCCGTTCTGGCAGCTCTGGACCGAGCTGCCAGAGCCCTGGAAGGGGCCGGTGATCAGGGACGGCATCGACGACTGGGAGAAGATCACAGAGAACGGTGACCGGAGCATCGACCTGACCGGTCTGCCCAACCTGATCGCCGCCGAACTGGCCTGGATGGCGCACTGGCAGGCCATGGACGGGACCCGCTCCTCGGTGCTGGGCACCAACCAGTTCGCGAACATCCTGCGCCGCGCGATCCGCGACCAGCACCCTTTCCCGGCCTCGATCCGGGACATGGACTGGGAGACCGCGGCCGCGTTGCAGCGGTGGTTCTATGCAACCCGCTGGGGCCGCCTCATTCCCCGCGGCAGCGTCGCCCGGCTGCGGGTGATCTTCCGCTTCTCCCGTCTGGCCCTCCTCGCCCGCTGTTCGGACGGGCCCTGGTGGTCTCTGGACGAGTGGCATCCGCGCTGCGACCCGCGGATTCCGCTGGCCGAGCACGAACCCCAGGCCCACTACGGCTGTTCCCCCTCGAAGATCACTCAGCCGTGGCTGCGGGAGGCCGTGAAGTGGTGCCTGGGCACCCAGTTGGAGGCCGGCACGTTGCGCTGGTCGACCGTGAGCCAGGAAAGGATGCGGTGCTTCGCCCGCTTCGACCGGTGGCTGCAGACCTTCACCGACCCCCTCGACGTTCTGGGCGACCCGGCCCACGCGGTCCAGTTGGCCGCCGCCTTCCGCCGCTGGGACACCGATCCCGCCAACCGGCTCCTGCGACAGAATGAGCAACGGTTCGCCGGGCAGCCCGTCCATCCCCGCCTGGTCAACGACGACCTGCGGGCCGTCGCCGAACTCTTCGCGTTCGTCGCCGCAAACCCCATCGAGGCCCGCCAGGTCCTCGGGCCGAACCCGTGGTCGCGGGTCACCGACGCGCACGCGGCCGGCTGGTTCCGGCAGGTCTCCCGCATCCCTGACCGGCGCGAACTCAACGACGAGCACTACGTCGACGACCACGCGCTCGCGCAGATCCCCGCCGCACTGCCCCTGCTCGGGCTCGCCCGCCACGAAGAGATGGCCCTCACCCGCGGTGACGGACAGCAGGTCACCGCCCACGGCTTCGACGACCCGCAGGCCATGCGCATGATCCTGCTGCAGATCCTCACCGGGCGACGGGCCAGCGAGATCCGCACCAGCCGCTTCGACTGCCTCTCCCCGGTCCCCGACCGGGCCGTCGACGCCGCCGAAGGCGAACAGATCGCCCGCTTCCACTACGCACAGAGCAAGATCGACATCGCGCCGGACAACATCCTCGTCGACGCCGAGGTCGTCGCGGTCATCGAGGAACAACGACGGTGGGTCCGTGAGCACTTCCCCGGCATCACCCCGCGTCACCTGTTCCTGCAGCGGACCGGGAACCGGCAGGGCGACAAGCCCTACCCCTCGGGCACCTACAGCTGGATGCTCCGCGAGTTCAGCAAGATCGTGAAGATCACCGACAGCAAGGGCAAGTCCGTCGGGCTCAGCCACACCCACCGCTTCCGTCACACCAAGCTGACCCGGCTCGCCGAACTCGGCCTGCCCGTCCACGTGTTGATGCGCTATGCCGGACACGCGACCCCGTCGATGACGATGCACTACGTCGCCGCCCGCCAGGAACACGCCGAGCAGGCGTTCCTGGCCACCGCGAAACTCCGCGCAGACGGCACCCACGTCACCTTCTCCCACGACGACCACGACAGCCTCCACCTGTTCAACCGCGCCGACCGATTCCTGCCCCACGGCTGGTGCCTGCTGCCGCCCCTGCAGACCTGCGACAAGGGAAATGCCTGTCTGACCTGCTCGGTCTTCGTCACCGACGCCTCCCACCAAAGTGCTCTGGAACGGCAGTTGGACGAGACCGAGGCCCTGATCAACCGCAGCACCACCTCGTTCCAACAGCGGCACGGACGCCCGATGCCCGAGGACAACGTCTGGCTGCTGCAACGACGAGCCGAACACGCGGCCCTCACCAAGCTCCTGGACACCCTCCGCTCCAAGCCCGGACGCGCCATCCAGGGCGCCGGCTGCGGCGCCGCCCCCGCCGGCCCCGTCCCGCTCACCCTCGACTTCGACCGCCACCGAAGGACCCGGCCATGACCGACGACGCTCGCACCAAGCGCACCCAGACACTCGCCACCGCCGCGAAGGCCAAGTCACAGGCCAAGACCACCGCGGCAGAGAAGGCGATCCGCACCCTGGTCAAACGCGGTGAGCCGATCACCTTTCAGGCCGTCCAGAGGGAAGCGGGCGTCTCCCATGCGTTCCTCTATAACCACCCCGACCTGCGAGGACGCATCGAACGGCTCCGGGCCCAGGCCCGGCCCGTTCCCGCACCGACGCCTCCGGCGGACGAGCACAGCACCCTCGTCCTCGCACTAACCGGCCAGATCACCCGCCTGAAGAAGCAGCACCGAGAAGAAGTACAGGCCCTGCGGGACGCGCTCGAACGAGCCCACGGCGAGAACCTCGACCTTCGACGCGAACTCGCCCGCCGAGGCGGCGACACCTCCGTTCCGCGGACGCGAACCATCGGCCCCTGCTGACCACGTCACATCGATCGAAGAACCATCCTGAGCTGCAAAAACATGCTCAGATCGCGAACGAACCGGCGATAACGGACGGCCCGAGCAGGGCCACGTTGGCCTTGGCCTCGACGAAGGAGAGGGTAGCGAGGTCCTTGACCTTGCGCGGGTCGAGGTCGGGCTGGAAGGAAAAGTCATACTCGTCCAGCGTCTTGTGGTGCGGCAACCGCGAAAGCCGCAGGCCCTGGCGGAAGCGGCGGTCGTCCCGGACGGCGAGTTCCTCGGAGAGGACCAGGTCGAGGAAGTCCAGGTAGCCGAGCTTGCCCTCGTCCGCGCCTCGGTTGAACTCGTTGATGGTTTCCGCCAGATGGGGCAGGCCGAGCTTCGCGGCCGTGGTGCGGATGCGGTTGCCGGTCAGCTCGCTCAAGACGATTCCTTCGGGGTGCGGTGGGTGGTGAAGGGACGGGTGCCCGTCAGTTCGTCATAGACCGACAACGGCCGGCGGCCGACCTCGACCTGGGTAGCGGCGGCCCGGTTCAGCAGGGCCTGCAACGGTCCGGCTTCCTCGCCCAGGGGCTGGTGGTGACGGGGCTGGACGGGGACTTCGCCGGTGGTTGTCCGGCGTCCCTTGCCGGTGGGCAGGCCGTCCCAATGCGTTTCCTCGACCACGCGGACCCCACGACCGACCGCCCGAGGGTGCATGGCCAGCAGCGTCTCGCCGCCAGGGTAGGGGACCGTGGAATGCAGCATGACCTGGGATTTCGTGGCCCGGATCTCGACAAGCTGGCGAGGGCGGACCTTGCGGGCGGGCACCGAGTAGAGGTTGCCGCCGAACGCGATCAGACAGTCCTTGCCGACCGGCCGCAGATGCCGCTCGGCCACCAGATACGGGGCCGGAGGCAGTGTTTTGAGAGCCGCGTGGTCCCGAGCGGCACGATGCCCGATCACCTCGCGGTGGGTCTTGTGGATCTGTGCTCTCCGCCTGGGCACCCAGGTGGCGAACGCGGCGTCCATCTCCTCGATCGAGGAAAAGGCCCGCCCGGACAGCACATGGTCGCGGACGATCAGCACCTGGCGCTCGCCCCGGCCCTTGCCGGTGGGCCGGTAAGCCGCCAGCACGTCGATGTCGAAGTCGTAGTGCCCGGCGAACCCGACCGCTTCGGGATGCAGCGGAACCGCCTCACCAGGAGCGACGTGCCGTCGCACGACGGTCTTGGTGCGGTCGTAAACGATCGTCATCGGCACCCCACCGAAGTGCGCGAACGCCCGCCGGTGACAGTCGAAGAAGGTCTCCAGATCCTGGCTCGTGGTGAAGCAACAGAACGGATCACGGGAGTACGAGAGGGTCATGTGGAACGAATAGACCTTCCCGATGCCCATATGGGCGAGGACCTTCCCCTCGTCACCCCAGTCGACTTGCGCCTGGGCGCCGGGAATCACCTCGAACCGGCGGTGCAGGCCCGCCAGTTCCTTCGGCGTGATCCCGAGCTCCTCGGCGACCCTGGGGCGGGCTTCCTGAACGTAGAGCTTGACCCGCTGGTAATTGCCGGTGAACCCGTACTCCGCGACCAGCCGCTCATGGATGACCGCGGCCTTCATCAGGACCTCGGCCCGCAGCATCGCATCGACCAGCGGCGCGAACTCGTCGATCACCCGCGCCCGGGACCGCCCGTTCGGCGACCGCCGCGGCGGCGTCGCCGGACCCGGTGCCGACAGGTACTTCCGGACCGTCTTGCGGTCCAGCCCCGTCTCCCGGGCGATCTCCGACAGGCTCAGCTTCCCTGACTCCAACAGCCCCCGAAAACACCGCAGTTCCAACCAACGCTCCGCGTCCAAGAGCATGCCAGGCCCCTCTCAGCTGCCACACCGACAACCAGCAGAGTGCCGAGCACCACGCCTCACCGCATCAACAACTGTCCCTATTCATCCGTACGAAGCTGGGGACGTAACCGTGTACGCCGACAGTGGAGCGCACGCTGAGCTGGCTGGTCCGATCGCGTCGTCTGGTGCGCGACGTCGAGACGCTGCCCGAAATGCACGAGGCCATGGTGCTGTGGTCCATGACCACGCTGATGAACGCCCGTCTGGCCGGACGCCGCCGGGACGCCTTCCTCACGCGGCCGCCGGCACCGGCTCCTTGCAGAGGGTGAACAGTCCCGGCTCCACCTCGGTGGCCCAGCCCCGCGCGGCCAGCCGCTTCAGCCGCGAGCGCATCCCCTCTACCCGGGCCGGAACGGCCTTCCCACCCAGTGCCAGGGTGATCGGCTTTGCCCGCATGCCGCCGTCGGCCTCCGGCGCCGCCAGGACCGCCAGGATCCGCTGGTACTCCGGAGCAAGCACCTCCGCACCGACACCCTCGACGCGGTGCGGAACCGTCGAGCCCGTCACCGCAGAGGCTTCAACCTGTCCCGTCGTCCCGGCGTCCGGCTCGGCCAGCACTTCGGTGACGGTCTCGCGAGCCTGCCCGAGCCGTTCCAGCCGCACTTCCGCCTCGCGGAGCGCGACCGTGATCCGCTCGGCCTCCTCGCGCAGCCGGGCCACCTCCGCGCGGACCTTCTTCTCCCGGGCCTCCAGCAGACCAAGCACCGACGGCATCAGCCACCTCCGCGAACGTGACGCGAGCAGACGAACGCCCGAACTCTCCCACCACCAGCCGAAGATCATGCCCGACCAGCAAAAACCCACCGATCACATTCGGAATGCGGATGGCTTCTGAGTTCGGGGCACTGGTCGGGAGGCCGGGGCAGACGGTCGCTGATATGAGGGCTGCGGCGACCCGGGTGGGCGGATGCCGGTGCGAGCGATGAGCCTCGACAGCGACCTGCAGGCGCTCCTCGAACCGGCCGCCCCCGAGCAGAGCCACCCCGCCCAAGCCAAGCAAACACAGCTAGCCGCCCCCTGGGGCCCGCAGAACCTCTACGACGCCGTCGACGCCTGCCATCGCTACCTAACCGGCCACCTCGACCAACTCCACTACGACACCGCCCTCGACAAAGGCTGGCCGATCGCCACCGGCGCCGTCGAGGGCGCCTGCCGCCACCTGATCGCCGACCGCCTCGACATCACCGGCGCCCGCTGGGGCCTGCCCGGAGCCGAAGCCGTCCTCCGACTCCGCACCGTCGTCTCCAACGGCCATCCGGACCCCTACTGGCGCTACCACGCAGCTCGCGAGCACGAGCGCCTCTACCCCACCCCCGACCAGCATGCCTACAGGCTCACTGCTTGACCGACGCCCGGGATGCGGCCGGCGTTCGACGGTGACGGAGATGAGCGCGTGAGAAGTCTCCGGATCGATTGGCGACCTGCGGCAAGATTGAGCCGTGCCAACTGAGTCAGACAAGATCGAGCTGAGCGAACACGAGCTGCGTGAGATCGCGGGCTACGCGGCCGACTGCGCCCGCAGGGCGCTGTCGATCTTCGAACGGGATCTCCCTGCTGACACGCGCCCTCGCGACGCCATCAAGGCAGCACACGCTTTCGCCAGGGGCGGCCGACGCACGGCCACTCTGCGGCAGAGCGCGTGGGCGGCGTTCAAAGCGGCACAAGAAGCCACTTCACCCGCTGCGGTCGACGCGGCCCGGGCGGCAAGCCATGCGGCTGGCGCCGCTTACCTTCATCCCTTGGCCAATGCACATCAGGTGAAACACATCCTCGGCGCAGCCGCGCATGCGGCACGAGCAGAAGAGTTGGTATCCGGAGAAGACCCTCGTGTCAGTGCGGGCACCCTGGAATGGGCGCGTCATAACGCACCACCAGCGGTCACCGCGGTGCTCGACCGTTTGCCCGCCGCACCTCCCGGAGGCGGGCGCACGGGAGAGTTCATGCGCGATCTTGACGCCGCTCTCCGCGCCTGAGCACCAGACACCAGAGGCTCGCAAAGGGATCCGTCAGCGGGACCCACTGACTGTCAACGGCTGCCTCACCAAAACGGTCAGCTTCGCTTCCGAACCGGCCCGCACGCCAACTTCCGCGTGACTGCGACAGCGCGGCGGCCCGATGCCTCCCCTCGAAACAAACTGCACGCAACGCAGCATGAGGTCGAGTAAGGGCTGTCCCGTAAATGATCTCTGAGTGGCCTCGGGCATGGTGGGCTGCTGTTCGGCTGGTGGTCTATCCGGCGAGAGCGAGGTTGTGCATCCGAGCGATGCCGAGCATGGCGTGGTGGACGCCGTCGCCTCTGAGGCGGCAGTCGCGGAGGATCTTCCAGGTCTTCATGCGGGCGAAGACATGCTCGACGCGGGCACGGACCTGCTTGTGGGACCTGTTGTGTGCCTGTTTCCAGCCCGGCAACTCCTCGTCTTGCGGCGCCGGTGGGGCATCACCAGCCCTGTGCCCGGGTAGCCACCGTCGGCGATGGTCATGGTCGTGCCGACGGCGTCCTTGGCGCCGGATTCTTCCCATGCTTTGCAGTCGTTGCGGTTGCCAGGCAGGGGCCGGCCGACGACTACAACGAGGCGGGTGTCGGCGTCGATGACGACCTGGTGGTTGGTGGAGTATCGGTAGTTCTTCGACTGCTCGGCGACGGTGTGATCGCGGGTGGGCACCAGGGTGCCGTCCACGATGAGCACGGTGTCCTTGGCGAACCGTTTGCGGGGCTGGAGGGCGAGCATCGGCCCGAGGCCATCGATGATCCGGTCCGCCGCTGACTTGGAAATGGTCAACGACCGTTTCGATGCCCTTGAGACGAAGATGGACCACAACCAGGCGCAGATCGTCGAGCTGCTGACGGCGCTGGTGGGCAAGAACCCGGACGCAGGCTGATTCACCCGGGGTGGCGGTGACCGCTGCCCTGCACAGCACCACTGAAGGCCCAGATCCCCGTGATCCGGGCCTTCAACATCGGGCGTCGGGGCGTTCAGGCCCGGGCTTGGAGAAGGGCCGAGTCAGTGCCGCCGGTCGGCCGCGCCGCGGATCAGCCGTCCTCAATGTCCGAGATGAGTCTGGTGCTCAGGTCGCTCTGCACCGCCAGCACGGTGTGCCCCGCGTCAGGGCCGGTGCCCCAGGTCAGCGTGACCTTGGTGAACAGCCACCCGAGTCGTGGTACCTCACTTCCCAGTGGGTGGATACGTCCTGGGCGCGCAGAACGCCGTCGGCGTGGTTGATCTCCCCCCATGCGGCCAGCCGCTGCTGGAGGTCCTTGGTGAGGAAATGGGACCGAAGCTGCGAGCTCAGGTCGTCCGTACCGTCAAAGACAGCGTCGGTGTAGGCGCCGTAGAAGTCGGCCATCCGGTCGGCCGCGGAGTCCGGGCTTCCGCCGCGGACCGCGTCCTGCGTCTGTGTTTCCGTCACTCGGTTTCCTTCTGACCAGGTTTTTTGCCAGGAACGCTCCGATGTTCCCGCGGCAGGACTGTGACGTCAGGAACTCGTCTGCGTCACCCGGCCGTGGGCCCGTTCAGATGGTGCCGGCGCGCGGTGACGAGGGTGTGCCAGCGGGTCCGGACGGTGTGTGCGTCGTCGAGCCACTGTATGGCGGGGCTGGTGGGCTGGGGCAGGCCGCCCATGGCTGCTGCGATGTGGAGGAGGTAGGTGTAGTCGCCGTTCGCGGTTGCTTCGCGCAGGCGGTCGATGGCAGCGGTGAGGCCGTCGTGGTCGGTTTGCACGGCGTGGTGGAAGGCGAGGGCGGTCTCCAGCAGCGGGGTGAGCCAGGCGAGTCCTGCGACGTCGATGTGGGTGCGCAGGAGGGTGGCGCGGTCGGGGACGTCGCGGTTGGTGCCGGCGTCGCGTACGAGGCCGGCGACCTGGGCGAGCAGTGTGGTGGCGCGCTGGTCGAGCGGTTCCAGGAGCTGGCGGGCGAGAGCGAGTTCGTTGTCGGCGCGCTCGGGGTCGGCGAACGCGGTGGCGAGGGCGAGGCGGGTCTGAGCGATGGCCCGTTCACCTGCGGCATTGTGCTGTTCGGCTTCGGCCCGGGCGTGCTCGAAGGCGGTGATTGCGTTGTCGAAGTCGGCCTGGGGCCAGTGGACGTCGCCCAGGACGCGGTAGTGGCGGCCCCTCCAGCCCAGGCCAGGGACGGCGGCGAGGGCGGCTGGGAAGTCGCCGCGGATACGGGCGAGGTTGGCCATGCCGCGGCGAGCGCGGGGAGCGAGCCGGCCGTCCTTTTCGGCGACCTGGCGCATGCCGTCGAGGGCGTCGGCACTGCGGCCGAGGTCCTTGTGGGCTTTGGCCCGGTAGTACAGGGCGAGTCCGGTGAGCCGGCCGGACAGCAGGCCGGTCGCCAGGACGGTGGTGAGGCGCTCTGCGGTGCGTGCGCGGTGTTCGTGCTGGCGGCGGGCGATGGCGTCGAGGAGTTCGGCCAGGGCGTCGGCGGGCGTGTCCTGCTCCGGCTGCTGTCCGGCGCCGGGCGTGGCCGGCGGGGTGGGCGGGGCGAGGGGTTCCCAGACGGAGTCGTCGGTGTAGGCGAAGGCGGCGTCGGTGAGCCAGGCGAGGTCGTCGAGGTGGTGGTCGCGGGCCAGACTCAGGCCCTGGCGCAGGCACGCGACCAGCAGGGGCCGGGCGGGAACGGGAGCGCCGGCGTCCTGCCACTGCCGGCCGAGAGCGGCCAGGGCGCGTTTGGCGGCCTCGTTGCCAGTCGGCGGGTGTCCAGCGGTCCTCGGTGTGGTCGTCGTCGGTGCGCAGCGCGGTGCGGATGGCGCCGTGCAGGTGGTACGGCCAGATCGCGCCGGGATGCTCGGTGACCATGGGCCGTTCGACGAGCCGGCGGGCGGCCGCCTGGTGGGTGAGGCCGGCGGCGTGGGTGGCCAGGTCCAGGTCGAAGGCGTCCAGCAGGCTGGCGCTGCGCAGGACATGCCGTTCGTCGGCGGTGAGGTCGGACAGGATGCGGGCGATGAGAGCGGGAAAGGTGTGGTCGAAGTCGGCGGGCGCGGGTGTGCGGCCGGTGCGGCGGATCTCCAGGAAGCGGGCGACGGCCAGGTCCAGGTGCAGCGGCAGGCCGTGCGAGCGTTCGGTGATGACCGTACGGATCTCTGGGCCGATCAGCGGCCGGCCGTCCTGGGTGAGGCGGCGGGCGAGGTAGGCGTCGCAGTCCTGCTCGGAGAAGTCGCCGATCAAGTGCTGGCGGGCCCCGCCCTGCTGTGGCGCCAGGGCCGGCTGTTCGGCCTGGGCGGCGAGGCCAGGCCAGGCGGCTGGGCCGGTGTAGTCCAGCTGTCCCTGCAGAGCCTCATCGGCGCCTGTTATTGATCAGGAACTCATGGGGTTCTCGTCCAGGACGTAGCGGACGTGCGGGCCGCCGCCCCCTCGCCGGGTGACCGGGTGACCGACCGGAGCGATCGTCCACGGTTCGCCGCCCGTGCCCATGAGCGTCACCAGACGAATTCGTCCGGTTCGAAGCCCACGACGGCGGCGGCGAACCAGAGGAACATGATGAAGACCGCGCAGATGATCTGCCAGACGAGGTCGGCGACGTCTGTGCCGGGCCTCGGGCCGAGGGCAGGGCGCACTTTGCTCTGCGGGTCGATGGTCATCAGGTACTCCTTGCCGACCTCCAACTCCCTTGCCGTGACGGACAGATCACGCTGTCGGGGGTTTCCCGGGGAGGAGACGGCGTAGGTGTACACGCCGGGGCTGCCATCGCTCGGGTTGGGCATGGTGTAGCCGGTCTCCTTCTGTATGAGGCCGTAGACCTCCCGGCCCCGGTCGTGCAGGGCGTTGGAAGCGAGGTACTCCATGTGCATCGCGCAGAAGAACATGGCCGCGATCGCGGCCAGCAGTCCCCACGAGGCCCCGATCTCGGCGCCCCTGCGCGCGAACGCGACGGCACAGCCCACGACGATGCCAGCCCCCGCGATCAGGAGGAACCCCCACGCGCCGCTCCTGGTGTAGAGAGCGCGCCCGAGGAGCATGAGCAGCCACAGCGTCAGCAGCCCCACAGCGACTCCGACCACGACGCCCGCGCACAGCCGGCCACTCGGAATCCGTATGCGACGCCTGGACATGGACGGCCTCCTCCGCTTTCCCGACAAGCCGATCCGACCCGCGCGGATCCCATGGACTCATGGTTTCCCGCCACGAGTCCAGGCTTTATGAGCTGTGCCCGGACAGGACAAGAACCCCATGGGTTTCTGATCAATATAAAGCAATCCTGAGCCGAAGCACGGTACTTGTCACGAAGGCAGAGTTGTTGTTACTGGCTCCAACTGCGGGCGTGGTGCCGTGCATGATCGGGATAAATGAACGAAGTCTTGGCTTCAGGTAGAGCATGATCTACCGGGTGAAGAGGGAAGCGGATACGGGCGTCGAGGGTGCGGACGTGTGGCACAAGCGGCTGGGGTGGGCGTTCGGGCTGACAGCGAGCGATCCGGCTGAACCTGCTGCGGCGCTTGTTCGCCTGGCTGACGCCGAGAGGAACACCCAGGACGCTCGGGATCGGTACAACAAGACGTGGCGACGAAGGTATTCGCTGGGGCGGCAGGCGGCGCGCCGACCCTACCCGGAAGCTCGGAGGTGTTCGCTGCCCGGTGGGTTGTGGGACCGGCCGGCCTGTTCAGACATCGGCACGTGGCCGGGTCTCCCCTACGTGCTGCTCTTCCTCGAGTGGGAGGCGAGATATCCGCAGGAGTGGACACGGCACGCCAAGGCGTGGGGCACGAAGGAGCACCTCATTCGAGACGTGGCTGCCGCTCACCACGATGAGACGGTCAGAACCTGGAACTGATCGAGACCGTCGTCCAGCGGCCCTACCGCTGCAAGGACCGCGAGTACGTGCGCGTGGCCCGGGCCGTGGACAGTGACGACCTGCGCAGCAGGCTTGAGATAGCCTCCCGTTCGGACAATCCATGGGCGCGCCGCCATGCCGGATACGTTCTCTGGCTCCTGGACCGTCCCGAGGTACCGAATACGCGTCACGTCTGGCGAATCTGGCTGGCGGCGGCATCCGGTGAGTGAGCACCCCGGGAAGACGCGAGGAAAGAGGGAAATTCCGGTGCAGCCCGGCCGGATTTCCTCTCCTCGCGCACCTCTTTTCCCGGTACCTTTCCGGGGTGAAAACACTTCGGAAACTCGCCCTGTTCGCGACAGCCTGCCTGGCCGCCCCCTTCCTCACGTCGTCCCCGGCAGCCGCAGCCGACCGCGACTTCTGCGGGAAGACCGTCTCCGGCGCCATCCTCGACAAGTACATCGCGATGGGTGACGTGTCCTCGCCGCTGAAATGCCCGGTGACGGACGAGATGACCACTCCCGACGGGCGCGGCCGGTACACCCAATTCCAGGACGGCTCGATCTACTGGTCGGCGGCGACCGGTGCCCACCCGGTATGGGGGGCGGTGCGCGACAAGTGGCAGGCGATGGGCTGGGAGACGTCCGCGCTCGGCTACCCGAAGTCGGACGAGCTGAAGAACGCGGACGGCAAGGGGGTGCGCCAGGAGTTCGAGGGCGGCACCGTGTACTGGTCGGCGGCGACCGGCGCCCACCCGGTATGGGGGAAGATCGGCGCGACGTGGGGCGAGTACGGCTGGGAGAACAGCGCGTTCGGCTACCCGGCGTCCGACGAGACGGACGGTACCGGCTCGTGGACGGATGTCGACACCGGGCAGGTCCACACGTACCGGCTGGTGACGCAGAGGTTCGCCTCGGGTGCGACGCTGTTCTGGATTCCGGGCGGCGCGACGGAGGGCTGCGGCGGCGAGTGCACCGGCTACGAGGTGGAGGCACCGGGCAGCCTCGTCAAGCGGGTGCGAGTGAACCTGCCGACGGATTCGGACAAGTTCGTGCTGATGGTCTTCCCGACGGATGCCGGGTTCCGGGGCGGCATCGACAAGGCCGCCGACGGATGGCAGGAGGTGTGGACGAACACGCCGAATCCGCTGCGCCTGGACACGACCGACGAGGCGGAATCTCTGCGTGAGCAGTATGCGTGTCACGCCGCGTACGCGCGCCAGGAGTCCGACGGCAGCTGGAACACCGGCAATTCGTGGGATCTGGAGTCGGACAGGCCGAACGTGAGCTGGACGTACGCCACGGACGCCCTGTTTGTGGCGATCCACCACTGCAACTGGACTTGATCACGGGCTGAACGAAAACGCCCGGACAGGTGCAGGGAGGTCTGGTCGACGCGTGAGGCGAGGTGAACGGCACCCCTTCCGGCAGCCCGCTGGAGGGGGCCTTTTCGTGCCCCAGAAGGAGGCGAAGGGAGGCTTTTTATGGGCGCCCGTGTTTTCGCCGGGCAGTTTTGGCCCCACTTTTGAGCCGTGTGGGGGAACGGTGCAGGAGGGCTGCGGGAAGAACGGATTGTTCTGGGGTCTGGCACAAGTTCCGCGAGTCGGTTACTCCATGTAGTTGTTGATCTCCCTGCGGAGGTCTCGTAACTCGCCTCGAAATCGCTGCTCGTGCGGGTGGTGCGGCTGACATTCGGTGGCCGTGAACGAGATGTTGTCCAAACTGTGCGAGCTGCTGTTCCCGTCGGTCCCCGGCATCGCGGTCGTGGCCGTGGGTACAGATGGCGAGGCGATACGGATCGAGGCGCGATGCACACAGGTTGGAGCCGCCTGCCCTGACTGCGCCCAGTGGACAGAACGGGTCCACAGCTCTTACCTGCGGTTTCCGGCTGATCTGCCCGCTGCCGGGCGGAGAGCGCAACTTGCCTTGCGGGTTCGGCGGTTCTTCTGCCCGGCCACCGCATGCGGTCGGCGGACGTTCGTGGAACAGGCGCCGGGGCTGACCCGCCGCCACGGCCGGGTCACCGAGCGGCTGCGGCAGACGATGAGCGCGATCGGGCTGGCCCTGGCGGGCCGGGCCGGTGCCCGCCTCTCCCAGGTCATGGGCATCACCACCAGCCGCACCACGCTGCTGCGCCGGGTGATGGACCTGCCCGACCCGGCCGCAACGCAGCCCCGCGCCGTCGGCGTGGACGACTTCGCGCTGCGGCGCGTTATCTGGAGCCGCCCCGAGGGCGTCCTTCATGTTGTTCAAGGGGCTGTCAGGGTCGGTGATCTGTGTGGTGGAGGTGGTTATCTACCGCCGTCCATGACGCAGATTCACGGAGGGTTCATGCTTGTTCAGCGGGTCGTGTCGCCAGTGACACAACAGGAATCGTGGACGGTTCTCGGCGACGACGACGTGCCGGTCGGTCCGATCGAGCGGTACCTGTCCTATCTCACCGACATCGAACGATCGCCGAACACCATCAAGGCGTACGCGCACGACCTCAAGGACTACTTCGGCTTCCTCATGCAGCACGGCCTGGACTGGCGCGAGGTGCGGCTGGAAGATCTCGGCGAGTTCGTAGCGTGGTTACGTCGGCCGCCGCGGATGCGCGACGGCGACGTCGCTGTCTTGCCCTCGGTCGAAGCACACTGCACGGAATCGACGGTGAACCGGAAGCTGTCCGCGCTCCTAGCGTTCTACGAGCACGCCGCCCGACACGGCGTCGACCTGGGCGAGCTGCTGATCACCTGGCAGCCGGCGGGGCGGCGTCGCGGTTCGTGGAAGCCGTTCTTGCACCACGTCGGCGCGGGCCGACCCGTCGCACGCCGGACGATCAGCTTGAAGGCTCCCAAGAAGCTGCCCCGCGTCCTGACGGCGGCCGAGACCCAGAGCGTCCTGGACGCCTGCGGCCGGCTGCGCGACCGGTTCCTGTTCGCGCTGCTGCACGAAAGCGGGGTGCGGATCGGCGAGGCCCTCGGGCTGCGGCACGAGGACATCGCCCCGGCGGAACGCGAGCTGTCCGTCGTCCCGCGGCTGAACGACAACGGAGCCCGCACCAAGTCCCGTCAGATGCGCCAGATCCCCGTCAGCGCCGAGCTGGTAAGGCTGTATGCCGACTACCTGCACGGCGAGTACGACGATCTCGACTCCGACTACGTCTTCGTGAACCTGTGGGGCCGCCCGCACGGACGCCCTCTGACCTATGCCGCCGTCTATGACCTGGTACGACGCATCCGCCGCACCACGGGAATGGACTTCGATCCACACTGGTTCCGGCACGGGGCGGCCACCAGGATGCTGCGCGACGGCGTCCCCATCGAGGTGGTCTCCAAGGTCCTGGGACATGCCGACATCAGCACCACGATCGACACGTATGGGCACCTCACCGCCGAGGACGCCCGCCGGGTCCTGGAGGACGCGGGCTGGTTCGCCGGCCGGGAGGTGACGCTGTGACACAGCGCATCTCGGAGCCCGTTCCGTTCCACACGACGCCACCAGCTGACTACCCGGCCGGATTGCGCGAGAAGCTGATGGCCGCGGTCCGACCCGAATTCCGTCCTGCGGTCCTGGTCTTCGAACCCGACGACCCCGTCTTCGGCAGCGGCCCCTGCCTGGTCGGCTCCTGCCGACGGGCTGCTCGCCTGCACGGGATGTGCTGCGCACACCATCAGCGGTGGAGAACCGAAGGGCGCCCGGACAAGGAGGAGTTCGCCGCGAGCACGGCAGCTCAGATCCGCGGGGACGGAACCCTGCCGTCCTGCTCGGTGGCCGGATGCGGATACGGCAGAAACAGCACAGGGCTGTGCATCGCCCATGTCCGACAGTGGCACCGGGCCGACTGCCCTGACCTTGACGCCTGGATGGGTACACGTCCTGCGGTCACCACCCCCGCACCGCACGGACAGTGCCGTGTCACCTCCTGCACGTTGTGGGCGACCGCCCGGATTCCGCTGTGTGTCTCGCACGCCCAGCGGTGGCGCAAGGCAGGACGTCCCGATTGTCGAGGCGTTCGCTGACGCCCACGAGCAGACCCCGCACCACAGCGAGTCGATCGACCTGCTCCTGCTGCCGCCGAGACTACGGTTGGAGATCCAGTACGCCCTCCAGCGGCGCAGTGACCAGCAGCTGGCCCGGCTCATCCCCAAGCAGGTCCGTCACGCCATCAACGTGCTCGCCCGCAGCGGTATGGACTCCCTTCTGGAGTGGCCCGAGCCCGTCTGGCGTGAGCGCATCCAGTCAGCTCTCACGGGCCGCAAGGCATCCGGGCCGTTCCTGGCCTACGCCCGAACCCAGGTGGAGAACCTGTGCTACGGCACCGGCTGGGAGATCGAGTACCCCCGCGACGAATGGCGGCTGCGCAACCTCGGCATCCACGACACGCGCACCAGGGTCTGCTTCGGCGGGATCGATCAGCCTTGGCTGAAGGACCTGGTCAAACGCTGGGCACGATGGCGCCTGGCCAGCGGGATCAGCGTCGAGCAGGTCAGCAATGCCATTCGCGCTCTCAACCGGTTCGGCGCCTTCCTCGCCCGGCCCGACCTCAACATCGAGGGCCTGGCCGACGTCCACCGGAACGTGCTGGAGCGTTACCTTGCCGAACTTCAGACGCTGGGCCGCGGTGAGTACCACCGCCGCATGATCGGCCAGCTGGGCATCTTCCTGACCGATATCCGTCGGCACAACTGGGACGCCTCGCTGCCCGCCGACGCCGTCCTGTTCACCGAGGACGTCCCGCGTCAGGCCAAACGCCTCCCCAGGGCTCTCGCCGAACACGTCATGGCCCAGGTCGAAGACCCCGCCAACCTCGACAAGTGGCAGGACCCCGTCTACCGACTGATCACCGTCATCCTGATGCGCTGCGGACTCCGCCTCAAGGACGCCTGCCAGCTGCCGTTCGACTGTCTCGTCCATGACGCCGACGGCGCCCCCTACCTGCGCTACCTCAACCACAAGATGAAACGCGAAGCGCTCGTTCCCATCGACGAAGAACTCGAACAAGACATCCGGGACCAACAGCAACGACTCCTCGAACGATGGCCCGCGGGCGTCCCGGTGCTCTTCCCCAGGAAGCTGAAGAACCTCCACGGGCAGGTGCCGATGCGCGGTGACACCTACCGCCAAGTGCTCAACCCCTGGCTGGAACGCTGCGACATTCGCGACGTCAACGGACAACCCGTCCACCTGACACCGCACCAATGGCGGCACACCCTGGGCACGAGACTCATCAACCGCGACGTCCCTCAGGAAGTCGTACGCAAAATCCTCGATCACGACTCCCACGAGATGACCGCCCACTACGCCCGTCTTCACGACACCACCGTCCGCCGACACTGGGAGAAAGCCCGCAAGGTCAACATCAGCGGCGAGAAGGTCACCCTCGACCCGGACGGACCGCTCGCCGAAGCTGCCTGGGCCAAACAACGCGTCGGACGCGCCACCCAGGCCCTGCCCAACGGCTACTGCAGCCTGCCGGTGATCAAGACCTGTCCGCATGCAAATGCCTGCCTGACCTGCCCGATGTTCATCACCACGCCGGACTTCCTGCCCCAGCACCGCCAGCAGCGCCAGGAAGTCCTGCAGATCATCTCCGCGGCCGAAGCGCGCGGACAACAGCGGCTCGTCGAGATGAACCAACAGGTCCTGGGCAACCTCGACCGCATGATCACCGCCCTCGACGAGCACGACGACACGGAGACGGCCGATGCGGGCTGACAACAGCGCACACCTCGTGACCTCAGCCCAACGACGCCACGAGTTGACCCGCGCCAAGACCATCAAGACCCTGCGCGAACTCGACACCGCGGGCACCCCAGTTACCTTCGGGACCGTCGCCGGCCACGCGGGCGTCTCCCGTTCATGGCTCTACACCCAGCCCGACATCCGAGCCGAGATCGAACGACTCCGGTCACTGGGCCGCCGAGCCCTGCCATCGACAACACCCGTACGCCAACGGGGAACGGAAGCCTCCCTCACCCGACGCCTCGAAATCGCCCTCGCCCGCAACCGCGACCTCACCAACGACAACCAGAGGCTCCGCCGCCAACTCGCTCAGGTCCTCGGTCAACTCCGCGCAGCCGGCTTACCTGTCACAGACGAAGTCGCTGCCGTTCCGCAACACTCTTCGATCACGATCGGACCCTGCTGACACCGCCCCACAACCACCTCATCGTCTCGTCGATGACAGCGTCTCTGACGAGACGATGCAGGTCACAGCCCTACATCAACGATCAACTCAAGATAAGACGCGGACATGTCTACGGAACGGTCGTGATCGACGCCGAGACCCACCAGGTTCTCAACCTGCTGCCCGAACGCGACGCCGCCACCCTCGCCCCGTGGCTCGCGGCGCATCCCGGAATCGAGGTCGTCTGCCGAGACCGCGCCGGCGCCTACGCCGAAGCGGCAGACACCGCTGCGCCCCAGGCCCTCCAGGTCGCCGACCGTTTCCATCTCTGGCAGAACCTCGCCTCCGCGGTAGAGAAGTCCGTCGCCGCCCACCGCTCGTGCCTGCGCGACCTGCCGCTACCCGCCCCGGAACCCGAGCCCGCGTGGGAGACGCCCGCAACGGCGGCATCCGGCGAAGACACCGAACCGGACGATCCGACCAGCAAGTTCGCCGAACGGGCCCGCGCCCACCACGCCCTCGTCCAGGATCTCCTCGCCCAGGGCATGGGCCTGCGCCACATCGCCCGCCGCCTGGGCTGGGGGCGGCACACCGTCCAGCGATACGCCCGAGCCGCCCGCTGGCAGGACATGGTCAAGGGGCGCAAACGCCAACTCCCCAGCAAACTCGACCCGTTCAAGCCCTACCTGGCCGACCGCTGGACTGAGACCGACGGGAACGTGACCATCCTGGACCTCCACCGGGAGATCACCGCACGTGGTTTCCGCGGCCACTACTCCCTCGTCCGCGACTGGATCCGGCGCGAGCTGCCCCAGCGAGGAGGTTTCACCCCGCTCCACCACCGCCATCGATACGGCAGGTGACCGGCTGGCTCACCCGGCACCCCGCCACCCTGACCGAGGAAGAGAAGCTGCACCGCAAGGCCGTACTCGACCGCTGCCCGGAACTGGCCTCCGCCGCAGAGCTGACCAGTTCGTTCGCGGAGATGCTTACCACTCTCAGCGGCGACCGCCTGCCCGAGTGGATCACCGAGGCCACCGACGTCAGCTTGCCCGGGATCAGCAGCTTCGCCGCTGGCCTGAACAGCGACTTCGACGCGGTGACCGCCGGACTGACCACCGACTGGAACTCCGGGCCGGTCGAAGGGGCAGTTAACCGGATCATTCTGTGGAATCAGATTTGTCAAGCTTGTGATGCCTTGCCCTGCCGGACGTCGACGATCGGTAGGAGGGTCGCGTTCGGCGGAACATCGATCTGGCGGGGTGTTGGTCCGGCCGGGGTGGGGGTGTCGGCGAGGCGCCCGAGGAGGCGGTCAAGGGCTGCCTGGCCGTCGTCGACGACGGCCTGCTCGTCCTCGGTCAGAGGGATCAGTGCCCGCATCTTCTGCAAGTTGGCTTTCGCCTCTAGGAGTTGGGCCTTGCTGGAGTCCTTCGGGGTGTAGAAGTCGCAGCGCGCGCAGGCCATGCGGTGTGGGCACTGCTCGAAGAAGGTATAGGTGCAGTAGCCGTGCCCGAGGTCGTAGTGCTGCCAGGGTTCGCCGGCCGCGGCGGCGCCGGAGGTGACCGCGTCGCGGTCGACCAGGACCTCGATCGTGCGGACGTTGCGGGAGAAGTACCCCGCGTCGTCGTAGGCACGGGTCAGCGTCGTCGGGCTGATCTTCGCGTAAAACTGCGTGGACTGCGGCGAGCGATGGCCGAGCCAGGCTTGCAGCTCGAACAGCGTCATCGGCTCCTTCGCGTTGTAGAGCTGGGTGGCGATCGTGGACCGGGCCCGGTGGCTGGTGATGTTCCCGCGCACGTCGGCGGCTGGGACGCCGGCCTTGCGGCAGAGCATCGGGATGATGGTGTTGTTGATGTAGGCGGAGGAGACCTTCCGGGCCCGGGTGGCGAACAGCAGGTCCACCAGCTCGCCGGTGCGGCGGTCGGTGAACTTCGGCTGGTCGGGGCGAATCGCCTGCCATGTGTCGAGGGCCTGGCCGAGGACCGGATCGACCGGCTTGGTGAACGCGGTGCCGGTCTTGTGCGTTGGCACGTCCAGCAGGCAGACGGCATCGCGGGCCAGGATCTGCTTCGAGTCGCCGGCGATCGTGGTTCCGTCGTGCTGCCAGCGGATGCAGCCCGCCCGCAGCCGGGCGATCTCATCGCTTCTCTGCCCGGAGAACAGCCAGGTCAGTGTGACCGCCCGGACCAGTTCGAGGGGGTAGAAGTTCCCGGCCCGGGTCTGGGGCAGGTCGTCCTCCTGGAGGTTCAGGCCCGCCCACATGAGCCTTGCCCATACCTCATCGGCGATCACGCGTGGGTCCGGACCGAGCAAGGCGGCGATGCTCCGCGGGGTGGCCAGTGCGCGCTGAGGGTCGAAGCGCCTGGGGATCCATTCCCACTCCTGGCAGTCCCGGAAGAACGTCCGCACCGCGCTGAGCTGGGTCGCCTTCGTGGGCGCCTCCAGCGGCTTGCCGATGCGGTCCTTCAGGCCGACGGTCCGCTGGACGTAGTCGCCGACCTTCATCCGGTCCAGCGCGGCGATCCAGGCCGCGCAGGTCTGGCGCGTCCAGCTCGCCGGATCCGCAGCCTCGGGGTGTTCGGCCTCCAGCCAGCGGCCGACCTTGAACAAGTTCGAGCGGACGCTGCCGCGGACGCGGGGCGTGAGCGTGGAGGTGTCGTGCCAGCGGTCCACCCACCGAGCCCACTCCTGTACTCCGCCGGTCGCCCGCGCCGAATGACGCCCGGTCATCCGCTGGGGCGGCTCGCAGTAGCCCAGCTCGGCAACGGCCCGTTGCAGCGCGTGCAGGGTGTTCAGCCTCAGGTCGGGAAGGAGCCGTTCGCCGCGTATTCGCTCGAACAGCTCGGTGCCCAGCTCCTCGATGTGCGGGCTTCGGTTGAGCAGGAACAACTGGCAGGCGACCATCGGCAGCAGCGTGTCGTTGTCGCGGCCGAGTTGGTAGCCCCATCCGTCGAGCACCGCGCGGATGCGGCGGATCTCACCGTCCACGCGGTCGCGGCCGAAGACGCGCCAGGCCAGGGTGAGACGGCTGAAGCTGCCGAGCCGGTAGAACGCGGTGAAGCCTCCGAGGAGGAAGGCGTGTGCGGCCAGGTAGGGACGTACGGCGTCATCTGCCCAGCCGGGGGGGGACTTGCAGAAGTCCTGCTGGTCGCGGCCAAGGAGGTCGACCCACTCCGTCTCCGTCCATGACCAGTACGACCGGCCGGTCTCCGCGCATCGCAGCAGCACCGCGGCGCCGGCGTCCAGCATCGCCCGGCGGCGGTGCGGAGTGGGCGGCGAGTCCAGCGCGGCAGCCGCGTCGTCCAGTGGCCGCAGCAGCCGGCGGATCTGACGCCACTGCGGGGCGCCCGCGTTATGGCGGGCAAGCCGCCGCAGGTTGACCACGCCGAGGTCGATGATGGCCTGCTTCTCAGCAGCCCGGACTGTCCGCCTGGTGTCGTAACGGCCCAAGTCTATCGGCCACTGCCAGCGTGGCGAGTGCTCTCCGGGAGCCGGGGTCGGGGATTGCGTGGTCACCGGGACACCTCCGCGTCGTCGCCGGCCGCGGTGAGGGCCTGGATGCGCCACGCGTGGATGTGTTCCATGCCGCGGCTGAGCTTGTCGGCCAGATCGCGGCCGGACAGGTGGATGTACTGCAGCGTGGAGTCGGTGTGCCGGTGCCCGGCGAACGAGGCGATGGCATGCACCTCCCAGCCCATCCGGGCCAGATCCGTCAAGCACAGATGCCGGGTGGTGTGCGTGGAAAATCGCTCGACGCCCGAGGTCAGCGCGATTCTGCGGACCACTTTCGACCAGGTCCACAGGCTCAGCGGCTGGGCGTGATTGCGGCGCGACTCCGACAGGAACAACGGTCCACGGGCCCGGCTGACGGTGGCCCGGTGGGCGAGGTAGCCCGACAGCAGCACCCCGGTCGATGCCGAGTACGGCACCACCCGCTCCAGCCGGTTCTTGGTCGTCTCCGCCCGTATTCGCAGCGTGCGGTGGGCCGGATCGACGTCGTCGGTCCGCAGCGAGCACAGCTCCTCGCGCCGCAGCGCGGCGTCGTAGGCCAGGGCGAGCATCACCCGGTTGCGGACTGGCTCGCGCCGGGCCACCTCCAGGATGCGCAGCCACTGCTGTTCAGCGGGGATCCATGGCAGCTTGGTCAGGCGCGGCACCAGTCCCCGTTGATGGCCGGCCTGGGCCCGGCGGCCGGGGGTGTAGCGGCCCCGGCCGACCGGATTCGACTCCCGCAGGCCCTCCTCCATGAGGAAGTCGTAGAACAGGCGGACCGGAACCAGACGCTGCTGGATGGTGGCGTTGGCCAGCCCCGAGCCCGAGTCGATCGAGACCACGTTGGCCCCTCGGCCGTGAGGCCGTGAAGTCAACTCCCTTACATAGATGGCAATATGCGCGCGGGTTGCGGTGACCGGGTCGACATCCTCCCGTTCGCACATCAGCAGGTACTCGGCCAGCCCGCGGGCGTAGGCATCGATCGTGCGGGGCGCACGTCCGAGATCCGTCCAGATCGTCAGCCAGGTCGCCGCCTGCTCGTGCCGGCCGAGCACCGGCCACTTCTCCGTCAGCACCATCGTGCCGTTCAACACATCTCCCAAGTCCGTGGTTGCACCGGAGAGACATGATCACCCCGGCAGATTCCACGTAACTTTTAAAATGCTCAAACGACAGATGTTCGGCCGCGCCGGCTTCGCACTCCTGCGGAAGCGAGTCCTCCTCGCTCCGTGACGGGAAACTGCGGATCAGGCAGCGACTTTGGCCGCGACGCGGGCGAGGAGCTTGGCACGCATGGACGGCCACTCGTCCGCAAGCACGCTGTAATACAGCGAATCACGGCGCGTGCCGTCCTGGCGAACCATGTGACTGCGCAGCGTCCCCTCATAGACCAGCCCCAGCCGCGTCAGGGCCTGCTGGGACCGCACGTTCAGGTTGTCGGTCCGCAAGGCGACCCGGCCGAGACCCAGACCGTGGAAGGCGTATCCGAACAGCAGAAGTTTGGACTCGGCATTGTAGGGGCCACCCCAACATGAACGATCGAACCAGGTCGCACCGACCTCGGCCCGGCTCGCGGCGAGGTCGAGCTCGGATCCGGCTGCGAGGAGTGCGGCACGCGCTGGCCGTCGTCCTCGACCTGACCGCGTCCGCGGTGGCGGACCGACAGCGCACCCCGCGCTATGGCGACCTGGCGCAACCTCGCGGTCGGCGCCCTGCGACTGAACGGCGTGAAGAACATCGCCTCCGGCCGTCGCCGCAATGCGCGTGACGCCCGCCGACCCCTCACGCTTCTCGGCCTCGCCTGAGCACGAAGTGGACGTCACTCGACTACGCCGAAGCCTTGAGGGCTGTCGCAGAATAACTTCAGGCTTTGATCTTGGTCAGGCGGGCTGTCTCGCGAGGTCATCGAGTGGAACGGCGCTTCGGCGTTCGTGAGATATTTTCCGACGGCTCCCTGGGCCGCTCAGGGGTCGACCGGGTCCGGCGCATGCGTTCTCGGCGTTCTCTCAGGCTGAGACCGAGAGTAACCGCCTCAGATGGTCGGGGTGTCGTCAACAATCGGCCTGTGAATCTCAACGACCGGCTTCCACCCCGCGGAGAACTCGATGAAGTCCGCACGGGTGGGGTAGGTGTCGATCGCGCGACGGTCACGCTTGGGGCTGTCGCTCCCCTTGCGCCCCCGGGGAATCTGCTCCTCGAAGATGTCGACCTTCACGTCGGGAACCTCCTTGAGGCCCTGGCGCCAGATCTGCACGATGTCGGCGCCGAACGCCTGCCGGGCCGCAGCGTAAAGGGCCGTGAGGGCCCCCTTGTCCCCACCAGGGACGAAAAGTGCCAGGTCCAGCACGACACCGGCGGACTGGAGGACCTCGATGGTCACCGAGCCGTTCTCGTCGGCCAAGTAGATTCCGGCTTCATTCTCGTCGTCGGGAAGGCAGGATACCTCTTCCTGGAATACGGTTCTCGCCGTGATCGAGCCGCCCTCGAAATCCTCACCGGACTTGGTCAGGAAAGCAGGGACATAGCAGTCGGGAAGCTTGAGTTCTGCCGTGTCGCCGGAAACGAAGAGCCTGTCCTTCACGCCGAGCTTCGTCACCTCTTCCAGCGAGAGGCGGCGAGCGGCGATCTTCTCCGTGTTCACGATTTCCCTTTCAGGTTGCACTATCCCTCCGAACAAGGACGCTACCACGAAACCCTGAGGTCAACTGCCCAGTAGTCTTTGGGTAAATAGCCTCCGATGACCTGTACGGGAGGATGCCGAAGCGAGTGCCGCTCGGTCGGGAACACGCATCCGCCAGGTAGTGTCCCTCGTTATGGTGTTGGGGATCAACTGCAGTTGCATTACGGCGCTTTGGGTAGCACGGAGGAACTAAAAGTGAGTTTACGATAGATATCACCCATATCGCCTTCGGGGAGGTGGGCGAGGTAAGGCAATCCATTCGTCGTGCATCTCGAAGAGCGCAGCGGAAACAAACTGGATGGTCCGACAACGCAACAACGGAGACCCCCACCGGCCCCATCTGGATGGAGCGCGAACCGGAGTTGCGCACTACCGCGCCCTCTTCGGTCAGGACTTCGGCGGGCCCGTCGCGACAGGCGCGCGTCCGACGACCACGGCTCTGGGGAGAGGGCTCAGCCGCCCGCCCGAGACAACAGCCGTAATGACGGCCCTGCCGCCGGTGAGTGACTGACGGGCCTGGGCCTCGTGCCGGCAGAGCAAGGTGCCCAAGCATGTCGCTTCGGCCGGCGCGCTGAGCGTCCTTTCCCCCTCCGCGAGGGGGAAAGGACGCTCAGGTCAAGGTTCCCCCGTCCCGTACGACTTCCTCGTGCACCATCACGTACGGACTTATGTGCTCAGCCATTCGACGTCCCCTGGCTGAACCACCGGGAGTGCCTTATCCCGGTGCGGGCGTTCTACCTGGACCTCGCCCAATGGGCCGTCGACGACCCCAGCAGCTGGGCCCAATGGGCGCGTGGTCGCGTGCCAGTCGGTGGTCGAGGGGCCACAGTCCCACTGCCAAGCGTGCCGAGCCGTCAGCCAGCGTCGCGGGCACCCCAGCGACTTCGACACGACACACCTTCCCGGACGGCGGCTTAGGAAGCGTTGTGGCACGGATAGAAGTAGCCGCACTCGATGTCTGCGGGAGGACGGGCGTTGCGGCTCCGGCCGCTGCCGGAGTTAACAAGGCGGTGGCGGCAGCCGCCGCAATAACGGCGGCACGCCACCAGGATTTCTTGACCATGCGAGACCCATGGCCAGCAGAAACGGTCCCGCATGCGGAAAGCCACTCGAACGAGGACGCTGCAGTCTTCGCTGTCCGTGGAAACCTACGCCCGTCGTACGTACTTCAGCCTCCGTGCCAGGCTCCACCGCCGCCTTCCTCCACCCGCATCAGGTGGCGGGAAGGCGGCGGCGACGGTATGGCCTGAGGCGTGCCGTCTGCCGCAGGGACAGCCGTCGGGCGCTCCGGCCACCACCCCGCTCGTCGCGGAGCCGACGGACCGACGTCGGCTGCTTCTTGCGACGAAGTACGTCGCCGACGACAGTTCGAGGACCCGGCGGGCTGGGGACGCTCCCGCTGGGAGGAGAACGCCCCGGAGACCTCTGTCACGAAGGCGCCCGAAGGCCCACCGTGAACGAGTGATCGGCACGCTCCGTCGAGCGGCATCTGCCATGTCCTCATCTCAGCGAGGGCCACGCACACCATGTCTTGACAGAGTAGGAGCGTCATTGCAGGGACGTAGCCCCGGCTGACACTGTGTCGCCTGCGCTGAATGGGCACCGCGACCGGAGAGTTCCGCCGGACGATCACCGCCGCGCATGCCGGTGGATAGTGCCGACGCGTCACCCTGCGAGCCTCCGCTGTAATGGGATGCCACCGGTCAGCTGGCCCGCGCTTGACTTCATGCCCGTCTCCGAGCGTCCATGGTCGCGGCCGATCCGCCTACCGGGATCACGGACTACCGCGGTCCCTGCACGTCGGCCTTGTCCGCCCGGAAACCGGCGATGCGCACGCGCCGGGCGACACCAGCGGCCCGCTCCGGACCGCACCCCGGCCGGGGATCTCACTCCGTACGCCCTTCGGGAAGCGAGGTCCTCTTCATGTCCAACACCACGATCAGCGACCAGTTGGCGGGACTGTCCCCCGCTATTATCAACGTCTACACCCACCTGGTGGCCTTCACTGAACCGGCCTCAGTCGACGACATCGCCCAGGCCGCCGAAACGACCCGCTCCAGCACCTTCAAAGCCCTCGTCGCCCTCGAAAAGCGGCATCTCGCCCACCGCGACCGAGGCATCCAGAACGGCCCCAACCGCTGCCCCGACCTCTGGCGCGCCCCCCGACCCCCAGGACATGCATGATGGGGCGTCCATCCGGAGGAAGCAGCCCGCCCCGCAATGATCACTGCGGCCCTCGGCGAACCGGGTGCCGATATTCGCGGTCCCGCTCATGTCTGCAGGCGAGCCCACGGCACGCGAGCGCGAGAAGCAGACCGGCACCGGGGAAGGGGAACAGCTGCCTCTTCCGTCCCTTTGCCCGTCCAACACACCGAGTCTGCCGAACGGACGGGCCCGATCCCAGTGGCCGCTCTGCCGGGCGGAGACAAGCGCCTTGGCCCCGGGTGCCTTCGCGGTCTTGTCCTCGACTACCTCAACGCCCACCCCGGTGAGGCCTTCACCGCTACCAGGATCAGCCGCTTGATCGACCGCTCGTCGGGTGCCATCGCCAACGCCCACCCCAACCCCTCGAAAGCCGCAGCCGGCCAACGCATCCACAAACTCGAACCCGACCCCACCGCCGAACCCATCGTGCAGCGGATCTTCACCATGTACATCGACGGCATGAGCGACAAAGCCATCGCCGCCCAGCTCACCCGCGAAAGCATCCCCTGCCCCTCAGCCCACGACGCCACCCGCAACCCCCACCGCAAAAAGACCGCATGGCAGCAAGGCGCCGTACGCGCCATCCTCATCAACCCCCGCTACACCGGCTACGAGATCTGGAACAAACAACGCAAGGAAGAACGCCTCCTCGACGTCGACGACGTCACCCTCGGCCACCGCACCAGCATGACCCACAACCCCACCGAGGAATGGATCCGCTCCAACGAACCGGCCCACGAAGCAATCATCAGCCTGGGCCGGTTCGACACCGTCCAAACCCTCCGCACACAACGCGCCCGCAACCAAGGCCGACAGGAACGAGCCGGAAAGCAAGGCGGACGCCCCTACGCCCTGCGCGGACGGATCCGATGCACCCTGTGCGGACGCAAAATGCAACCCGCCACCATCCGCAACCACGTCTACTACCGCTGCGAATTCAAGGACCAGGAAGCCGCCCTCTACCCCCACCTCACCCACCCGCGCACCGTCAACCTGCGCGAAGACATCGTCTGCCAGGCCCTGGACCAGTGGATCGCCCGCGCCTTCACCCCCGACCGGCTCACCGCCACCCTCACCGCCCTCACCCACGCCAGCGCCGCAGCAAGCACCGCAGAGACCCACACACCTGAACAGGCCCAAGCACGCCAGACGATCAAGGACTGCGAGCGACGCCTCGCCCGCTACCAAGCCGCCCTCGAAGCTGGAGCCGACCCAGCCGTCGTCACCCAGTGGATCAACGCAGTACAGCAAGACAAAGAGGCAGCACAGAAGAAACTCGACGCGCTCCCCGCCCTCAACCGGAAGAAAGAATCCCCACTCGACGCCGAGCAGATCCGAAAGATCACTGAAAGTCTTGGAGACATTGCACAGCGCATCCACACAGCCGACCCCGACCAGAAAGGCCCACTCTACGAAGCCCTCGGGATCACCATCACCTACGAACACACAACAAGGGCCGCGACCGTAAGGTCGAGACCCTCATCCGCGTATCGTCAGTGGTTGTGTCCGAGGGGGGACTTGAACCCCCACGCCCGATAAAGGGCACTAGCACCTCAAGCTAGCGCGTCTGCCATTCCGCCACCCGGACCAGGTGTCTGTCGCCTTGCCGGGGGTGTTTTCCCGGGCGACATGGACAACAATACCAAGGTTTCGCAGTGGCTTTCACCTGCGTTTCCGTGACCTGAGACGGGGGTGCCGCCCCGTCGGCGGAGGGCGCCGGGCTCACAGGGTGTGTCCGGGCCGACGCGTGGAGTGTGTGCGCGGGCCCGGACACCTCGGGGGTCACGGCATGAGTTGGTAGTCCGGGAAGTTGCCGGGCAGCCGCTCGCCGGCCGGGCCTTGGGTCACCGCTCTGACCAGCAGTTCACCGCCCACGAACGCACCGCGCCACGACGCTCCGAAGCCGCCGAACAGTTCGTCGCGGTCGCCTCGGGAGCGCGGCTTGCCGTGGCCGGTCTTGAAGGCGCGGATCTGCGGTGCGAGCCGGTCGTAGGTGGCCCGGTCGTCGGTCGCCAGGGTGGCGACCAGGGCGCCGTTCGACGCGTTCATGGCCGCGAGAAGTTCCGCCTCCGTGTCGACCAGCACGATGGTGTCGACCGGTCCGAACGGTTCCGCGTGGTGCAGCGGGGACGAGGGCGGGGGGCCGAGGAGGGTGACCGGCTGGACGTATGCGGAGGTGTCCTGGCCGGGCAGGAAGCGGGCGTCGGACGGCTTTCCGCGGTGCAGCGGAACGGCGCCGCGGTCGATGGCCTCGTTGACCTGGTCCTGGAGTTCCTTGGCCTTGGCCGCGTTGATCAGCGGACCGAAGTCCAACTGCGGGTAGGCATCCTCGGGGTGCTCGACCGCCAGGGGGTGGCCGACCTTGACGGTGCGGACCGCCGGGAGGTACGCCGCGAGGAAGTCGTCGAACCGTGAGCGCTGCACGACGAAGCGGGGGTAGGCGGTGCAGCGCTGCTTGCCGTAGTCGAAAAGCTTGGGGATGACGGCGGTGAGGGCGTCCCAGTCGGTGTAGTTCCAGATGCCCCAGGTGTTCAGACCTTCTTGTTCCAGCACGTGTCGCTTGCCGAGGTCGGCCACCGCGGTGGCGACGGCGGCGCCGGTGTCGCGGCCGCCGACGAAGGAGACACAGCCGATCTCGGGCGCCCGTACCAGCGCCTCCGACAGTTCGCCGCCGCTGCCGCTGACGAGGGTGACGGGGATGCCCTCGCGGGCGGCGAGCGCGGCGGCCAGGGTGAGGCAGGCGACCCCGCCGTCGGTCGGTGTCTTGGCGATGACCGCGTTGCCCGCGAGCGCCTGGACCAGCATGGCGTGGACGAGCACGCTCATCGGGTAGTTCCAGCTGGCGATGTTGGACACCGGGCCGTCCAGCGGGGCCCGGCCGGCGACCATCGGTTCGATGCCGTCGACGTACCAGCGCACGCCGTCGATCGCCCGGTCGACGTCGGCCTGGGCGAGCCGCCAGGGCTTGCCGATCTCCCAGACGAGCAGCAGGGCGAGCAGTTCGCGGTGCTCGGTGAGTGCGTCCAGGGTGGCGGAGACCCGGGCGCGGCGCTCGGGGAGCGGGACGTGGCGCCAGGCGCGGTGCTGGTCGAGGGAGGCGCGTACGGCCTGGTGGGCGGTGGTCCGGTCGAGGCGCGGTGCGCCGGCGATCGGGCTGTCGTCGACCGGGCTGGTCGCGGGCAGTGCGCGGCCGTCCGGCTGCCAGGCGGCGGCCCACAGGTTGCGGACGCCGTCCTCGTGGAAGGCTTCGGGGGCGACGGCCAGGCAGCGCTGCCAGGCGTCGTTCCAGGACGTGCCGGACTTCAGGGTGAGGGTTGGTTGCTTCGGGGTGGGGCTGGTTGCCATGGGCTTGGCTCCGCTCTCGGTGCACAGTCGGGCGGGGTGGGAAAGGGTCGTTCCCGCGCTGGAGCCGGTCGCACCGCCGGCTCGGGCGGGAGGAGGACGCGGGCGGCGGGGACACGGCCTCGGGGCGGGGCCGGGAACGCCGGACGCGTCGAAGGGTGCAGGATGCTCGGCCGGGTTCAGCCGCGGACGGGCCCGCCGTGTGCTGTCAGCGTTTCCAGCACCAGCCGGGCTGTTTCGGTGGGTGTGCCGCCGACCCGGACACCGGCCGCCTCAAGGGCTTCCTGTTTGGCCCGCGCGGTGCCCGAGGAGCCGGAGACGATCGCACCCGCGTGACCCATCGTACGGCCCTCGGGGGCGGTGAATCCGGCGACGTAGCCCACGACGGGCTTGGTGACGTGCTCACGGATGTACGCGGCGGCGCGTTCCTCCGCGTCGCCCCCGATCTCGCCGATGAGGATGATCAGCTCGGTGTCGGGGTCGTCCTGGAAGGCGGCCAGGCAGTCGATGTGGCTGGTGCCGACGACGGGGTCGCCGCCGATGCCGACACAGGTGGAGAAGCCGATCTCCCGCAGTTCGTACATGAGCTGGTAGGTCAGCGTGCCGGACTTGGAAACCAGTCCGATGCGGCCGGGCTTGGTGATGTCGGCGGGGATGATGCCGGCGTTCGACTGGCCGGGCGTGATCAGCCCCGGACAGTTGGGGCCGATGATCCGGGTGCCCTTCGTCCTGGCACGGGTGGTGAAGACGACGGAGTCGTGGACCGGGATGCCCTCGGTGATGACGACGGCGAGTCCGACTCCGGCGTCGACGGCCTCCAGCACGGCGGCCTTGGCGAAGGCGGGCGGCACGAAGACGACGGTGACGTCGGCGCCGGTCGCCTCGATGCCCTCGCGGACCGTGCCGAAGACGGGGACGGCCCGGTCGGCGAAGTCGACGGTCCGGCCGGCCTTGCGCGGGTTGACGCCGCCGACGACGTCGGTGCCCGCGGCGAGCATCCGGCGGGTGTGCTTCATGCCCTCGCCCCCGGTCATGCCCTGGACGAGGACCTTGCTCTCCTTGGTCAGGTAGATGGCCATGGTGTCCCTGTCTCCTCAGGCTGCGGCGGCGAGCCGGGCGGCATGGGCGGCGGCGCCGTCCATGGTGGTGGCCTGCTGGACCAGCGGGTGGCCGCGGTCGTCGAGGATCGACCGGCCGCGGGCCGCGTTGTTGCCGTCGATCCGGACGACGAGTGGTTTGGTCAGCCGGACGGTCTCCAGGGCCTGCACGATGCCGTCGGCGACCGCGTCGCAGGCGGTGATCCCGCCGAAGACGTTGACGAGGACCGACTTGACGGCCGGGTCGGACAGGATGACCGCCAGTCCGTCCGCCATAACCTGCGCGGACGCTCCGCCGCCGATGTCGAGGAAGTTGGCCGGCCGGGCGCCGCAGCCCGCCACCACGTCGAGGGTGGACATGACGAGGCCGGCGCCGTTGCCGATGATGCCCACCTCGCCGTCGAGCTTGACGTAGTTGAGGCCGCGGGTGGCGGCCGCGGCCTCCAGCGGGTCGTGGTGGTCGGCCTCGTCGGCGCCCCAACGGGCCTGCCGGAAACGGGCGTTGTCGTCCAGGGTGACCTTGCCGTCGAGGGCGAGGATCTGGCCCTGCCGGGTGCGCACGAGCGGGTTGACCTCGACGAGCAGGGCATCCTCGCGGACCAGTACCTGCCACAGCCGGACGAGGACGTCCACGGCCTGGGACGGCAGCCCGGCTGCCGCGGCGATCTCGGCGGCCTTCGCCGAGGTGACGCCCTCGGCCCGGTCGACGGGGATCCGGGCGACGGCTGTGGGGCGGCTCGCGGCCACTTCCTCGATCTCCATACCGCCCTCGGCGGAGGCGATGGCGAGGAAGCCGCCGGCCGTCCGGTCGAGGACGTAGGAGACGTAGAACTCGCTCTCGATGTCAACGGGTTGGGCCAGCATCACCTTGCCGACCGTGTGCCCCTTGATGTCCATGCCGAGGATCTGCCGTGCGGTCAGCTCGGCGGCGGCCGGGTCGGCGGCGAGCCTGACCCCGCCCGCCTTGCCGCGGCCACCGGTCTTCACCTGGGCCTTCACCACGGCCCTGCCGCCGAGCCTGCGGGCGATCTCGCGGGCTTCCTCGGGCGAATCGGTGACCTCCGCCCGCGGCACCACGATGCCGTGTTCCTCGAAGAGTTCCCTTGCCTGGTGTTCGTACAGGTCCAAAACCGGCTCCTGTCCTAAAAGTGCCGCACGCCCCCTGGACACCACCCACCGGATGCGGGATAACAATCTTCATACAGTATCCGTCGACTGTATGCAATGTACAGCGCCGGAGCTCCACCCCTCACGAAGGGACCGGACTTCGCCATGCCCGTCGACACCGACGAGGAGATATCCCCAGGTCATCCCGTCGTCCAGGCGCTGAAGGCCGAAGCCGTCGACCGCATCCGCACCCCGCGCCGCGGCCACGTCGCCGACCGCCACGACGGCAGCGCCGACGCGGGCACCGGGGCCGCCGACGCGGGGGGCCGCTGGTCCGCCGGGCGCACCGCCGACGGCCGCACGCGCCTCACCGGCGGGCCCGGCCGCCCGGCTGACGCCGCGGATCCGGGGACCACGCACGCCGCCAGTGCCGGCTGTACCGCCTGTGTCACCGGTGCCTTCCGTGTGGGGTCGCGTCCGACATGTCTGCGCAGCCGCCCGGGGGCCGCGACGGGGCCGGTGCCGGCCCCCTGCCGCGGTGGGCACCGGCCTCCCGGGAGAGCCGCCGCCGATCGACGTCCGGCCCCGCCCGGACGCGTACGCCCCCGGATCCATGCATCCCGACCCGTACAAGTGAGGTGAGCCCGGTGACCACCAAGGCACTCGACGGCATCCGCGTCCTGGACATGACGCACGTCCAGTCCGGGCCCTCCGCGACCCAGCTGCTCGCCTGGCTCGGCGCGGACGTCGTCAAGCTGGAGGCCCCGACCGGCGACATCACACGCAAACAGCTGCGTGACCTGCCGGACGTCGACTCCCTGTACTTCACGATGCTCAACTGCAACAAGCGGAGCATCACCCTGAACACCAAGACCGGGCGCGGCAAGGAGATCCTGGCCGAGCTGATCCGCCGCAGCGACGTCATGGTCGAGAACTTCGGTCCCGGCGCCGTCGACCGGATGGGGTTCACCTGGGACCGCATCAGGGAGATCAACCCGCGGATCGTCTACGCCTCCATCAAGGGCTTCGGCGAAGGCCCCTACACCGCGTTCAAGGCGTACGAGGTCGTCGCGCAGGCGATGGGCGGGTCGATGGCGACCACCGGCTTCGAGGACGGCCCGCCGCTCGCGACCGGCGCCCAGATCGGCGACTCCGGAACCGGCGTGCACGCCGTGGCGGCCATCCTCGCCGCCCTCCTGCAGCGCGAACGGACCGGCCGCGGCCAGCGGGTCAACGTCGCGATGCAGCACGCCGTGCTCAACCTCTGCCGGGTCAAACTCCGCGACCAGCAGCGCCTCACCCACGGCCCGCTCGCCGAATACCCCAACGAAGACTTCGGCGACGAGGTACCGCGCTCCGGCAACGCCTCCGGCGGCGGCCAGCCCGGCTGGGCCGTCAAGTGCGCGCCCGGCGGACCCAACGACTACGTCTACGTGATCGTGCAGCCCGTCGGCTGGCGCCCGCTCAGCGAACTGATCGGCCGGCCCGAACTGGCCGACGACCCCGGCTGGGCGACCCCGGCGGTCCGGCTGCCCAAGCTCAACAAGATGTTCCAGCTGATCGAGGAATGGTCCTCGACGCTTCCCAAGTGGGAGGTGCTGGAGAAGCTGAACGCGCACAACATCCCCTGCGGGCCGATCCTGTCGACGAAGGAGATCATCGAGGACGACTCGCTGGTCGCCAACGAGATGGTGGTCACCGTCCCGCACCCCGAGCGCGGCGAGTTCGTCACCGTGGGCAGCCCGCTCAAACTCTCCGACTCACCCGTCGACATCACCGCCTCCCCGCTGCTCGGCCAGCACAACGAGGAGATCTACATCGGTGAACTCGGCCTGGGTGACCAGGAGTTGCGCCTGCTCAAGTCGAACGGAGTGATCTGACGTGATGGCCGAGGACCGGACGGTGAAGGTGCGGGCGCTCCTCGACGCGGTACGCGCCGAGGGACGCACCGCGCTGACCGCCCCGGAGGGCAAGGTCATCGCCGACGCGTACGGCATCGCCGTACCGGGCGAGGAACTGGCGACGGACGTCGACGAGGCGGTCGCGTACGCGGCGCGGTTCGGCGGACCCGTCGTGATGAAGATCGTCTCGCCCGACATCCTGCACAAGACCGACGCGGGCGGGGTGATCGTCGGCGTCGAGGGCGCGGCGGACGTACGGGATGCCTTCCACCGGATCGTGCGGAACGCGCGCGCCCACGACGCCACCGCCCGGATCGAGGGCGTGCAGATCCAGGAGCTGCTGCCCCAGGAGCAGGAGGTCATCGTCGGCGCGGTCACCGATCCGACGTTCGGCAAGGTGGTGGCCTTCGGACTCGGCGGTGTGCTGGTCGAGGTGCTGAAGGACGTCACCTTCCGGCTCGCGCCGGTGGACGCCGACGAGGCGCTGTCCATGCTGGACTCGATCCGGTCGGCGGAGATCCTGCGCGGGGTGCGCGGCCAGGCGGGCGTGGACCGGTGGGCGGTCGCCGAGCAGATCCGCCGGGTCTCCCAGCTGGTCGCGGACTTCCCGGAGATCGCCGAGGTGGATCTGAACCCGGTGATCGCCACGGCCGAGGGAGCGGTCGCCGCGGACATCCGGGTGATCATGGCCGACAAGCAGCCGCAGCCGCGCCGCACCTACTCGCGTGCGGAGATCCTCACCTCCATGCGGCGGCTGATGCAGCCGTCGTCGGTCGCCGTGATCGGCGCCTCCAACGAGCAGGGCAAGATCGGGAATTCGGTCATGCGCAACCTCGTCGACGGCGGCTTCCGCGGGGAGATCCACCCGGTGAACCCCAAGGCCGACGACATCCTGGGCCGCAAGGCGTACAAGAGCGTCACGGACGTCCCCGGTGACGTGGATGTCGCGGTCTTCGCGATCCCGGCCAAGTTCGTGGCCGCCGCGCTGGAGGAGGTGGGGCGCAAGAAGATCCCCAACGCGGTGCTGATCCCCTCCGGGTTCGCGGAGACCGGCGAGCACGCGTTGCAGGCCGAGATCGTGGCGTTGGGCGAGCGGTACGGCGTCCGGCTGCTCGGGCCCAACATCTACGGCTACTACTCCACCTGGCAGGACCTGTGCGCGACGTTCTGCACGCCCTACGACGTCAAGGGCGGGGTGGCGCTGACCTCGCAGTCCGGCGGCATCGGGATGGCCATCCTGGGTTTCGCGCGCACCACCAGGACGGGTGTGTCGGCGATCGTCGGTCTCGGCAACAAGTCGGACCTGGACGAGGACGACCTGCTGACCTGGTTCGGCGAGGACCCGCACACCGAGTGCATCGCGATGCATCTGGAGGACCTGAAGGACGGCCGCGCGTTCGTCGAGGCGGCGCGCGCCACCGTGGTGAAGAAGCCCGTGGTGGTACTGAAGGCGGGCCGTACGGCGGCCGGCGCGAAGGCCGCCGGCTCGCACACCGGGGCGCTGGCCGGCGACGACGCCGTGTACGACGACATCCTCCGCCAGGCCGGTGTCATCCGGGCGCCGGGCCTGAACGACATGCTGGAGTACGCGCGCGGGCTGCCGGTGCTGCCCACGCCCAAGGGCGACAACGTGGTGATCATCACGGGGGCGGGCGGCAGCGGCGTGCTGCTGTCGGACGCGGTGACGGACAACGGCCTGTCCCTGATGGAGATCCCACCGGACCTGGACGCGGCCTTCCGGAAGTTCATCCCGCCCTTCGGGGCCGCGGGCAACCCGGTGGACATCACCGGGGGCGAGCCGCCGTCGACGTACGAGGCGACGATCCGGCTCGGGTTCGAGGACCCGCGTATCCACGCGCTGGTCCTCGGCTACTGGCACACGATCGTCACGCCGCCCATGGTGTTCGCCGAACTGACCGCGCGGGTGGTGGCGGAGTTCCGGGCGCGCGGTGTCGAGAAGCCCGTCGTCGCGTCGCTCGCGGGCGACGTCGAGGTCGAGGAGGCCTGCCAGTACCTGTACGAGCACGGCGTGGTGGCGTACCCGTACACGACGGAGAAACCGGTCGCCGTGCTGGGTGCGAAGTACCGCTGGGCGCAGGCCGCGGGGTTGTTGGGGGGCGGTTCATGAGATGAGCGAGGAGGGGCCGTCCGACGGTGCGCCGGCCGGCCCCGGTCCCGAGCGCGCACGAAACGCATTGGACAGGGGGCGCTGGCCAAGCTTTCGACGCAAGGGGAATCGAGATATGACAACCACCGAGCACTCCGCCGCCGTCCCCTACCGGGAGGTGGCGGACCGCAACGGCCGCGTGTACCGGATCGGCGAGTCCGATGTCGACATCATGGGGCGATCACGCAAGTGGATGGTCATCCTGCCCTGGGTGGGCATGATGGGCATCAGCTCCGCCGAGTACGCGTTCACCTCGGCGGAGGACACTCTCCACGAGGCGCATCTGTGGAGCAGCGGACACATCTTCTGGCTGATGGGCGTCTGGGTGTTCTTCCAGGCGGCCGTGGCCTTCCCGGCCGGCCAGCTACGGGAGAGCGGCAAGCTGCCCGCCCGTACGGCCATGCTGATCGGCGCGGTCGGCACCATGCTGGGCTATCTGTCGCTGGCGTACGCACCGAATGTGCTCGTCGCTTATCTCGGCTTCGGCATGTGCAGCGGTATCGGCGCCGGTCTGGTGTACGCGACCTGCATCAACATGGTCGGCAAGTGGTATCCGGAGCGCAAGGGCGGCAAGACCGGCTTCGTCAACGGCGGTTTCGCCTACGGGTCCGTGCCGTTCGTCTTCCTCTTCACCTCGTACATGGACCTGGGCAACTACCAGACGGTGCTGGCGGCGGTGGGCGTCGGCCTGTGTGTGATGGTGGCCGCCGCGGGCTGGTTCTTCCAGGACCCGCCGAAGAACTGGTGGCCCCGGCAGTTCGACCCGCTGAAGGCGACCGACGACCCGCGCATCCGCCGGGCGCTGGAGAAGAACCCGCCGGCCGTGAAGCAGTACACGCCGAAGGAGGCGGCGCGGACACCGGTTCTGTGGATGATGTGGTTCTGCCTGCTGTGCACGGCCGGCATCAACATCTTCGGCATCGCCTTCCAGGTCCCGTTCGGCAAGGACATGGGCTTCGCGGGCGGGATCGTGGCCACGGCGATGTCCCTGAAGGCGATCGTCAACGGCACCGGACGCGGCGTCATCGGCTGGATATCCGACCGCTACGGGCGTCGCAACACACTGATCATCGTGTGTCTGGTGCTCGGTACCGCGCAGTTCGGCGTGCTGGTCTCCGGCCAGATGGGCAGCATGCCGTTCTTCCTGTTCTGCTCGATGGTCTCCGGCTTCGGCGGCGGGGCGATCTTCCCGCTGTTCGCGGCGATGACGGCGGACTACTTCGGCGAGAACAACAACGCCAGCAACTACGGCATGGTCTACAGCTCCAAGCTGGTCTCCGGCCTCGTCGGCTCGGGCATGGGCTCGGTGGTCGTCAGCGCGTGGGACTACCACGGCGCGTTCGTCCTGGCCGGCTCCATCGGTCTGGCCTGTGCGGTGCTCGCGGTCTTCCTCAAGGCACCGGGCAGGCCCGGGGCCAGGCGCATCGCACCCAACCCGCAGCCGCTCGGCGAGGAGATGGCGTGACATGACGGCAGGCCCTCCCCCACCGGGGAGGGCCTCCTGGCGTCCGTGCGGTCGGGCCTACTTGTGGCGCAGCGCGGCGAGGTTCTGGTAGCCGATGCGCGCGTGGTTCATGGACTGGGCCGGGTCGGTGGAGCTGGGCGCGTTGTCCTGCTCGACCATCGGGTTGTGGTAATTGCGCCGGCCCACGCGGGAGAAGAACGTCGTGTAGTCGATGTCTCCGGTGCCGAACGGAACCATGTCGTAGCCCTCGCCGCTGGTGGTGTTGACGACACCGTCCTTGGCGTGGAACAGCGGGTAGCGCTTGTTGTGGCAGGCGACCAGGGCCGCCGGGTCGAAGACATTCTCACGGGTGGAGCCGTCGGGAGCGGTGTAGGTGCGGAACTTGTACTGGGCCACGTGCGCCCAGTAGATGTCCATCTCCAGCCAGATCAGCTTGGGGTCGGTGACGGACAGGAAGTACTCCAGCTTGCGGATGCCGGAGCTGCGGGTCGGGCGGCCCTGGGCGTCGAGCGGGCCGCTGTCGAGCAGGAAGCCGTAGGCGGCGTCGTGGTTGTGCGTGTACAGCTTGATCCCGGCCCGGCGGGCGATCTCGCCGAGGGCGTGCCACTTGTCGGCGGCCACGTCCCAGTCGGCCCGGTAGGAGCTGCCGGTGGGGTCGCCGCCGGTGCCCATGTGGTCCATGCCGAGGATGTTCGCGATCTCCAGGTGCTTCTTGAAGGTGTCCACGTCGGCGGTGGTCAGCGGCCAGGAGCCGGGGATGAAGCCGTGGTTGCCCTGGGCGCGCAGCCCGAACTCGTCCAGCCAGCGGCGCAGCAGCCGGGCGCCCTCGGCGGTCTCCAGGTTCGCGCCGCCGGGCGCGTTGGGGTGCTGGCCGTAGCCGGCGAACTCGACCTGCCGGTAGCCGAACCGGGCCAGCTGCTCGAACACGGCCCGGAACCCGGAGGGCAGGCTGGTGGAGAGCGGGTCACGGCCGGTGGCGTCGCGGACCGTGTACAAGATGAGGCCGCGCTTGTCGGCGGGCACGAGCAGTTGCCCTCTGCCGCCGTTCCCGGATGCCTGGGCGGCCGGCGCCGCCTGGACGGGGGCCGCGCCGAACACGGGAGCGGCGACGGCGCCCGCCGCGACGGCGGTACAGGTGCTGAGGAAGCCACGGCGGCCGATGCCCAGTGCGCGGCGCAGGGGTTCGTCGGTGCCGGTGCCGGTGCCGGTGGTGTCGGTGTCGTTCACGGGTGCCTCTCTCTGGACCGTTGGTCCGATAGGCCCGCCAGGGCGAGCAGCAGGGACTTCACGTCGGTGGCCGCGATGCGGTCTCCGACGGCGCGGGGGGTGGAGCACAGGAGGAGCGGACCGTCGTCGTCGCTCGCGGGAAGGCGGCCGTGGCTGCCGCGGACGGGTGAGGCGTCGAGGGGGACGACCGCCATGCGGTAGCGCATGCCGAGCTTCTTGCGGGCGAGCGCGGTGGCGGCCTTGACCTTGACGTAGGGGTCGAGCGGGTCCATGAACAGCTCGACCGGGTCGTATCCGGGCTTGCGGTGGATCTCGACGAGCTGCGCAAAGTCGGGTGCGCGGTCGTCGTCGAGCCAGTAGTAGTACGTGAACCAGGCGTCCGGCTCCGCCACGGCGACCAGTTCACCGGAGCGCGGGTGGTCGAGGTGGTGGGCCTTCTTGCCCTCGTCGTCGAGGAGCAGGTCGATGCCGGGCAGGCCGTCGAGCGCGGCCCGGGTGGCGTCGAGGTCCTCGGCCCGGCGCACGTACACGTGGGCGATCTGGTGGTCGGCGACCGCGAAGGCGCGGGAGGCCGTCGGGTCGAGGTATTCCATGCCGTCCTGGGTGTGCACTTCCAGCAGGCCTGCCCGGCGCAGCGCCCGGTTGATGTGCACCGGGCGGTCGGCGCGGGTGATGCCGTACTCGGACAGGGCCACGACGGTGCGGCCGGCGGCGCGGGCGTCGTCCAGGAGCGGGGCCACGGCGGTGTCCAGTTCCGCGGCGGCCCGGTGTGCGCGCGGGTCGTCGGGGCCGTAGCGCTGGAGGTCGTAGTCGAGGTGCGGGAGGTAGCCGAGGGCCAGGTCGGGGTTGCGGGTGCGCAGGATGTGCCGGGTCGCGTCGATGATCCACTGGCTGGAGGCGAGGCCGGCGCCGGGTCCCCAGTACTGGAAGAGGGGGAACGTGCCCAGTTTCCCGGTGAGTTCGTCGTGCAGGGCGGCGGGGCGGGTGTAGCAGTCGGGTTCCTTGCGTCCGTCGGCGTAGTAGACGGGGCGCGGGGTGACGGTGAAGTCGGTGTCGGCGCCCATGGCGTACCACCAGCCGATGTTGGCGACGGTGTAGCCGGGGTGGGCGCGGCGGGCGGCGTCCCACAGTTTGTCCCCGCCGACGAGGGCGTTGTGCTGGCGCCACAGCAGGACGTCGCCGAGTTCTCGGAAGTACCAGCCGTTGCCGACGATGCCGTGCTCGGACGGCGTGGTACCGGTCAGCAGGGTGGACTGGACGGAGCAGGTCACGGCGGGCAGGACGGTGCCGAGCGCGGCCCGGGAGCCGGACCGGCCGAGCCGTTTGAGGTGCGGCATGTGGTCGAGGAGGCGGGGGGTGAGGCCGACCACGTCCAGGACGAGCAGCGGGGTGGGACCCGCGGTGGCGGGCGCGGCGCTCATGGCAGCTCCTTCAGGCCGAGGTCGGTCAGCAGGTCGCGGGCCAGCATGAGTTCGGCGGCGATGCCGTCGGCGAGCCGGCTGCGGTCGCGGGGGCGCAGGGCGGGCGGCAGGGCCTGCCAGGTGTAGGTCTCGACCTCCAGGTGGCGGGTGAGCGGGTGCGGGCCGCCGACGAGCCGGGCCAGGGCGGTGCGCAGCACCGGGAGCGTGGCGGTCAGGGGTGCGGCGGGGGCCGCGTGCAGCGGGACGTGGAAGTGGGACCGCCAGGGCGCGGACTCGGGCAGCGCGTCGCCGTGGACGGCCTCGCCGAGGTCGTCGGTGCCGCGCAGGCCGGCGCCGGTGAGGGTGCGGGTCTGGTGCAGGAAGCGGGGTTCGGCGAAGGCCGCGAGCGCCTCGCGGACCTCGGGGAGCCGGGGGTCGGCGGCGTGCAGGGCGGCGGACAGCTGGGACTTGACGACGCGGACGCCGGCCCGGGTGAGCCCGTCCAGGGCGGTGTCCGGGTCCTCGAAGGAGGTGGCGAGATGGCAGGTGTCGATGCAGATGCCGATGCGGTCGTGGCCGATCGCGGTGAGCGGACCGACGGCGTCGGCGGTGGTCTCGACGATGCAGCCGGGTTCCGGTTCCAGTCCGACGCGGACGGAGCGGCCGGTCAGTTCCTGAAGGGCGTCGAGGCGTTCGGCGAGGGTGCGCAGGGCGGCACGCGCGGTCTTCGCCCGCTGCTCGTCCCAGTCGGTGCGCCAGGCGAGCGGCAGGGTGGAGATGCTGCCTTCGGTGACGTCGTCGGGGAGCAGCCCGGCGAGCACCCGGGCCAGGGAGGTGGTGTGCTCCAGGCGCTCGGGGTCGGCCCAGTCCGGTTTGTAGACGCGGTACTTGACCTCTTCGGCACCGAAGCCCTGGTACGGGAAGCCGTTGAGGGTGACGACCTCTAGGCCGCGCCGGTCCAGTTCGGAGCGGAGGGTGCGCAGGGCGGCGGGATCGGTGACGAGGGCGTGGGCCGCGTCCCTGGCGAGCCACAGGCCGATGCCGAGCCGGTCCCGGCCCAGCCTGCGGCGTACGGGTTCGCAGTGGTCGCGGAGCTGGGCGAGGACGCCCTCCAGGGTCTCGGCGGGGTGCACGTTGGTGCAGTAGGCGAGGTGGACGGTGGTGCCGTCGGGGTGCCTGAAGCGCATCGGTCACTCCCCGCCGCGCAGGATGCTGTTGCCCTCGTGGGTGGCGCCGGACTGGACGGTGTCCAGGCTCAGCCGGCCGCTGAGTCCGTAGAACGCGACCGGGTTGTGCCACAGGACCTGCTCGACCTCGTCCGCGGAGAAGCCCTCGGCGAGCATCAGGTCGCCCACCTTGCGGGTCTTGAGCGGGTCGCTCTTTCCCCAGTCGGCGGCGGAGTTCACCAACACCTTCTCGGGTCCGTAGGAGCGCAGGATGGCGACCATCCGCTCCTCGTCCATCTTGGTGTCCGGGTAGACGGAGAAGCCGAGCCAGCAGCCGCTGTCCTTGGCCTCCTTGACGGTGGTCTCGTTGAGGTGGTCGATCAGGACCCGGTCGAGGGGCAGCGCGGACTCCCGGACCACGTCGAGGGTGCGGCGGAGCCCGGCGAGCTTGTCGCGGTGCGGGGTGTGGACGAGCGCGGGCAGCGCGTGGTCGGCGGCGAGCTGCAGTTGCAGGGCGAGTGCGGTGTCCTCGGCCGGGGTCATCGAGTCGTAGCCGATCTCGCCGACCGCCACGACCCGGTCCTTGACGAGGTACCGGGGCAGTACGTCGAGGACGGGCACGCACCGCGGGTCGTTCGCCTCCTTGGGGTTGAGGGCGAGCGTGCAGTGGTGGGCGATGCCGTACTGCGCGGCGCGGAAGGGTTCCCAGCCCAGCAGCGAGTCGAAGTAGTCGAGGAAGGAGGCCGGTGAGGTACGGGGCTGGCCCAGCCAGAAGGCGGGCTCGACGACGGCGCGGACGCCCGCGGTGTGCATGGCCTCGTAGTCGTCGGTGGTCCGGGAGGTCATGTGGATGTGGGGGTCGAATATGCGCATCAGGACTCCTTGCCGTGGGGGTCGTCCGTGGTGTGCGGTGGGGTCTCGGCGCCGGTCAGGGTCAGCACCCGGTACAGGTCGTCGGGCACGGGACGGCCGGCGGCGGTGCGTTCCGCGGCGTAGTCGTCGAGCATGCGGGCGAGTTCCCCGTCACCGCGGGCACGCCGGGCGAGGTCGGTCACCTCGTCGACGGGCACGCCGGTGAACAGGCATTTGAGTACGGCGTGCCGCCAGGCGTGGGCGTCCAGGTGGCGGGCGGCGTAGGGGCCTACGGCGGCGGCCAGGAGCCGGGTGTCGTTGGTGCGCAGCGCGTCCTCGACGAGCGGGAGCGCACTGGTGTCCGCCACCAGGTGGGGCAAGGCGTGCAGGACCGCGCGGCGTTCGTCGGCGGTGCCCTGCCGGTAGACGCGGCCGAGGGTGTCGGTGTCGGGGCGGGTCGCGTGCAGGACGAGGACGCGGACGGCGTCGGCGTGGGCGGGTCCGCAGTGCCGGCCGGCCTCCGCCAGCCGCAGTTCCCAGGCCGGGACGGGGCCGTGGGCGTCGGGGGGTGCGGTCGCCGCCGCCTCGTCGAGGGCCTTCTCCAGCCAGGAACGGGCGGTGGTGTCGAGCCGGGCGCGCAGCAGGGTGTGCAGTTCGTCCGGCGGGGTGTGCGCGGGGTCGGCCACCGGGGTGTCCGGTGCGGGGTGCCGGGGGGTCATGCGGGGCTCCCTTCGGCGGGCCGGGCGGTGTGCGGGGAACCCGGGGTCGCCGGGCTGCCCGAAGAGGCGGTCGTGGCGGCGGTGGCCGCCCGGCGCAGGAACGGGAGGGCGAGGGCCGCCTGGTGGGGCCCGGCGTGGGAGTGGCGGGGCAGTTCGACGACGGTCAGGCCCCGGTAGCCGGTGGCGGCGAGGGCGGCGAGGACGGGCGGGAAGTCGATCTCGCCGTCCCCGAAGGGCAGGTGCTCGTGGACTCCGCGCCGCATGTCCTCGATCTGGACGTGGCGCAGCCAGGGGGCGGCGGCGCGTACGCAGTCGGCGGGCGGGAGGGGTTCGAGGCATTGGCAGTGGCCGATGTCGAGGGTGAGGCCGAGGGGCTCGGGATCGCCGAGTGTGCGGCGCAGCCGGTGAAAGTCGGCGAGGGTGGCGAGCAGATGGCCGGGTTCGGGTTCCACGGCGAGCGGGACGCCCGCGTCGGCGGCGGCCTCCAGGACCGGCGCCAGCGACTGGGCCAGCCGCTGCCAGGCCGTGTCCGGGTCGGTGCCGGCGGGGGTGATCCCGCTGAAGCAGTGCACGGCGTGCGCCCCGAGGTCGGCGGCGACCCGCACGGCACGCAGCAGCAGGTCCACGCGGCGGGCGCGGGCCGTGGGGTCGGGGTCGAGCAGGGAGGGGCCGTGCTTGTGCCGGGGGTCGAGGACGTAGCGGGCGCCGGTCTCCACGGTGACGTCCAGGCCGAGTTCCGCCAGGCGGTGCGCGACACGGCGGGTGCGGGCTCCGAGGTTCGGGGCGAGCGGGTCCAGGTGCATGTGGTCGAGGGTCAGGCCGAGGCCGTCGTAGCCGAGGTCGGCGAGGAGCGCGAGGGCGTCGTCGAGCCGGAGGTCGGTGAGGCCGTTGGTGCCGTATCCGAAACGGTGGGGCCGGCCGCCGGGGGGTTCGGTGGGGGGTGTGGTGCCACGAGCATCAGGGGCATGACAGGCCGGGGTGGGCGTGGATCGGGGTCCGGGGGCGGGGGCTGTGGATTCTTCGTCCGCGGGCACGTCGTGGCTGGGCGCGCAGTTCCCCGCGCCCCTGAGGGGGTGGAGGTCGCTCGGGCCGGTGGGCCGGTGGCTCATGTGACGCTCACCTTCTTGGCGAATCGGCGGGCGAGCGGTGCCAGGGCCGCGGTCAGCAGTGCGCCGGCCGGGGCACCGGCACGGGCGCACAGTGCGGCCTGGAGGGGGATGGTCGCGCGGATGCCTCCGCCGACGGCTCGCTGGGTGAGCTGGGGAGACGGATTGAGCGCGGCGTGGAAGTAGGGCCGGCCGGCCGTGACGGCGTAGGCGGTGCCCAGGGCGGCCCGCAGCACCTCGGTCACGGCGCCGGGGGCGCGGCCGGGCGCCGGCGGGAAGGTGCCCGGCGGGCCGGGGGTGGCTGCATCACCCCGGCCCGCCGGACGGCGGGGGGAGCCGGGTCCCCGGGCGTCGCCGAGAACCGCGGCGTCAGGCACCAGCGGTGGGGGCACCAGGGCGGCCGCCGCGCCCACGGCTGTTCGAAGGCGCGTGAGAGCAGGCTCGCGACCGCCGCCGGCGGACACGGCGTCGGCGGTGGACGGCGGGGACGCGGAGCGGGCCGGACCTGGCCGGGTCAGTGGCAGTGCGAGGGCGACGGTGGTGGCCAGGGCCGCCAGCGAGGCCAGCGGTGAACCGCCGGTCGTCTCGCGACGGGACACCGCCGTGACCGCCAGGGTGTGGCTGCTCAGCAGCGCGGCGGACGGCAGCGCACCACGGACCGCGTCCGGGGTGGCGCGGGTGGCCGCCGCGCCGAGCAGCAGGTCGAGGCCGCGGGCCGCCGCCATCGCCGCGGGGCCCGCCGGGGTGCGTTTGAGGACCAGGTCGTACGCCCACACGGTGGCCGCGAGCGAGGAGGCGACGGCGAGTGCGGGGCGCCCGGCGCGGGCGGCCAGGGCGAGGCCCGCCGCGGTGGCGGCGCCGGCCGCCGCCAGGGCCGCGGCCGGACTGATACGGCCGGACGGCAGGGGCCGGTGCGGGCGTTCGGCGGCGTCCTCGTCGCGGTCCGCCCAGTCGTTGAGGGCCATGCCCGCCTCGTACAGGCACAGCGAGGAGCCGATGGCCAGCAGGGTGCGGAGACCGGGGCGGGCCGACACCGCGGCGGCACCGGCCAGGGCGTCACCGGGCACGGTGAACAGCGCGGGCAGCCGCAGCAGTTCGGCCCAGGCCCGCAGAGGTGAGCCGGAGGGAGCGGGCCGGGCGGGCCGCACACCGGCCTGCCGCTGCGGGCGGTCCGGGCGGGGTTCGGCGGTGTCGATGCCGGGGTGCGGCCGGGAGCCGAGGGCCCGTCCGGTCCGCTCCGGGCCGCCCGCGTCGGCCCCGGTCGCCCGGGGTGTCCCGAACCGCCGCACGCCCGCGCCGCCCACGGAGCCCCCCGGCGGGCCACCGGCCACCCCGCCGGTCCGGCCGCGTACGGCCGACCGTCCCGTTCCGGCGAACCGGCGGAACAAGCGCACTCTTTTCAGCATCCCTGCGCCTCCGCGTCCGCCGCGTCCGCAGTGTTCGCCATAACCGCTGCGGCTGCCGTGTCCGACGTGGCCGCCGCGACCTCTGTGTCCGGCGCAGCAGCCACGGCCTCCGCGTCCTCCGCGTCCCGCGCGCCCTCCCGCAGCCGCTGCGCGAAGCCGGTCAGGGCCGTGTACTGGTCGCCGAGGGCCGACGGGGCGTCGCCCAGCGGGTCCTTGAAGTAGAAGGCGAGGTCGGTCAAGGGGCCGGAGTGGCCCCTCTCGTGGGCGCGGAGGGTCAGCCGGGCGAGGTCGAGGACCAGTGGCGCGGCCAGCGCCGAGTCGCAGCCCTGCCAGACGGTCTGCAGGATCATGCGGGTGCCGAGGAAGCCGTCGAAGGCGACGTGGTCCCAGGCGGTCTTCCAGTCGCCGAGGGCCGGTACGTCGTCGATGTGCACCTCGCCCTGCGGGGTGCCGCCGAGGGTGTCGGCGAGGACCCGTTCCTTGCCGGCGTTCTTGGCGGCGGCCGCCGCCGGGTCGGCCAGGGCGGCGCCGTCGCCACCGCCGAGCAGATTGGTGCCGGACCAGGCACGGACCGCCAGCGCCCGCTGCGCGAACATCGGGCCGAGGACCGAACGCAGCAGGGTCTGGCCGGTCTTGCCGTCCCGGCCCGCGTACGGCAGGCCGCTCTCCTCGGCCGCCTCGGCCAGGGCCGGGTGGTGCAGTCCGGTGGACGGGGTGAAGTTCACGTAGGGGCAGCCCGCCCGCAGGGCCGCCGCCGCATACAGCGAGCTGGGCGGCAGCGCGTCCCCGGTGGCGACGGGCTCGGTGGACGCCACGTTCACCACGACGGCTCGGGCCAGCCCGTTGCGTCGTACGAAGTCGGAGATGTCCGCGGTGAAGGCGGCGATCACCTCCGTGGCGTCCCGGGTGTCTCCCGGGGCCGGGCCGCCGGGCCTGATCTCGGCGTCGGCGGCGGCGAGTTCGCCCGGAACGGCGGCGGGCAGCCCGTGCGGCAGGACTCCGCCGGCCGCCAGTTGCTCGGCCCGCTTGGGCAGTGGGCAGCCGGTCACGTCGTGCCCGCCGAACACCAGCGAGGCGAGCGGTGGCAGGCCGCAGTCGGCGAACAGGGGTGTCTCGGTGACCATTCCGGTGGGCGGGTGCAGTCCGGCCGCCACTGCGGCGCAGCCCGCGACCACGGTGGTGGCGACGGAACCCCGGGCTCCGATCAGCCAGATTCCCATACGGTTTCGGGGAAGGGACGCGGACATGGGCAGCCTCCTTGTCATGCGCTGACCCCGGCTATGACGGGACAAAGACGGCGGGCGGGGGTCCGGCGTCCCCCGCCCGCCGCCGCTCACCTGCCCTTCGCGGGCAGTTCCTTGATCCGGATGTCGCGGAAGGACACCTGGTCGTCGGCACCGTGGTTCTGGATGCCGACATGTCCGTCGCGCAGGCTCCGGGCCGGATCGGTGTTGGTGTAATCGTTGATCTTCACGCCGTTGAGCCAGATGCGGAGGCGCTCGCCCTCCACCCGGATCTCGTACGTGTTCCACTCCCCCGGCGGGTTCAGCGCACGGTCGCGCTTCTTCAGGTCGGCGGACTGGAAGCCGTAGACGGACCCGGTGGTCTTCTCCGGCACGTCGGTGGCGTCGATCTGGATCTCGTACCCGTTGTTCACGGCCGACCACGGGTCGTCCGAGGGCGGGAAGCCCACGAACACGCCCGAGTTGTCGTCGCCGTCCATCTTCCAGTCGAGCTTCAGGGAGTACGACCCGAAGCTCTGCCCGGCATACCAGAGCATGCCCATGCCACCCGTGGAGGTCAGCGTGCCGTCCTCCGACAGGGCGAAGGAACCGGGACCGGCCTGGCTCCAGCCGTCCAGGCTGGTGCCGTCGAAGATCGGCCGGTAGCCGTTCTCCGGGCGGCAGTCGGCCTGGGCGTCGCCGACGGCCCAGCGGATCCCGCCCAGCAGATGCTGCCGGAAGGCGGGGTCGGCGTAGGACTCCTTGGTGTGGCCGCCCCCGGTGTAGAAGGCGCGGCCGCCCTGGTAGTCCTGGCACCAGGCGATCGGGTGATCGCCGTTCATGGTGCCGCCGGTGTACGACGCCTCGTCGAGCGAAGCGAGGACATGGGCGCGTTCGCGCGGGTTGGAGCGGTAGTTGTACCACTCGTCCGTACGGTCCCAGGTGCGCGCCAGGTGCGAGGTCGCCGGGTGGCCGCGGTCCTCCACGTTCACCGTGGCCGGCTGGATCGCCGGGTGCGACTGGAAGTAGGCGCCGGCCAGGCCGCCGTAGAACGCCCAGTCGTACTCGGTGTCGGCGGCGGCGTGCACGCCGACGTAGCCGCCCCCGCCCCGGATGTAGCCTTCGAAGGCCTGCTGCTGGGTGTCGTCGAGGACGTCTCCCGTCGTGGACAGGAAGACGACCGCGGCGTAACGCCGCAGGTTCTTCGCGGTGAAGGCACCGGCGTCCTCCGTGGCGTCGACGGCGAAGCCGCCGCTCGCGCCGAGTTCCTTGACCGTCGCGATCCCATCGGGGATCGAGTCGTGCCGGAATCCGGCCGTCTTGGAGAAGACCAGCACCCGTTTGCCCTCCGCCGGGTGCGACGAGGCGGGTCCCGCCACGGAGCCGAGGAGCAGGGCCGCTCCGAGGGCGGCGGTCGTCAGTCTGCCGGTCGCGCGCATCACGGCCTCCTCTCAGCTCGTGGTGAAGACGAAGTCGTCGACGTCGAACAGGGCACCGTTGCCGGTGCTGCCCTTGAAGACCAGGTAGAGCGTGGTGGTGGCCCTCGGTGCGCGCGCCAGGTCGGCGCTGACGTCCTGGAAGGTCTCCCAGCCGCCGGTCACCGGCACGGTGGCCTTGCCGAGGAGCTTGCCCTTCGGGGAGCCCGCGCGGACCTCCAGGGTGCCGCCCGCGCCGCCGGAGGACACCCGAGCGGTGATCTGCTGGGCGTTGCCGAGCGCGTACGGCGTGAAGGCGATCCAGTCGCCGTTGTCGATGTCACCGACCGTCTTGCCGCCGTGGGCGCTCTCCTTGCTGATCTGCGAGATGCCCGAGGAGTCGCTGTAGTGCTCGGCCTGGCGGTGCCGCGGCTGGGCGACGTTGCGGTCGTGCGTGGTGAGCGCGGCCTGACCGCCGCCCCCGTTGTCCGTGTACTGGGCGTCGAACACGCCGAAGATGTTGGCGTTCTCGTCGTGGCCGCCGTCCGCGCTGGTCTGGATGGTGCCGGAGCAGCCCTTCGCGGAGGTCAGCGGGTGCCCGTGGGTGTCGTGGCCGAGGACGAAGTTGACCGTGACCTTGGAGCAGTCGATGGCCGTGCCGTCCTCGGGGTCGGTGACCTTCACCTTGAACGGGACGGCGTCACCGAAGCTGAACAGCTGGCCGTCCTGCGGGAGTTCCAGGGTGACGGAGGGCGCGGTGTTGCCGACGACGACCTGCGCGCTCGCGCTGCCGGTGCGCCCGCCGGGGTCCTTCGCCGTGAGCGTGGCGGTGTAGGTGCCGTTCTTCTTGTACGTGTGGCTGGGGTTGGCGCCGGTCGCGGAAGTGCCGTCGCCGAAGTCCCAGTTGTAGGTGAGCGCGTCGCCGTCCTGGTCGCTGGTGCCGGCCGAGGAGAAGGCGACCCGCAGCGGTGCCTGTCCCGAGGTGCGGTCGGCCGCGGCCTGGGCGACCGGTGAGTGGCCGCCGGTGGCGTTCTCGATGCGGTACAGGGCCGAGTTTTCGTCGCCGCCGAACCAGGACAGGCCGTAGTCGAGGACGTACAGCGCTCCGTCGGGGCCGAAGGCCATGTCCATCACCTGGGTGCCGGTCCACGGCACGGGGTTGATGGACTGCACGGCGCCGTTCGCGTCGCTGGTGATGCGCTTGATCCAGCGGCGGCCGAACTCACCGGCGAAGAAGTCGCCGTCGTAGGCCTCAGGGAACTTCACGGGCGAGTCCAGCGCCGGGTCGTAGTGGTAGACCGGTCCGCCCATGGGGGATTCGGAGCCGTCGCCGAACTCGGGCACGGACGGGCCGTCGTACGGGATCCAGGCGGGCTGGGCCGGCGGCAGGTCGGTCAGGCCGGTGTTGTGCGGTGAGGTGTTCTTGGGTGCGGCGCAGTCGAAGGCGGCACCGGACGTCTTGGTGGCGAAGTCGTAGTCCTTGTACGCCTGGTTGTCGCCGACGCACAGCGGCCAGCCGAAGTTGCCGGGGCCGGTGACACGGTTGAACTCGACCTGTCCCGAGGGGCCGCGGTCCGGGTTGGCGGCACCGGCGTCGGGTCCGTAGTCACCGACGTAGAGGATGCCGGTTTCCTTGTCGACGCTGAAGCGGAACGGGTTGCGGAAGCCCATGGCGTAGATCTCGGGCCGCGTCTTGGCCGTGCCCGGCGCGAAGAGGTTGCCGTCGGGTATGGCGTACGAGCCGTCGGCGTTCACCTTGATCCGCAGGATCTTGCCGCGCAGGTCGTTGGTGTTGCCGGCGGAGCGGCGGGCGTCGAAGGCCGGGTTGCGGTCCGACCGCTCGTCGATGGGCGAGTAGCCGTCCGACTGGAAGGGGTTGGTGTCGTCGCCCGTCGACAGGTAGAGGTTGCCGTCCTTGTCGAAGTCGATGTCACCACCGACGTGGCAGCAGATGCCGCGGGAGGTCTTGACGTCGAGGATCTGCTTCTCGCTGGCCTTGTCGAGCGTGCCGTCCGTGCCCAGGACGAACCGGGAGAGCCGGTTGACGCCGTCGAAGGGGGCGAAGTCGGCGGCGGTGCCGGTCTCCGGGGCGTCGCCCGCCGGCGTGTCCAGCGGGGGCGCGTAGTAGAGGTAGACGAAGTGGTTGTCGGTGAAGCCGGGGTCGACTCCGACGCCCTGGAGGCCCTCCTCGTCGTGCGAGTAGACGTCCAGCTTGCCCGCGACCTTGGTGTTGCCCGCGGCGTCGGTGAGCCGCAGCGTGCCGTCGCGCGAGGTGTGCAGGACAGAGCGGTCCGGCAGGACGGCGAGCGACATGGGCTCGCCGACCTCCGCCGCCCCCTTGGCGAGGGTGACCTGCTGGAAGTCCTCGGCCGCCGCGGTTTTCGACTCGGCGACGGCTGCACCGGCCTGGGGGGCGGTGAGACTCAGGGTGGCGCCCGCGAGCAGGGCCCCGCCGAGCAGGGCCACCGCCTTGCGGAATCGGCGTCGTCCGGGGGTCTCGTATCTGCGGGTGGGGGTGGTGCGGTCGTTCCCGTGCACGAATGCCTCCAAGAAGGGGCGGGTTGTACGGGGCGGGTGCGGTGCGCCGGGATGCGCCGTCATCCCGGAGTACGGAAGGAGGGTCGGTGGGTGGCCGCGTCGGACCTCAGTTGCCGAACGCGGCGTCGAAGGAAGCCGTCGGCGGTTCGAAGTCGAACGCCTTGAGCCGGGTCAGTGCCTCGGGGGCGCCCTGGAGCCGGTCCATGCCGGCGTCCTCCCATTCGACGGAGACGGGGCCCTGGTAGTCGATGGAGCGCAGCATCCTGAAGACGTCCTCCCAGGGCACGTCGCCGTGCCCGGCGGAGACGAAGTCCCAGCCGCGGCGCGGGTCGCCCCAGGGCAGGTGGGAGCCGAGGCGGCCGTTGCGGCCGTCGAGGCGCTTGCGGGCTTCCTTGCAGTCGACGTGGTAGATCCGGTCGCGGAAGTCCCACAGGAAGCCGACCGGGTCGAGGTCCTGCCAGACGAAGTGGGAGGGGTCGAAGTTGAGGCCGAAGGCGGCCCGGTGGTCGACGGCCGCGAGGGCGCGCTGGGTGGTCCAGTAGTCGTAGGCGATCTCGCTGGGGTGGACCTCGTGGGCGAAACGGACGCCCTCCGCGTCGAAGACGTCGAGGATGGGGTTCCAGCGGTCGGCGAAGTCCTGGTAGCCGCGTTCGATCATGGCCTCGGGTGCGGGCGGGAACATGGCGACCAGGTGCCAGATGGCGGAGCCGGTGAAGCCGATGACGGTGTTCACGCCGAGGGCCGCGGCGGCGCGCGCGGTGTCGGCGATCTCGGTGGCGGCCCGGCGGCGTACGCCCTCCGGCTCGCCGTCGCCCCAGATCCGGGCGGGCAGGATCGCCTCGTGCCGCTCGTCGATGATGGCGTCGCAGACGGCCTGTCCGACCAGGTGGTTGGAGACAGCCCAGCACTTGAGGCCGTACTTGTCCAGGAGCTGGTGGCGGGAGGCGACGTAGGCGGGGTCGGCGAGCGCCTTGTCGACCTCGAAGTGGTCCCCCCAGCAGGCGAGTTCGAGGCCGTCGTAGCCGAAGTCGCGGGCGAGGCGGCAGACCTCTTCCAGGGGGAGGTCGGCCCACTGTCCGGTGAAGAGGGTGAAGTTGCGGGGCATGGGCGGGGCCTCCTCAGACCGCGACGGGGGTGTAGACGGCGTTCTTCTCGGCGCTCTCCTCCACGGCGGCGAGCACGCGCTGGACCTGCAGTCCGTCGGCGAAGGAGGGGGCGGGGGCGCTGCCCTCGGCGATGGCGTGCAGCAGGTCGCGGGCCTGGTGGACGAAGCTGTGCTCGTAGCCGAGGCCGTGGCCGGGGGGCCACCAGCCCTCCAGGTAGGGGTGGTCGGGTTCGGTGACGAGGATGCGGCGGAAGCCGGCGTGGGTGCCGGCTTCGGTGCCGTCGAAGTACGACAGTTCGTTGAGCCGTTCCAGGTCGAAGGCGAGCGAGCCGCGCGTGCCGTTGAGTTCGATGCGCAGGGCGTTCTTGCGTCCGGTGGCGTAGCGGGTGGCTTCGAAGGAGGCCAGGGCGCCGGAGGCGAAGCGGCCGGTGAACACGGCGGCGTCGTCGACGGTGACCTCTCCGGTGCCGGTGGCCGACACGGCGGTCAGGCCGCTCGCGCCGCCGCCGGACAGCGGCCGCTGCTGTACGAAGGTCTCGGTGAGCGCGGAGACGCCGGCGAGGCGTTCGCCCGCCAGGTGCTGGGCGAGGTCGATGATGTGCGCGCCGAGGTCGCCGAGCGAGCCGGAGCCCGCCGCTTCCTTGCGCAGCCGCCAGGTGAGCGGGAACTCGGGGTCGACCAGCCAGTCCTGGAGGTAGACGACCCGGACGTGCCGCAGGGTGCCGATCCGGTCCTCGGCGACCATCTGCCGGGCGAGCGCCGTGGCGGGCAGCCGGCGGTAGTTGAAGCCGACCATCGACACCTGGCCGCGCGCCGCGGCCTCCTCGGCCGCGCGGGTCATGGCGGTGGCCTCTTCGACGGTGTTGGCGAGGGGCTTCTCGCACAGTACGTGCTTGCCGGCGGCCAGGGCGGCGAGCGCGATCTCGGCGTGGCTGTCACCCGGGGTGCAGATGTCGACGAGGTCGACGTCGTCCCGGGCGATCAGCGCACGCCAGTCGGTCTCGGCCGCTGCCCAGCCGTGCCGGTCGGCCGCCGCCCGGACCGCGGCGCCGTCCCGGCCGCAGATCGCGGCCAGGACCGGCCGTCGGGGCAGGTCGAAGACACGGCCCGCGGTGCGCCAGCCCTGGGAGTGGGCGGCGCCCATGAAGGCGTATCCGACCATGCCGACGCGGATCGGTGGCTGCTGTGCCTCCGGCCCGTCCGTCTGCTGCGGCTGTCCCATACGGAAGTCCTCCTCGTCCTGGTTCGTGATGGTGCCGTGGGGGGTGCGGGGCGGAACCCGTCAGCGGAAGCCGGTGGGCATGTACTGGTCGACGTTGTCCTTGTCGACGACGGCCGAGTACAGGGTGATCGACGACGGTATCTCGTACTCGGCGAGACCGCCGATGCCCTTGCTCTGGCCGAGGGCGCGCGCCAGGTCGATCGCCGAGGCGGCCATGGTCGGCGGGTAGAGGACGGTGGCCTTCAGCACGCCCTTGTCCTGCTTGATGGCCTGGAAGGCGGAGAGCGCCCCGGCCCCGCCGACCATCAGGAACTCGTCGCGTCCGGCCTGCTCGATGGCGCGCAGCGCGCCCACACCCTGGTCGTCGTCGTGGTTCCACACGGCGTCGATCCTGGACTGTGCCTGGAGCAGCTGGGACATCTTGGCCTGTCCCGACTCGACGGTGAAGTCGGCCGCCTGCCGGGCGACCTTCTTCAGGTTCGGGAAGTTCTTGAGCGCGTCGTCGAAGCCCTGGGTGCGCTGCTTGGTCAGCTCCAGGTTGTCGATCCCGGCCAGTTCGACGACGCGCGCGTCCGACTTGCCCTTGAGCTTTTCGCCGATGTATGTGCCGGCGTTGAAGCCCATGCCGTAGTTGTCGCCGCCGACCCAGCAGCGGTACGCCTGCGGGGTGTTGAAGATCCGGTCCAGGTTGATCACCGGGATGCCCGCGCGCATCGCCTTCAGGCCGACCTGGGTGAGGGCCTTGCCGTCGGCGGGCAGGATCACCAGGACGTCGACCTTCTTGTTGATCAGGGTCTCGATCTGGCCGATCTGCGCGGCGGTGTCGTTGGAGCCCTCGGTGATCTCCAGGGTGACGTCCGAGTACTTCTTGGCGCGGCTCTTGGCGTTGTCATTGATCGCGTTGAGCCAGCCGTGGTCGGCCTGCGGGCCCGCGAACCCGATGGTGACCGGCTTGCCGGGCTTGTCGTCGGCGGCCGGCTGGGAGCTGGCGGCCGGCTGTTCGTCCTGGCTCTCGTTGCTCGTGCAAGCGGTGAGCAGAGCACCGGCGGAGACCGCAGCGGTCCCGAACAGCAGTCCTCTGCGACTGGTGAGGTGTGACATGGCGGGGTTCCCCTTCGTCAGGTCGTGCTCGCGGTACGGCGCTGGACCAGCACGGCGGCGACGATGATCGCGCCCTTGGCGATCTGCTGGACGTCGCTCTGCAGGTTGTTCAGGGCGAAGATGTTGGTGATCGTGGTGAAGATCAGGACGCCGAGGACGGAGCCGACGATGGTGCCGCGCCCCCCGCTGAGCAGGGTTCCACCGATGATCGCGGCGGCGATGGCGTCGAGTTCGTACAGGTTGCCGTTGGTGTTCTGGCCCGAGCCGGACAGGATGATCAGCAGGAAGGCGGCGATGCCACAGCACAGCCCGGACAGCAGGTAGAGGTACAGCCGCTGGCGGCGTACGTCGATGCCGGCGAGCCGGGCGGCCTCCGGGTTGCCGCCGACGGCGACCGTACGGCGGCCGAAGGTGGTGCGGTTGAGCACGAACCAGCCGATGATCGTCACGACCGCGAAGACCAGGACGAGCGGCGGGATGCCGAGCACATAGGAGTCGCGCTCGCCGAGCTTGAGGATGCCGTCGACGGTGACGATCTGCGTCTTGCCGTCGGTGATCTGCAGGGCGAGGCCGCGGGCCGAGGCCAGCATGGCGAGGGTGGCGATGAACGGAACCAGGCTGCCGTAGGCGACGAGCACGCCGTTGACGAGTCCGCAGCCCACGCCGACGAGCACCGCGGTGAACAGGATGCCCGCGAAACCGAAGCCCTGGGTGGCGACCGTGGTCGCCCAGACCGAGGCGAGGGCGACGACCGCGCCGACCGACAGGTCGATGCCGCCGGAGATGATGACGAAGGTCATGCCGACGGCGACGACACCGATCACCGACGCCTGGGTGAGGACGAGTTGCAGGTTGCGGGTGTCGAGGAACTCGTCCGGCTTGGTGATGCCGCCGACCACGACGAGCGCGAGCAGCACACCGAGCAGCGAGAGGGTGCGGACGTCGGCGCGGGCCACGAGGGAGCGCCAGGCGGGGCGGGGGCCGGCCGGCTGCACCTTGCCGGTGCTGCTGCGCGGCGGAGAGGCGTGCTGCGTCATGACGCCGGGCTTCCTTCCATGACGAGGTCGAGTACGCGGTGTTCGTCCAGTTCGCGGGCGGGTGCCTCGTGTACGACGCGGCCCTCGCGCAGCACCAGCACGCGGTCGGCGAGGCCCAGCACTTCGGGAACCTCGCTGGACACGAGCAGTACCGCAAGCCCTTCGCCGGCCAGCCGCCGCACGACCGCGTACAACTCGGCGCGGGCGCCGACGTCGACGCCGCGGGTCGGCTCGTCGAGCAGCAGCACGCGGCAGCCGCGCAGCAGCCAGCGGGCCAGGACGGCCTTCTGCTGGTTTCCGCCGGAGAGGGTGCGGACGGGTACGGAGGGGTTGTCGGGACGCAGCGACAGCTCGCGGGTCACCGCGCGGGCCGCGCCGAGTTCGGCACGCCGGTCGAGCCAGCCGCCGCGGGAGAAGCGGGACAGGGTGGAGACGGACACGTTCCGGGTGACGGACTCCAGCATGAGCAGGGCCTGCGCCTTGCGTTCCTCCGGGGCGAGACCGAGACCGGCACGGACCGCCGCGGGCACGCTGCCGGGCCGCAGCGCCTTGCCGTCCACCAGGACCTGGCCGGAGCCGGGTTTGCGGGCGCCGTAGATCGTCTCCAGTACCTCGGAGCGGCCGGAGCCGACGAGTCCGGCGAGGCCGACGATCTCGCCGGCCCGGACGGTGAGGTCGAGCGGTGCGAACTCGCCCGGCCGGGACAGGCCCCGGACCTCCAGGACGGGGGCGCCGTCGGGCGCCGCGGCCGGCCGCTCGGGGAAGACGTACTCGACGTTGCGCCCCGTCATCAGCGCCACGACGTCCCGGGTGGGCGTGGTCTTCGCGGGCAGTCCGCCGGCGACCGCGCGCCCGTCCTTGAGGACCGTCACCCGGTCGCCGATGCGCCGGATCTCCTCCAGGCGGTGCGAGATGTAGACGACGGCCACGCCGTCCGCGGTGAGGGAGGCGACGATGCGGAACAGGTTGTCGACCTCGTCCGGGTCGAGCGCGGCGGACGGTTCGTCCATGACGATGAGCCGTACGTCGTGGGAGAGCGCCCGGGCCATGGAGACGATCTGCTGCTGGGCCGCGGACAGTTCCCCGACGAGCCGGCCGGGGTCGACCTCCGGATGGCCGAGGCGCGCGAGGAGTTCGGCGGTCGACGCCCGCGCGGCCCTGCCCTGCACGACGAAGCCCGCGGTCGTGGGCTCATGGCCGAGGTGGACGTTCTCGGCCACCGACAGGTGCTCCACCAGGTCGAGTTCCTGGTAGATGGTGGCGATGCCGCGGCGTACGGCGGCACTGGGCGAGCGGAGCGTGACGTCCTCCCCGCGCCAGGTGATGGTGCCGCTGTCCGGTTGGTGGGCGCCCGCGAGGACCTTGATCAGGGTGGACTTGCCGGCCCCGTTCTGGCCGAGCAGGCAGTGCACTTCACCGGCCTGGACATCGAGGTCGACGCCGTCGAGGGCCCGGACGCCGGGGAACGACTTGGTGATTTTGGACATGGTGAGCAGCGGTGGTTCTGGTGCCATGTGTGTTCCCCTCGGCGGGCGTGCGGAGCCTGAGTCAGGGTGAAGCCGCCTGGGTGTCAGGCGTGGTGGCGCGGGGCTGGCAGAGCGGGCGCTGTACGGGTCGAGGCCGGGCAGGCGGTCGGCTATGCGGGTGAGAACAGGTGGTCGCTGATGAGGCGGGCCGCGCCGATGACGCCGGCGTTCGGACCCAGTTCCCCGAGGACGATGGGCAGATTGCCGGTGGCCAGGGGCAGTGACTGGCGGTAGACCTGGGTGCGGATCGCGGCGAGCAGGGTGTGGCCGAGGCCGGTCACCCCGCCGCCGATCACCACCAGGCCGGGGTTGAAGAACGAGACGAGTCCGGCGATGACCTGGCCGACGTGGTTGCCGCCCTCGCGAATCAGGCCGAGCGCCACGGCGTCGCCCGCGGCGGCAGCGGCGGAGACGTCGACGCCCGTGAGGGTGCCGTTCGCCGCGAAGCGCGCCGCGAGCTCCGTCGACTGGCCCTGCTGGGCCGCCTCCAGTGCGTCGCGGGCGAGTGCCGCGCCGCTGAAGTGGGCTTCCAGGCAGCCCCGGTTGCCGCAGGCGCACGGCCGGCCGTCGGGTACCGCCTGGATGTGTCCGATGTCGCCCGCGCTGCCCGTCACCCCGCGGTGGACCTCACCGCCTGCGACGATGCCGCAGCCGATGCCGGTTCCGATCTTGATGCAGAGGAAGTCGCCCACGGAGCGCGCGACGCCGGCGTGCCGCTCCCCCATCGCCATCAGGTTCACGTCGTTGTCGACCATGACCGGGCAGCCGAGTTCCTGGCTGAGCGCCTCTCGTACCGGGAAGCCGTCCCAGCCGGGCATGATGGGCGGTGCGACCGGAACGCCCTCCGGGAAGCGTACCGGGCCCGGTACGCCTATCCCGGCGCCGTCGAAGCCCTCCGCGAGTCCGGAGGCCCGCAGCTTCGCCGCCATGGCCAGCACCTGTTCGAAGACCGCGACGGGGCCTTCGCGTACGTCCATGGGCTGGTTGAGGTGCCCCAGCACTTCCAGTTCGGCGTTGGTGACGGCGACGTCGACCGAGGTCGCGCCGATGTCGACGCCGAGGAACCGGAGGTTCGGGGCGAGCCGGATGTTGTGGGACCGGCGTCCGCCGCGCGAGGCGGCGAGGCCGTCGGCGATCACGAGGCGGGTCTCCAGCAGGCGGTCCACCTCGACGGCCAGTTTGGACCGGGAGAGGTCGATCTGGTCGCCGAGTTGCGCACGGGAGTTGGGACCGCCGTCACGCAACAGCTTGAGCAGGCGGGCCTGATGGGCGTTCGCGGGTCGTGCGGTCATGCGTCTCACGTGCCCCTCCCCGCCTCAAATCGGCCATCCGGGTGTGTCTTTCGAGGGGAACGTAGCAGTCACCGCCACACCTGGGAAGAAGCTGTGCACGGATTGGCGCCTACTTTTCCCACTCACAGGACAAAGCCGTATGACCTCCGACTGTGAAAAGCGCACCTCGACAGCCGCGGCGGCCGTATCGCAGCCGGGCCGCCGCGTATCGACGCCGCCTTCGCGGCCGGGCATGGCCGAGTCGTCTGCGACCAGCTCCTGCAATCTCTGCGCATCGGCTGCTCTGACGAGGCGATTGCCGACACGGCTTGCCCGGCCACCACGATCCACAGCCGCCGCGACAAGCCGAACCCTCTGAAGGATCACACGGCGGCGTCAGTCACGACCGGAGTGGATCATTCGCTCACGCCACGATGGCAGCAGCAAGTTCGCGCCTCCGGGAAGCGAACGGGCTGTGGTCGCCGGGGAGAGTACGCACGGTGAACGCGTTGTCGGGAAAGGACGTGTCGGCTTCCGCGATCATCAGATCCTGCGCCGCAGGTGTCAGGGCACGGTCCTGCGCGCATCGCAGGTAGGTCCGCGGTATCCGCCCCCAGCGTGGCGCAGTCAGCGTGATGGGGGTCACGGGGATGGCCAGCGGCAGGTCGGGGGTCAGCGCGGAGCGCCAGGGGTCGAAGCGGTCCGCGGGCGTCTCGTGGTAGTAGGTCTTCCTCAGTCCCTCGACGTAGGAGGGGTCTGGTGAGAGCGGATTGATGCGGAGGGCGCCGATCGCTTCGAGATCACCGAGGTACGCGTCCTGCCCGGACGCGGTGGCATTCTCCGGCGAGCCGAAGTAGTCGATGAACCTCGGCCGTCCGGCGGGGACGAACGCGGACAGGTAGACGATTCTGTCGACGAGTTCGGGCGCTCGCTCTGCGGCCAGGGAGGCGGGGCCGCCGCCGGCGCTGTGCGCGACAAGTACTACCGTGTGGTAGCGGCGTACCTGACGCAAGGTGGTCACGACCGCGTCGGCACAGGCGTCCATCGTCACGCCGGCGACCGGCGACTTCTCGGTCAGCAGACCGGGCTGGCCCGGCAGCAGGTAACCGGACGGCAGTTGCGCGTCGAACCCGTGCCCCGGCAGGTCTACAGACACGCTGGCCGCACCCAGCTCGGCGAGTGCCCGCTGTGTCGGCGCCCACTGCGCTGAGCTGTGCCAGGCTCCGTGTACGAAGACGTACACGGTGCTGTGCAAAAGGAATTCTGTCATGGCTGCACATTAAAACCTGTTGTGGATCGGCATCATTTCGACATCCGTTCTGGATGCCGGCTCAAGATTCTGGCCTTGGTGACTGTGAGCCGCAGCCGACGGTTGCCGCCCGGCATGGACCGCTGGTGACGTGAGCGGGCCTGCCGGTGGCGGGGTCAGGACGTCGTGCGCTCGTGGTACGAGTGGCGGGTGTGTTCGGTGTGTTCGCGCATCAACTGCGTGGCGAGCTGTTCGTCGTGGTCGGCCACTGCGGCGATCATGGCGCGGTGCTCCACCCAGGACTCCCGGCCGCGCTGCCGGGCCACCGGGGTGTAGTACCAGCGCACCCGGCGGTCGACCTGCCCGGCCAGCTCGGCGAGGACCGCGTTGCCGGCGAGTTCCATGATCTTGGCGTGGAAGGCCGCGTTCAGGGCGACGGCGGCGTCCACGTCATCGGCGGCGACCGCCTTCTCGCCCTGCGCGCACAGTTCGCCCAGCGCCTCGATCCCGGCGCTGCCCGCGTTCGCCGCGGCGAGCCGGGCCGCCTCGGCCTCCAGCAGCGTCCGCACGGTGAGCAGTTGATCGGCCTCTTCCTCCGTCGGCTCGTGCACGAACGCGCCCTGGGCCGGCCGCAGATCCACCCAGCCCTCGGTGTTGAGCCGCTGCAGCGCTTCGCGCACCGGTTGCCGGGAGACGCCCAGATGCCCGGCGAGTTCGCTCTCGACCAGGTGCTGGCCGGGCTGCAGCGCACGGGTGGTGATGAGTTCGAGCAGCGCCTCGTACACGCGGTCGCGCAGCGGGCCGGGCCGTTCGAGTCTGGGCACGGCACCCTGTGGCAGTCCGGTCGACAACATCGCGGTCCCCCTCCTGGCAGGGCCGTGCACGGCGGACGAGATTCGTGCGCGCACTTCCGTCCAGTATCAATTGTCTTTCGTCTACAGTCTACGGCGCACGAATGCCAGGGACACGCACGGTTGATCGGGTCACATCAGGTCGGTCGGCTCGGCGCGCGGCACGGCTCAGGGCGCGTCACGGGCACCGGACGACCTGCCCGGCGTAAGACAGATTGCCGCCGAAGCCGAACAGCAGGACCGGGTCGCCACTGCGGACCTCGCCCCGTTCGACGAGCTTGGACAGGGCGAGCGGGATGCTGGCCGCGGAGGTGTTCCCGGACTCGGTGACGTCCCGGGCGATCACGGCACGCGTCGCGCCCAGCTTCTCGGCGAGGGGCTCGATGATGCGCAGATTGGCCTGGTGCAGCACGACCGCGGCCAGGTCGGCGGGGGTGATGCCGGCCTTTTCGCAGGCGCCGCGGGCGAGGGCGGGCAGCTGGGTGGTGGCCCAGCGGTAGACGCTCTGCCCCTCCTGGGCGAACCGCGGCGGGGTGCCCTCGATGCGCACCGCGTGCCCCATCTCCGGCACCGATCCCCACAGCACGGGTCCGATCCCGGGCTCCGCACCCGGTGCGCAGGGCTCGACGACCGCGGCCCCCGCCCCGTCGCCGACCAGGACGCAGGTGCTGCGGTCGGTCCAGTCGGCCACGGCGGACATCTTGTCGGCGCCGATGACCAGGGCCCGGCCGGCGGCGCCCGCGCGAACGGTGTGGTCGGCGGTGGCCAGGGCGTGGGTGAACCCGGCGCACACGACGTTGACGTCCATCGCGGCGGGTCGCGGCATGCCGAGCCGGGCCGCGACCCGGGCGGCGGTGTTCGGGGAGCGGTCGATGGCGGTGGAGGTGGCGACCAGGACCAGATCGATGTCCGCGGGAGTGAGACCGGCCGCGGCGAGGGCCTTGGCGGCGGCGTGCGCGGCGAGTTCGTCGACCGGTTCGTCGGGCCCGGCGATGTGCCGCGTCCGGATCCCCACCCGGGACCGGATCCACTCGTCGCTGGTCTCGACCAGGCCCGCGAGTTCCTCGTTGGTGAGAACCTTGGCTGGCTGGTAGTGGCCGACGGCGGCGATGCGCGAGCCGATCATCTGGTCCCTCTCGTGGACGCGGGCGGCGGGAGGTCCCAGTGTGTTGGGTGACTCGCGGGTACGACGGCAGGTGAAGCCACAGGATTAGGGCGCCCGGGTTGTCGGCTTCCATCATCCCCCGGGCGCCCCGCGCGTCACCCCGTGAACAGCTGTGTCGCCTTCTGGACCAGCTCGTACAGGCCGTAGACCAGGGGTGCGCCGACCCACACCCAGGCGAGGACGATCAGGCCGCGCCGGTCAGGCGGGCTGTTCTCGTTGGACATCGGTGGCCTCCTTCGGCGCGGTGACGTGGTGGCGGGCATGGACCGGGCGGACGAGTTCGTTGGCGACGAACCCGATCACCAGCAGTCCGATCATGATGGTGAAGGACAGGCCGTACAGGGACGCGCCGTGTTTGCCGGCCGATTCCTGGCGGTCGGCGATCCAGTTGACGATCAGCGGGCCCAGCACGCCCGCGGTGGACCACGCGGTGAGCAGCCGGCCGTGGATGGCACCCACCTGGTAGGTGCCGAACAGGTCCTTCAAATAGGCGGGGACGGTCGCGAAACCGCCGCCGTAGAAGGAGAGGATCACCAGCGCGCACAGCACGAACAGCGGCTTGGCGGAGTCTCCGAACAGGGCGATCGCCAGGTACATCAGGGCGCCCACGCCCAGGTAGACGCGGTAGATGTTCTTACGTCCGATGAGGTCGGAGGCGGAGGACCAGCCGATGCGGCCCGCCATGTTGGCCGCCGACAGCAGGGCGACGAACCCGGCCGCCGCGGACGCCGAGACAGGTGTGCTGGAGTCCGCGAAGAAGTCCGTGATCATCGGCGCCGCCTTCTCCAGGATGCCGATGCCCGCGGTCACGTTCGTGCAGAGCACGATCCACAGGAGCCAGAACTGCGGCGTGCGCACCGCGCTGCGGGCCGACACCTGAACCCCTTCGACGGGGCCCGGACCCTCGTCCGCCGCCGCACGCTCCGTGGGGCGCGGCACCCGGACGAGGAACACGCCGAGCGCCATGAACACGGCGTACGACAGCCCGTGCACCAGGAAGGCGAGCGCGATCCCCGTGTGGTCGGAGCCGAAGGAGTCCAGCATCTGCGCCGACCAGGGCGAGGCGATCAGCGCGCCGCCGCCGAAGCCCATGATGGCGATGCCGGTGGCCATGCCGGGCCGGTCCGGGAACCACTTGATCAGGGTGGAGACGGGCGAGATGTAGCCGATGCCCAGACCGATGCCGCCGACGAAGCCGTAGCCGAGGACGATCAGCCAGTACTGCTGCGTCCAGGCGCCCAGGGCGGAGATCAGGAAGCCCGAGGAGAAGCAGACGAGGGCCACGGTCATCGCCCAGCGCGGTCCGTTGCGCTCCACGAGGGTGCCGCCGAAGGCCGCCGACAGGCCGAGCATCACGATCGCCAGCTGGAAGGGCAGCGCGCTCTGGGTTCCGTCGAGGTGCAGCGCGGATTCGAGCGGTGGCTTGAAAACGCTCCAGGCGTAGGCCTGGCCGATGGACAGGTGCACGGAGAGTGCCGCGGGCGGAACGAGCCAGCGGCTCCATCCCCGCGGTGCGAGAGGGGGGCTCATGATCGCGAACCATAAGGAGGGCACCCGCGAGTTGAGAAGGAGCCGGTCGATCGTATGCGGTGAGCGGTATGCGACCTGCGTTGAACGGTCACCGCCCGTCCCCTTGCTGACCCCCCTTCCATACTGTAGACAATATTTCGTCGACAAGATTCACCGTCCACCCCCCACCTCCGCGGTATCCCTCAAACCGAACGGAGTGTTCCCGTGAAAGTCGCAGTTCTCGGCGCCGGAGCGATCGGCGCCTACGTCGGTGCGGCGCTCCATCGCGCCGGCGCCGATGTGCATCTCATCGCCCGTGGACCGAATCTCGCGGCCATGAGGCAGGACGGAGTACGGGTGCTGAGCCCGCGCGGTGACTTCACCGCGCGGGCGCACGCCACCGACGACCCGGCCGACGTCGGCCCGGTCGACTTCGTCTTCCTGGGTCTGAAGGCCAATTCGTATGCGGCGTGCGGGCCGCTGATCGAACCGCTGCTGCACGAGCGGACGGCCGTGATCGCGGCCCAGAACGGCATCCCGTGGTGGTATTTCCACCGGCACGGCGGCCCTCACGACGGGCACCGGGTCGAGAGCGTGGACCCCGGCGGCACGGTCAGCGCGGTGCTCGCGCCCGAACGGGCCATCGGCTGCGTCGTCTACGCCGCCACCGAACTCGAAGGCCCCGGAGTGGTGCGGCACTTGGAGGGCACCCGGTTCTCCATCGGCGAGCCCGACCGGAGCGTCTCGCCACGCTGTCAGGACTTCAGCGAGGCGATGCGGGCCGGCGGCCTGAAGTGCCCGGTGGAGCCGGACCTGCGCAACGACATCTGGCTCAAGCTGCTCGGCAACATCTCCTTCAATCCGATCAGCGCGCTGGCCCGGGCCACGATGCGGCAGATGTGCCTGCACGGCGGCACCCGGCGGGTCATCGAGATCATGATGCGGGAGACCCTCTCCGTGGCCGAAGCCCTCGGCTGCGAGGTCGGGGTCTCCATCGAACGCCGGCTCGCGGGTGCGGAGCGCGTCGGCGACCACCGCACCTCCACGCTCCAGGATCTGGAGCGCGGCAAACCGCTCGAACTCGACGTGCTGCTCGCGGCCGTCGTCGAACTGGCGGAGATCACCGAGGTGGACGTGCCCACCCTGCGCACCGTGCACGCGATCTCGGACCTGCTGGCGGTGCGGAGCGCCGCGTGAGCGCACGGCTACCGAGCGCCTCCTCCCGGCTCGCCCGCCCGCTCGTCGCGACCTGCGCGACGAGCCGACGCGGCGAGCGGGCTGCGAGGAGGCGCCGGCACGCCCCGGCCGCAGCGGCCCGGACGACGACCGCGTGCGTCTGCCGCCGGGCGGGCCGCGACGCCGCCCCGCGCGTGCAGGACAATGAGACGGTGAAAGTCACTTCGCCGTACGACAGCCGGTGACCCACGAGAACCTCCGCATCCAGGGCCGTTTCGGCCGCCAGCACGTACAGAACCGGGGCTGATCACATGGGACGAGTCACGGAACGGCGCAAGGTGATCCGGATCCGCGAGGGGGCCGTCTCCACCCGGCCGGACACACTGGTCGCCGAGGAACCGATGGAGATCAGGCTCAACGGCAGACAGCTCGCCATCACCATGCGCACACCCGGCGACGACTTCGCGCTGGCCGTCGGCTTCCTGGTGAGCGAAGGCGTCCTGGCCACCGCCGCCGACCTGCAGAACATCGTGTACTGCGCGGGCGCCACCGACGGGGGCGGTGATCCGTCCGAGGGAAGCACAGGACTTCGCGGCGGGTCCAACACCTACAACGTGGTGGACGTGAAGACCGCGCCCGGCGTCGTGCTGCCCGACATCACGCTGGAACGGAACGTGTACACGACGTCCTCGTGCGGGCTGTGCGGCAAGGCCAGCCTGGACGCGGTGCGTACGACGGCCCGCTGGCCGATCGCCGACACTCCCCCGGTCCGGGTGGACCCCGATCTGCTCGCCTGCCTCCCCGACCGGCTGCGGGCGGCCCAGCGGGTGTTCGACCGGACCGGGGGTCTGCACGCGGCCGCCCTGTTCACCGAGGACGGGGAACTGCTGGACGTACGGGAGGACGTGGGCCGGCACAACGCGGTCGACAAACTGGTCGGCCGAGCGCTGCAGAACGGAACCCTGCCGCTGTCCCGTTCGATCCTGCTAGTCTCCGGCCGGGCCTCGTTCGAGCTGGCGCAGAAGGCCGTGATGGCGGGCATTCCGGTGCTCGCGGCGGTCTCGGCTCCGTCGTCGCTGGCAGTGGACCTGGCCGCCGAGACCGGCCTGACCCTGGTGGGTTTCCTTCGGGGCAGGTCCATGAACGTGTACGCGGGTGAGGCCCGGGTCGCTCTGCGGACCGCGGCCGCCAAGGGCTGACCGGTTCCCCGCGTCACGGCGGCGGGGCCCCCGGCGGGGAGCGCCCCCTGCGCCGACGGGCCCCGCCGCGCCTGGCCGCCCGGCAATTGCTGACGTGCGGCGGGTACGGCACCAGCTCGGTGGTGATCGTGGACGGGGACGGGCCGCTGGTCCGAGACCGGGTGGTGCGCCGGGGCACCGGTGTCCGCCGACCCGCCACCCGCCGCCCGGTCCGTTACCCGGTTCAACAGGTCCGTACGCGGGTCGCGTTCGGCGGCCGGCGGCAAGTCAACGGCGTGCGCCGGGCGCGTACCCCCCGAATGGCCGCACCGTTCTTGTGACCCGGAGCCGACGCCAACTAACGTCTGAGAGGCGCACGTTGGACGTCGGATGTCCGAATGTCCCGATGCCCGTACGGCTCGACGCAGGAAGGGACTGGCCACACATGCCGCCGAGAACCGGTGCACTCCCCCTGGGCCTCCGGCTGCGCAGGAGCAGGGGACATCGCGCGAGAACCGCTCTGGCCGCCGTCGTCACGGCGGCCACGCTGTTGCTGCTGCCCCATCCCGCGCTCGCCCAGGCGACGCACGCCGAGGCTGCGCAGGCCCGCACGACACAGGCCCGGACGGCCCCCGGGGCCCGCAGCTTCGAGCAGCAGGTCCTCTTCAAGGCGGCCCAGGACCCGGGGTACGCCTGCTTCCGTATCCCGGCGATGGTCCGGACGGCCCGCGGCACGCTACTCGCGTTCGCCGAGGGCCGGGTCCTCAACTGCGGCGACGCGGCGGACATCGACATCGTCCTGAAGCGTTCCACCGACGGCGGCCGTACCTGGGGCCCGCTCCAGGTGGTCAACCAGGGCGCGGGCGACACCCACGGCAACCCGGCGCCGATCGTGGACCGCAGGACGGGGCGGGTCCTGCTCGCTCAGACGTACAACACGGGCCGCACGGACGCCGGGAGCTGCTCCGTGCCCTGCGACCGCACTCCGCACCTGCAGTACAGCGACGACGACGGCCTGACCTGGTCGGCGCCGCGCGACCTGAGCCCCGAGATCCTGCCTGCCGACTGGAACTCCTGGTACGCGACCGGTCCCGTGCACGGTCTCCAGCTCAGCCACGGCCGGTACGCCGGACGGCTCGTCTTCGGCGTCAACACCGAGACCTGGAACGGCAGCCGGGTCACGGCCAACCACGCGGCGCTCATCGTCAGTGACGACGGCGGCGGCCACTGGCGGATCGGTGCCACGGACAGCTGGCCGATCGCCGCCGACGGCACCTTCCGGCAGAAGCCGTCCGAGATGGCGCTCGCCGAACGCGCCGACGGCTCGATCCTGGTCAGCGGCCGGGAGCAGGACGGCACCGACCTCGGCCACCGCACCCAGGTGGTCAGCAGCGACGGCGGCACCGGCTTCACCGCCCCCTTCCGGGACCTCCCGGACCTGTACGCGCCCCAGGTGCAGTGCTCGACGCTGCGACTCGGCGGCCGGCTGCTGCTGGCCTGCCCCGGCGACCCGGACCGGCGCCGCACGATGATGATCCGCTCCTCCTACGACGGCGGCCGCACCTGGGACAGCGTGGACCGCGGCACGGTCGTCACCACCGACTGGTCCGGCTACTCCGACCTGGCCGCCGTCGCGGACAACACGGTGGGGCTGCTGTACGAGGGCGGGGCGGCCGACGCCCGCGACGAGATCCGCTTCGCCCGCTTCACCGAGGGCTGGCTGCGTCCGCGCCGCGGCCCCGACCCCACCACCCGCGACCTCGCCCCCGGCGCCCCGCGCGCCGCGGTGCTGGGCGGCGCCACCCGGACGGCCGGGGTGGCGGGCGGCGCGTTGGAGTTCGACGGCGTCGACGACGCCGTACGCCTGCCGTACCGCGACCGGCTCCCGCTCGGCACCCGGGACTTCACCGTGTCGCTGTGGTTCCGCACCAAGGCGGCGGGCGGCGAGCAGCCGCTGCTGTGGATGGGCGGCATCGGCACCGGTCAGCCGCAGGTGTGGCTGCGCGGCGAGCCCGCGAGCGACCGGGTCCGCGGGCTGATCACGGTGCGGGAGGGCGCGACGGCGGTCCGGACGGCGGCGGTCGCCGCGCCCGGCGCCCACAACGACGGCCGCTGGCACCACCTGGTGCTGCGCCGCGGCAACGGACGGCTGACCCTCGTCCTGGACGGTGCGGCATCGTCCGTGGCCGATGTGCCCGGCTCGGTGAGCCGCAACTCCCCGTTCGGTGTGCACATCGGCCAGCGCATGGACGGCCGGGCCTTCTACTCCGGCGCGATCGACGACGTCCACGTCTGGGACCGGGCGCTGGCCGACGCGGAGCTGTCCGACCCGCGCGTGCTGCGCTCCGCCCGGGACACCGTGCTGTGGCTGCCCCTGGACCAGGTGGCCGGCGCCGCTCCCTGAGGCCTCGGGCGGCGGGCGTCAGCCGTGACGCGTCCCCGGGCCGACCGCGGCGGGTGCCGCCCCGGCCGGCCCGGCGTCGGCCGTCAGCTCCGCGTCGGGGTCACGCGCCCGCCGCTTGGCGATGACCGCGCAGACCATGAGCTGCATCTGGTGGAAAAGCATCAGGGGCAGCACGGCCAGCGAGGCGTGCGCGCCGAACAGGACGCTCGCCATGGGCAGCCCGGAGGCGAGGGACTTCTTCGAACCGGCGAACTGGATCGCGATCCGGTCCGCGCGTCCGAACCGCAGCGCCTTGGCCCCGTACCAGGTCAGCAGCAGCATCACGGCGAGCAGGGCGGCCTCGACGACCAGCAGGCCGCCCAGCCGGGCGGGGCTCACCTGGTGCCAGATCCCCTGGACCACGCCCTCACTGAACGCGGTGTAGACGACCAGGAGGATCGAGCCGCGGTCGAAGACGGCGAGCACCTTCTTGTGCCGGGTGACGAAGTCGCCGATCCAGGGACGCAGCAGCTGTCCGGCGAGGAAGGGCACCAGCAGCTGGAGCACGATCTTCAACAGCGAGTCGGCGGAGAACCCGCCGCCGCTGTTGCCGAGCAGCGCCGCCGCGAGCAGCGGGGTGAGCACGATGCCGACCAGCGAGGAGAAGGAACCGGCGCAGATCGCGGCGGGCACGTTGCCGCGGGCGATCGAGGTGAACGCGATCGACGACTGGATCGTCGACGGCACCAGGGTGAGGAACAGCAGTCCCTGGTAGAGCGAGGAGCTGAGCAGCACCGGCACCAGCCCGCGGGCGGCCAGCCCGAGCACCGGGAAGAGGACGAAGGTGCAGGCCAGGACAGTGATGTGGAGCCGCCAGTGGCGGAGCCCGTCGATCGCCTCGCGGGTGGACAGGCGGGCGCCGTAGAGGAAGAAGAGGAAGGCGATCGCGGCGGTGGCGGCGCCGGAGGCCGCGGTGGCGCCCGCACCCCGGGCGGGCAGTATGGCCGCGAGCCCCACCGTCCCGAGCAGCAGCAGGATGAACTTGTCGATCGGCATCCAACTCGGCCAGTGCAGGCGTCTCACGGTGCTCCACTTGCTGTGCGTCATGGCGGTGATCAAGGGTCGCAGGACCCCTCTCCATCGTCCTCTCCGGAACGGCGATCGGGAATCCGGCATACTGCTCTCACTGTCATCATGTCCCGCGATATCCTCGCGATATCCTGACGCCGTGTACGAGCCCTCCCACCTTCGGACCTTCCTCGCGGTGGCCCAGACGCTCAGCTTCACGCAGGCCGCCAGGCGGCAGGGGCTGCGCCAGTCCACCGTCAGCCAGCACGTGCGGCGGCTGGAGGACGCCACCGGACGCCAGCTGTTCACCCGCGACACCCACTCCGTGGAGCTGACCGAGGACGGCGAGGCGATGCTCAGCTTCGCGCGCCGGATCCTGGAGGTGCACGAGCAGGCGACGGTCTTCTTCACGGGGACGCGGGTGCGCGGCCGGCTGCGCTTCGGCGCGTCGGAGGACTTCGTGCTGACCCGGCTGCCCGAGATCCTGGAGGGCTTCCGGTACGACCACCCCGAGGTCGACCTGGAGCTGACGGTCGAACTGTCCGGCACGCTGCACGAGCAGCTGGCCGCCGGGAAGCTGGACCTGGTGCTGGCCAAGCGGCGGCCGGACGATCCGCGGGGCGAACTGGTCTGGCACGACGAACTGGTGTGGATCGGCGCGGAGCGGCTCCGTCTGGACCCGGACCGGCCGGTGCCGCTCATCGTGTTCCCGCCGCCGGGCATCACCCGCGCCCAGGCGCTGGAGGCGCTGGAGCGGGAGGGCCGTCCGTGGCGCATCGTGTGCACCAGCGGCAGCCTCAACGGCCTCATCGCGGCGGCCCGGGCCGGGCTCGGCGTGATGGCGCACTCACGGGGCCTGGTCCCGCCCGGACTGTTCCGGGTGCCGGACCGGGCGGGACTGCCGGAACTGGGCAACGTCGACTTCGTCCTGCTCCACGGCCGCGACCGCACCCCGGCGCGGAACGCGGCGGACGCACTGGCGTCGGCGATCCTGAGCGGCGGAGAACGCCTGCACCGGCGCGGCGCCTGAACCCTCCGGCCGCGCGAAGGGCCGAGAAGGCGCAGCTCCGGACCACCGGTCGTCCGCGGCCTGCTCCAGGCGCTTGAGGTGTGTGCTGCCGCCCGGCCGGGACGACGATCACGCGTCCTCAAACCCCCGTAATCGGGCCGTACAGATTCAGTGGAGATTACGCCACCGAGACTTACTCAACCGTAAGTAAACTGTCCGCCCCTTCCCCGTGTGCGTGTTTTCTCCCGGGCGCGACCGTACGGAAAAGGCGCATTGGCCGCTTTCGCGCCCCCTCCCATTCGGCCAAACGGTGGGGTAGCTTTCACGGCGCCGTACGGAGCGCCACCGAAGGAGCGGGAGCGGGGTTTGCGCAAGTTCACCAACCCTCCGTTGGCGTCGGCGCCACCGGTGGGTGGTCTGGCCGACGTCGTTTTCGAGCATGCCGTCCGGGACCCCCTCCATGTGGCGCTCGGGCGCAAGGACGATTCGGGGCAGTGGCGGGACGTGACCTCCGCCGAGTTCCGTGACGAGGTCCTCGCCCTCGCCAAGGGAATGCTCGCCCGGGGCGTCCGGTTCGGCGACCGGGTCGCGATCATGTCCCGCACCCGCTACGAGTGGACCCTCTTCGACTACGCACTGTGGGCGATCGGCGCCCAGGTGGTGCCGGTCTACCCCACCTCGTCGGCCGAGCAGTGCTTCTGGATGCTGTACGACGCGGAGGTGTCCGCGGCGATCGTCGAGCACGAGGACCACGCGATGACGATCGCCACCGTCATCGACCGGCTGCCTCGGCTGCGCCAGCTGTGGCAGCTGGACTCGGGCGCCGTGCAGGAGCTGTACGACGCGGGCGCGCACCTCGACGACGAGATGGTGCACCGGCACCGCCGTGCGGTCACCCCGGACTCGGTCGCCACGATCATCTACACCTCGGGGACGACGGGCCGCCCCAAGGGCTGCGTCCTCACGCACGGCAACTTCGCGTTCGAGGCGGAGACCGTCATCGAGCGCTGGGAGCCGGTGTTCCACTCCAAGAAGGGCGACGAGGCGGCGACCCTGCTGTTCCTGCCGCTCGCGCACGTCTTCGGACGGATGGTGGAGATCGCCGCGATCCGCGGCGGGGTGCGCTTCGGACACCAGCCGCAGCTCAACGCCGCCGCCCTGCTGCCCGATCTGCAGGCGTTCAAGCCGACGTTCATCCTCGCGGTGCCGTACATCTTCGAGAAGGTGTTCAACGCCTCGCGGCGCAAGGCCGAGAAGGAGGGCAAGGCCGGGCCGTTCGAGAAGGCGGTCGAGATCGCGGTGCGGTACGCGGACGCGATGGAGGCGAAGGCATGGGGCACCGGTCCCGGGCCCTCGGCCTCGTTGCGCGTGCAGCACCAGATCTTCGACAAGCTCGTCTTCGCCAAGGTCCGTGCGGCCATGGGCGGCCGGATCCGGAACGCGATGTCCGGCGGCTCGGGCATGGACCGCAGGCTCGGGCTGTTCTTCGCGGGCGCGGGCGTGCAGGTCTACGAGGGCTACGGCCTCACCGAGTCGACGGCCGCCGCCACCGCCAACCCGCCCGAGCGCACCCGCTACGGCACCGTCGGCCAGCCCATCCCGGGCATGACCGTGCACATCGCGGACGACGGGGAGATCTGGCTGCACGGGGACAACGTCTTCAAGGGCTACCTCAACAACCAGAAGGCCACCGACGGGACCCTGCACGACGGCTGGCTGGCCACCGGCGACCTGGGTGCCCTGGACGAGGACGGCTATCTGACCATCACCGGCCGCAAGAAGGAGATCCTGGTGACCTCCGGCGGCAAGAGCGTCTCGCCCGGGGTGCTGGAGGAGCGCGTCCGCGACCATCCGCTGGTCAACCAGTGCATCGTTGTCGGCAACGACCGGCCGTACATCGCCGCCCTGATCACCCTCGACCACGAGGCGATCGAGCACTGGCTGTCGATGCGCGGCAAGCCGCAGCTGTCGCCCGCGCAGCTGGTCCGCGACGCGGATCTGGAGACCGAGGTGCGGCGCGCGGTGGTGGCCGCCAACACCCTGGTCTCGCAGGCGGAGTCGATCCGTACCTTCCGCATCCTGGCCCAGCCGTTCACCGAGGAACACGGCCTGCTGACACCGTCGATGAAGCTGAAGCGCAAGGCGATCGAGAACGCGTACGCGAACGAGGTGGAGGCGCTGTACCGGGCGTGAGCCGGCACAGAGCGCCCCGGGGAACGGACCGTACGGAGTCCGCCGCGGACGGGCGGCGCCGCGGCAGCCGGCCGTCCGCGGCTGAGCTGTTGCCGAACTCCGCCTCCCACAGCCGTCCGTTGCGGTCGAGGACCAGACCCTGCGGGTTGCGGTGGCCGTAGCTGTAGACGTAGGTGCCGAACGGGTTGCCGGGGGCCGGCGCACCGTCCGTCACTCCTCGGCGTCAGGTCCGCCGCTCAGCTCAGTCGGTAGCCGTGCAGGTTGGTGAGCAGGAGATAGGTGTCCTGCAGCGAGCCCGAGGTGTCGCCGAGGGAGCGGTAGATGCCCCACTTCGGCCGGACCCGGTCGGCCAGGAAGGTGTCGACGCCGGTCAGCGACTTGTCGATGACGGTCGTGGAGCCGCTCTTGAGGATCCAGCGGACCGAACCCGCCGTCCCGTCGCCGACCTTGATCTGGAAGTCGACGTCGGTCCAGGTGTCGTGCAACGGCGCCAGATCGGTGCGTCCGACCAGGATGTCGTCGATGGCGAGCTTCAACTCGATGGTCTGGACGCCGTTCACCCGGCGCAGCGACTGCACGACGATCGGCGAGGTGCCGGTGCCGGGCTGCTTCATCTGCATGATGTGGGTGAAGGTGGTGGTCGCCTTGAGCGAGCTGGGAATGTACATCGAGTACGTGACCCGCCAGGTCTGGCCCTCGGTCCACTTGAGGTAGTCGCTGCCGCTGCCGTTGCGCAGGCCGGTGACCTCCTGGCGCTGCCGGTCGGTCGAGGTGTCCCGGTCGGCCGTGTGCATGTTGAAGCGCCAGTTGTCGCCGGTCGCGTGGATGTGGGGCTGTCCGGCCGGGTGGGAGTCGGCGCGGTCGTCCTCGACGGTCTCGAAGGCACCGAGTCCGTCGTCGCTCGCCGACGGCGACCATACGAGCTGCCAGGACGCCGCCGCGGCCGGCTGGGCCGGCAGACCGACGGCGGCCGTGGCCGCACCGCCGAGCGCGGCGCCCAGCAGCGCCCTTCTGGATGTGCTCATGACACTAATCACCTCGCATCTGCTCGTTCATGATCAGAAATGCGCCGAGTCCGTGGAAGTCGTTCACGGCCCGGCCACGGGCGACGTAGTACGCGTAGTCGCCCACGTTGGTCCCGACGGAGATGTCGGCGAGGTTCGTGCGGCCGTCCGCGCCGACCGACAGCTTCGCGAGGACGCCCGCGTAGCCGCGCCGGGCGACCGCCTCGAAGTGCGGCTGGAGGTAGCCCTGTTGCACACCGCGGTCCAGGGCGTAGGTGAACATGCTGGAACAGGACGTCTCGGTCCAGTTGTCGGCGCGGGCGCCCGCGTCCATCACCTGGAACCAGCGTCCGCTCGCCGGATCCTGGTACTTCTGCAGACCGGCGGCCAGCTTCTTGAAGATGCCGAGGAGTTCGGGCCGCCGGGGGTGGTGGGCGGGGATCGCGTCGAGGACGTCGACGAGCGCCATCGAGTACCAGCCGACCGCCCGGCACCAGTGCTCGGGGGCGAGCCCGGTGGCCGGATCGGCCCAGGCCGTGGTCCTCGACTCGTCGTAGGCGTGCCGCAACAGGCCGTTCGCGACCTGGAGATGGCCGCCGTAGACGGCCAGTTGCCGGGCCGCCTCGTCGTCGACGCGGGCGCGGTCGCCGAACTCCGCGCCGTACTCGACGAGGAACGGGTTCACCATGTAGACGCCGTCCGCCCAGAGCTGGTGGGCGCGGCTCGCGGTGTCGGCGTGCCAGAAGCCGCCGTCATCGGTGCGCGGGTAGGCGGCCAGCCTGGTGACGATCTTTTCGGCCGCCGTGCGGTAGCGCTCCTCGCCGGTCTCATGGTGCAGGATCACCAGGAGCCGGCCCGCCTGCATGCTGTCGAGGCTGCCGAAGGACTGGTTGATGGAGCCGTCCGCGGCCACGAAGCGGTCCACGTACTCCTTGAGGTAGGCGAGGTAGCGGGGCTCGTGGGTGCGCCGGTAGGTGAGGTACTGGCCGTAGAGGTAGAGCCCGACCGGGTACGACCAGCCGCCGATGGTGCTCGGCGTGTAGCGGGCCATGGTGGAGTCGACCATGGCCGTGGACCAGTCGGGGGCGGCGGGCCGGGCCGGGGCCGCGGGGGCGGCCGTGGGCAGCGCGACCAGCGCGGTGGCAGTGAGCGCGACGGTCGTCAGGGCCGCCCGCAGACGTCGGCGTGTCATGGTCCTCCTTCGCGATGGGCGTATGCGCACCCCGCGGCGGTGTCAGCAGGGCGGAAGCCGGGCCTTTTCATCCGATGTCTGCGCACCGGGCTGTTCCGTCCGACGGTCCCCGAAAGGGAGGCCGGGGCAGGATGTCGTTCATGTGCACGTACCCGCTTTCCTGAGGTGGGGGATCTCAGTGCGCAGAGAGGCGCTGGGCTCACGGGAGAGTTCACATACGTGTATCGAATTCAACATTGCGTCCGACGATGCGATACAGAGTCCCGGTACGGCTGCCCCCGGTCAATGGTCCGGAACGCTGACATCGGATGCGTTCCGGCCATTCTTTCCGGCCCTTCGGCCCTGGGGGGCGGCCGCCGCCTCCAGGAGTGCGGGTCCGCCGGTACTCGTTCACGATGGAAACGGTGGAAGCAGCCCCTGTCGGCAACCGAAGGGTCGAGAGACCGTGAGCAGCAAGGTTCCCCCGGTCGTCCTCAACAACGGCGTCGAGATGCCCCAGCTGGGGTTCGGTGTCTGGCAGGTGCCCGACGACGAGGCCGAGCGGGCCGTCGCGACGGCGCTCGAAGCCGGGTACCGCAGCATCGACACGGCGGCGGTCTACGGCAACGAGGAGGGCACCGGCCGGGCCGTCGCCACCTCCGGCGTGCCCCGTGAGGACGTCTTCGTCACCACCAAGCTCTGGAACGCCGACCACGGGTACGAGGCCGCGCTGCGCGCCTACGACGTCACGCTGGCGAAACTGGGCCTGGACTACGTCGACCTGTACCTCATCCACTGGCCGCTGGCGAAGCGGGGCACGTTCGTCCCGACGTACAAGGCGCTGGAGAAGCTGTACGCCGACGGCCGTGTCCGGGCCATCGGCGTCTCCAACTTCCTGCCGGAGCACCTGGAGCGGCTGACCGCCGAGACATCGGTCATCCCCGCGGTCGACCAGATCGAACTCCACCCCCAGCTCCAGCAGCACGCGGCCCGCGAGTACCACGCCGAACTGGGCATCACCACCGAGGCGTGGTCGCCGCTCGGCCAGGGCAAGGGCCTGCTGGAGGTGCCGGCCATCGTCGCCGTGGCACAGAAGCACAACCGCACTCCGGCCCAGGTCGTCCTGCGCTGGCACGTCCAGCTGGGCAACATCGTTATCCCCAAGTCCGTGACGCCGTCCCGGATCAGGGAGAACATCGAGGTCTTCGACTTCAGCCTGGACGTCGAGGACCTCGCGGCGATCCGCGCGCTCAACGAGGACCGCCGACTGGGCCCGGACCCGGCGACGTTCGGCAACTGAGGCTTACGCGCGCCGTGTCAGGCGCTCAGTCGGCTCTACCGTCTCGATCGGGTTGATCGAGCCATTCGTAGGGTTGGGTCGCCCAGGGGTGCTGGGTGTGGCTATCAGTCGGCTGCGTGCACGTCCGCGTACACGACCTCGAACTCCTCCAGCCCGGTCACGGTCGCGTGCGCCTTCGCCACCCCTTCGTGCCGCACCACCGCCAGGCCCGCGCGGGACGCGGCCAGCGACTCGCGGTCGACGAAGACGAAGCAGGACATGGCGCGTCCGCGCTCCGGGTCCACGAACAGGGACGCACCGGCGATGCCGCGCAGCGTCTCCAGCCGGGGCAGCACCGACGCCCGGAACACGTCGGCGAGCAGATTCGCGTCCGCCGGGTCGAACTCCAGCCGGGTGATGCGCAGTCCGCCGCCCGCCCTCGGGTGCTGGAACGCGTGAAAGGCCGCCACGTCGTAGTTGTCGACGGTCACCGTGCCCGCGAACGGCCCGAGGAGTCCGGCACGCCGCACGCTCATCACCTCGTCGCTGTTGTGCCGCTCCGCCGCGGAGGACCACCAGCTGGCCGAGAGCAGTTTGCCCAGCTCCCGGTCGACAAAGACGCTCGCTCCGCGGTAGCCGGGACGCTCCACGAGCAGGTCCCGCCCCACGGTGTTGAGGGCACGGAGCGCCGCATCGATCTTCGTGGGATCTCCGGTCGCGTACACCGTGCGGACGAACATGACGACTCGCCTCCCCAGTAGAAACAGGCAATGGTTCGGACATATTCGAACCAAAACCATGAAATGTCCCTATTGACCAGTCTTGCTGCCGGGGCGAGCCCATGCAAACGGCATCGGTGGCACGGGCTTGCGCCGAGGGACTTGACGAGGCCACGTAAAGAGGCCACCTTGTACGGCACCCGGTAAGGAAACTTTCCTAACAGAAGGGTCCCCCACAGTGCGCATGCGACCACTGACCCTCGCCGCGGCCTCCGGGGCCGCACTGCTCGCGACCGGAGTGCTCCCCGCGAGCGCCTCAGGCGCCCCCACCGCCCCGACGTCGACCCAGGAAGGCACGGTCAGCGCGGCCGACCTGCTCGCCAAGGTGACGTCATGTCAGCAGATCTCGAACGGCAAGTACAGGACCGACGAGGAGACTTCGGCCACGATCCCCGTGTGCGGCAAGAACGGCGCGGTGTTCTGGAAGGCCGACATGGACATCGACTGCGACGGCCAGCGCACCTCCAACTGCAATGAGAACACCGACCCCTGGTACCAGGACGACACGGCCTTCCACCAGTCCGACGACCAGCCGCTGCGGGCGGACACCCTGCCGTACGTCGTGGTACCCAGCTCCAGCAGCATCTGGAACTACTCCGGCGCCGGCATAAAGGGCGGCGGTGTGGTCGCCGTCATCTACAACAACAAGGTCCAGTACGCGGTCGTCGGTGACACCGGCCCCACGCAGATCATCGGCGAGGCGTCGTACGCCACCGCCAACGCGCTGGGCATCGACCCCGATCCGGAGACCGGCGGCGCCGAGTCCGGGGTGACCTACATCCTGTTCAAGAATTCCCAGGTGTCCCCCATAGAGAACCACAGCGCCGCGGTCAGCCGCGGCGACCAGTTGGCCAAGCAGTTCCTGCTGGACAACTGAGGCGGGCGGCAGGCCGGTCGGGCTCGCGCGGCCCCGTGTCTCCGTCAGGGTGCGGTGCGACGCCCTGACCGGGAACGCGGGGCCGCACGCACGGCGTCGCGGCCGGCGGTCAGGCGGGCCGGACCGCCGTGTACACCGTGTACGCGCCCAGGAGGAACACGTCCGGGCGGCGGTGGACGCTCGCCGGATCGGCCGGGTCGAGAAGGCGGCCGAGCGTCGCCCGGTCGTCGGCGTCGAGGCCGTCGGCGACCAGGTCGCGCAGCCGGCCGAGGGTGGCGGCGGCGTGGGCGCGGGCCCGGTCGGACGCCGGTGCGGGCAGGTCCAACAGGAAGCTGCGGGTCCGGGTGTGCCGCAGACCGGCGGAGGCCAGCAGCGCCGGCCAGTCCTCCCGTTCGGCGACGCTGCCCGGCAGTTCGGCTCGCATCTGCGTGAACCGCTCCTCCTGCACCACGTCGAGCCTGGCTTCCAGTCCCGGCCGTCCGATGCCGATGTCCCGGGGCAGGAACCGGCTGGGCAGGCCGCCCTCCAGCAGCGCGAGCAGGCCGCCCGGCGCCAGCCGGGCCGCGAACGCGGTGAGCGCGGCGCGCTGGTCGGCGAGGTGGTGCAGGCTGCGACTGGCCCACAGCAGGTCCGCCGGGTAGGGCAACTCGTCCAGCACCATGGGGAGTTCGCCGGCGAGCGTGCCGAAACGGTCGGCGACGCCCTGCCGGGCGGCCCGGGCGCGGGCCCGCTCAAGGAGCGGCTCGGTACCGTCCACGGCCAGCACCCGCGCGCGTGGGAACGCCTCGGCGAACAGGCACGACACCACGCCGGGGCCGCTGCCCGCGTCGACGATCAGCCCCGGTTCGGCCGCCTCCTCGGCGAGCCAGGTCATGGCCTGCCGGTACACCGGCTCGGTCAGCTCCGCCTGTGTCTCCAGCAGCGTGGCCATCTGTGCCCAGTCGATGTCGGTGCCGCGCTGCTCGTGCCCGTGGCCGTGCTGGTGTCCGTGGTGATGGTGGTGTCCGTGCGCCATGGTGGTCAGCCTCTCGTCCTGGTTGCGGCCAGCCTGCTCCGGCGCACCGCACGCGGGCCAGTCCTGTTGCCGGGACCGCAAAGTCCGCACCGCCCGGAAACGGGACGGAAGAAGCAAGAAGGAAGAAGCAGGACCAGGAACAGCAGCAGGCCGCGCGGGGCGTCGACGCGTCAGGACAGCGGCGGCGGCCCCGGCCTCATCCGTCCGTCGGCTTGGCGAAGGAACGGAGCGTGAACCGCGGGTCGGCGCGCGGCCGGTCCTGGTCGGGCAGCCGGGCCGCGGCCGGCCGCACCATGGCACCGGCCAGGTCGGTGCCGGTGACCCGCAGCCGGGGCCGTGCCGCCGTCGGCCGCCGGGTCACGATCCCGGTCCCGCAGCCCACGTCGAGGAGGCGGCCGGCGGCCACCGGGACCAGGCCGAGCACCGCGCCGGCCGCCGCCCTGGCTCTGGGCTCACCGCCGCGCGACGCGTCGTGGCCGCCGGCCTCTTCGTCGTAGTCGGGCAGGTACCTCAGCTTGCCCCGTGGCCCGGGGCGAGATCCGCCACCCGGCGGGCCAGCCGGAAGTCCAGCTCGGTGACGGCGCCGCCCACGCTGTGCGTGTTCACGCTCAGGGACACCGAGTGGTAGCCGAGGGTGAGATCGGAGTGGTGGTCCAGTTCCTCCTGGACCTGGGCGATGTGCACGACCATCGCCGCGGCGGCGAAATGCGAGCCGAGCCGGTACGTACGGGTGATCCGGTCCCCGTCGAGCGACCAGCCCGGCAGCTCGGCCAACCGGCCCTTGATCTCCTGCTGCGACAGCGGTGCGACGGCCATGGCCCGGCTCCCTTCGTGGCGGTGCCGCCCCGGCCGGCCCGGTGCGGTCGTCCTCCGCGTTCAGCCTGCCACGCCCGCCCGGCCCGTATGCCACCACGCGGACCCACTCGGGGCGGCGCGCGGGACCGCTGCCGCCATGGGCGACCGCCGGCCCCGCGGACCCGGCCCCCTCGACCACCGTCGTCGGTACGGCCGTCTCCGGCTCCGCGGTCTCCGTGGGACACTCCTGCCCGCGCATCCGGCCATGGCCAAGTACCGAGGCCGGCTGACGGGTTGGCGGGTTGCGACACCCGCCGCGCGACCGGCATGTGTACTCGGCCGTACGGCGTGACACACTTCTCGCATGCAAGGGCGCACAGGGGAGGACGTGGCGTGAGCGAGCGGCGGCCCGCGCCCACCGTGGGCCAGGTGGTGCTGGGCAGACGGCTCCAGGAGCTGCGGGAGGCGGCCGGACTCGGGCGCGAACAGGCCGCCCGGGTGCTGCGGGTGGCACCGGCGACCGTGCGGCGGATGGAACTGGCCGAGGTCGCCCTGCGGATCCCGTACGTACAGATGCTCCTCAGCGCGTACGGCGTGGCCGAGGAGGAGGCCGCCGCGTTCGTCCGGCTGGCCGAGGACGCCAACCGGCCGGGCTGGTGGCAGCGGTTCCACGACGTGCTGCCGGAGTGGTTCAGCATGTACGTCAGCCTGGAGGGCGCCGCCCGCCTCATCCGCTCCTACGAGCCGCACTTCGTGCCCGGCCTGCTCCAGACCGAGGGGTACGCGCGTGCCGTGATGGAGACCGGGACGGTCGGCCAGGACGGACCGGACTCCATCGAGCGCCATGTCTCCCTGCGCATGGCCCGGCAGCGGCTCCTGGAGCGGGACGACCCGCCCCACCTGTGGGCGGTCATCGACGAGACGGTGCTGCTGCGCCGGGTGGGCGAGCGCGCCGAGGTGATGCGCGAGCAGGTCGACAAGCTGCTGGAGTTCGCCGAGCGGGACCGGATCACGATCCAGCTCGCCGAGTTCGCGTCCGGCCCGCACCCGGGGACGTACGCGCCCTTCTCCCTGTTCCGGTTCGCCGAGCCCGAACTGCCCGACATGGTGTTCACCGAGTACCTGACCGGAGCCCTGTACCTGGACTCCCGCAAAGAGGTCTCCGTGCACCTGGAGGTCCTCGACCACATGACGGCGCACGCCGCGTCCGCCCAGCGCACCATGAAGATCCTGCGGGAGTACCGCGAGAACCTCTGAGCCGGGTCCCGGCGTCCATCGGGATCGCTGAGGTTCCGGCCGTATTCCCTGGCGTTCGGGCCTGGTTCCAGGGTGTTCCGGCCGGGTTCTCCGGCACGCGGCGGCGTGCCGCCGTACCCGGTTCTGACCCGTACGGGTGCCGTGGACGGGTGCTCTCGCCCGTCCCGCCCTAGGTTCGAAGCCACGGGTGACCGAGGGAGCGGACGTGACCGACACGCGGACACCGCCCAGGGAACCGGGCGCGGCACTACTGGGCGCAGGCCGGTTCTTCCGGCGCGGCACCGCCGCCGGCGACCTGCACAGTGTGCGGTTGACCGGCGGCCGGGAGGCGGACTCCTTCTACCGGGACCGCTGGAGCCACGACAAGGTGGTGCACTCCACGCACGGGGTGAACTGCACCGGCTCGTGCCGCTGGAAGGTGTACGTCAAGGACGGGATCATCACCTGGGAGACCCAGGAGACGGACTATCCGACGGTGGGCCCGGACCGGCCCGAGTACGAACCCCGCGGCTGCCCGCGCGGCGCCGCGTTCTCCTGGTACACCTACTCCCCCACCCGGGTCCGTCACCCGTACATCAGGGGCGTCCTGCTGGAGATGTACCGCGAGGCCCGGCGGCGGCTGTCCGACCCCGTGCTGGCCTGGGCGGACATTCAGTTGGACCCCGAGCGACGGCGCCGCTACCAGCGGGCCCGCGGCAAGGGCGGCCTGGTGCGGGCCTCCTGGGACGAGGCACTGGAGCTGGTCGCCGCCGCGCACGTCCACACCATCAAGGCGTACGGACCCGACCGGATCGCCGGATTCTCCCCGATTCCCGCGATGTCGATCGTGTCGCACGCGGCCGGGGCCCGGTTCCACTCCCTGATCGGCGCCCCGATGCTGTCCTTCTACGACTGGTACGCGGATCTGCCGGTGGCCTCGCCGCAGGTGTTCGGCGACCAGACGGACGTGCCGGAGTCGGGCGACTGGTGGGACGCCGCCTATCTGATGATGTGGGGCTCCAACGTCCCGGTGACCCGCACCCCGGACGCGCACTGGATGGCGGAGGCCCGCTACCGCGGCCAGAAGGTCGTGGTGGTCTCGCCCGACTACGCGGACAACACCAAGTTCGCCGACGAGTGGCTGCATCCGCACCCGGGCACGGACGGGGCACTGGCGCTGGCCATGGGCCATGTCGTGCTCAAGGAGTTCTTCGTCGACCGGCAGACGCCGTTCTTCGCCGACTACGTGCGGCGCTTCACCGACCTGCCGTTCCTGGTGACGCTCACCGAGCGGGACGGGGCGTACGTACCGGGGAAGTTCCTGCGCGCCGCCGACCTGGGGGTGGCCGGCGAGGGCGTCGAGTGGCAGACGGTCGTCCTGGACACGGCGTCCGGCCGTCCGGCCGTACCGAACGGTTCCCTGGGCTTTCGCTGGACCGAGTCGGGGCGGGGCCGCTGGAACCTGGACCTGGGTGACCTGGAACCGATGCTGAGTCTGCACGGCGCCGCGTCCGCCCGGCCGGTGGAGGTGCTGCTGCCGCGGTTCGACACCGAGGGCGGGGAGCACGGGCAGGGACGCGGCGAGGTACTGCGCCGGGGTGTGCCGGCGATGCGGCCAAACGGACCGGGCGGCCCGCTGGTGACGACGGTGTTCGATCTGCTGCTGGCGCAGTACGGGGTGGCCCGGGACGGGCTGCCCGGTGACTGGCCCGACGGCTACGAGGACACCCGTACACCGGGCACGCCCGGCTGGCAGGAGGTGCACACCTCGGTCCCGGCGGCCGCCTGCGTGCGGATCGCCCGGGAGTTCGCGCGGACCGCCGAACGGTCCGGGGGACGCTGCATGATCCTGATGGGCGCGGGCACCAACCACTGGTTCCACTCCGAGACGATCTACCGCGCCTTCCTCGCCCTGCTCCAGCTGACCGGCTGCCAGGGCCGCAACGGCGGCGGCTGGGCGCACTACGTCGGCCAGGAGAAGTGCCGTCCCCTCACCGGCTGGGCGACCCTGGCGGCCGCCTCCGACTGGGCCCGGCCGCCGCGGCAGATGATCGGCACCGCGTACTGGTTCCTCAACACCGACCAGTGGCGCTACGACCTCTTCGGCGCGGACGTGCTGGCCTCACCGCTGGGCGAGGGCCGGTTCGCCGGGATGACGGCCGCGGACTGCCTCGCCCTGTCGGCCCGGGTGGGCTGGATGCCGTCGTACCCGACCTTCGACCGCAATCCGCTGGAGCTGGGCGAGGTTGACGGCGATCCGGTGGCCCGCGCGGTGGCCGAACTGCGGGCGGGCACACTCCGGTTCGCCTGCGAGGACCCGGACGCCCCGGAGAACTGGCCGCGGGTGCTGACCCTGTGGCGGGCCAATCTGCTCGGCTCGTCGGCGAAGGGCGCCGAGTACTTCACCCGGCACCTGCTGGGCACCCACTCCTCGCTGCGCGCCGAGGAGGCCGGGCCCGGTCAGCGCCCGCGCGAGGTGACCTGGCGTGCGGAGGCCCCGGAGGGCAAGCTCGACCTGCTGCTGTCGCTGGACTTCCGGCAGACTTCCTCGACGCTGCTGTCGGACGTGGTGCTGCCCGCGGCGACCTGGTACGAGAAGCACGACCTGTCGTCGACGGACATGCACCCCTATGTGCACGCGTTCACCCCGGCGGTGGATCCGCCCTGGCAGGCCCGTACCGACTTCGAGACGTTCAAGGGCCTGGCGGAGAAGCTGAGCGAGCTGGCCGTCGGCCATCTGGGCGTGCGCAGGGACCTCGTCGCCGCGCCGCTCCAGCACGACACCCCGGGCGAGACCGCGCAGCCCGGCGGGGTGGTGCGGGACTGGAAGCGCGGGGAGTGCGAGCCCGTGCCCGGCCGGACGATGCCGCATCTGACGGTGGTCGAGCGGGACTACCCGGCGGTCGGCGCCAAGTTCGCGGCGCTCGGCCCGCTGGTGGAGCGCCTCGGCCTGCCCGCGAAAGGCGTCGTCCTCAGCCCGGACGAGGAGGTCGCCCGGCTGCGGGAGTCCAACGGCAGCGCGCGCGGCGGTCCGGCCGACGGCCGCCCCCTGCTCGACACGGCCGTGAAGGCGGCCGACACCGTCCTGGCGCTGTCCGGCACCACCAACGGCCGGCTGGCCGTCCAGGGGTTCCGCGTCCTGGAGCGCCGCACCGGACGGCCGATGGTCCAGTTGGCCGCCGAGCACGAGGGCAGACGGGTCGACTACGCCGACACCGAGGCCGCGCCGGTGCCCGTGATCACCTCGCCGGAGTGGTCCGGCAGCGAGTCCGGGGGCCGGCGCTACACGGCGTTCACGCAGAACACCGAGCAGCTCAAGCCGTGGCACACCCTCACCGGCCGCCAGCACTTCTTCCTGGACCACGACTGGATGCACGAGCTGGGCGAGGCGCTGCCGGTGTACCGGCCGCCGCTCGACATGCACCGGCTGTTCGGCGAACCGCGGCTCGGCCCCGACGGGCAGCGGGAGGTGACGGTCCGCTACCTCACCCCGCACAGCAAGTGGTCCATCCACTCCGAGTACCAGGACAACCTGTTCATGCTGACCCTCTCCCGAGGCGGTCAGAACATCTGGATGTCCCCCGACGACGCCGACGCCATCGGGGTGCGCGACAACGACTGGGTGGAGGCGGTCAACCGCAACGGCGTGGTCGTGGCGCGCGCGGTCGTCTCGCACCGGATGCCCGCCGGCACCGTGTACATGCACCACGCGCAGGAGCGCACGGTGAACGTGCCCCGGACCGAGACCACCGGGATGCGGGGCGGCACCCACAACTCGCTCACCCGGCTGCTCCTCAAGCCGTCCCATCTCATCGGCGGCTACGCCCAGTTGTCCTGGGCATTCAACTATCTGGGCCCGACGGGCAACCAGCGCGACGAGGTGACGGTGATCCGCCGCCGCGGCCAGGAGGTCGAGTACTGATGCGTCCGATGGCCCAGCTCGCGATGGTCATGAACCTCGACAAGTGCATCGGCTGCCACACCTGCTCGGTGACGTGCAAGCAGGCGTGGACCAACCGGCAGGGCATGGAGTACGTCTGGTTCAACAACGTCGAGACCCGGCCCGGGCAGGGTTATCCGCGCCGCTACGAGGACCAGGAGAAGTGGCGGGGCGGCTGGGAGCTGAACCGGCGCGGCGCGCTGCGGCTGAAGGCGGGCGGCCGGCTGCACAAACTGGCCGGGATCTTCAGCAATCCCCGGCTGCCGGAGATCAAGGACTACTACGAACCCTGGACGTACGACTACCGCACGCTCACCGACGCCCCGCTCGGTGACGACTACCCGGTGGCCCGGCCCGTGTCGCAGCTCGACGGCAGGCCCATGTCGATCGAGTGGTCGTCGAACTGGGACGACGACCTCGGGGGCGCCCCGGCCTACGGCGATCTCGACCCGATGGTGGAGCGCACCCGGCAGCAGGTCTCGGACAAGGTGCGGTTCGAGTTCGAGCAGACCTTCATGTTCTATCTGCCGCGGATCTGCGAGCACTGCCTCAACCCGTCCTGCGTGGCGTCCTGCCCGTCCGGCGCGATGTACAAGCGGAGCGAGGACGGCATCGTCCTGGTCGACCAGGACCGCTGCCGGGGCTGGCGGATGTGCGTGACCGGATGCCCGTACAAGAAGGTGTACTTCAACCACCGCACCGGCAAGGCCGAGAAGTGCACGTTCTGCTATCCGCGGACGGAGGTCGGGCTGCCGACGGTCTGCTCGGAGACCTGCGTGGGCCGGCTGCGCTATCTCGGGGTGCTGCTGTACGACGCCGACCGGGTGACCGCCGCCGCCGAGGTCGAGAACGAGCAGGACCTGTACGAGGCCCAGTTGGGCGTCTTCCTCGACCCTCAGGACCCCGAGGTGCGGCGGGCGTGCGAGGCGGCGGGTATCCCGGACGACTGGCTGGCGGCGGCCCGCCGCTCCCCCGTGCACACGCTGATCAGCCGGTACCGGGTGGCGCTGCCGCTGCATCCGGAGTACCGGACCCTGCCGATGGTCTGGTACATCCCGCCGCTGTCGCCGGTGGTGGACGCACTGACCGGGACCGGGCACGACGGCGAGGACGCCGAGAACCTGTTCGGCGCGATCGACACGCTGCGCATCCCGGTGGAGTACCTGGCGGAGCTGTTCACCGCGGGCGACACCGAACCGGTGCGGGCCGCACTGGAACGCCTGGCGGCGATGCGCTCCCACATGCGGGCGGTCAACCTCGGTGAGGAGCCCGACGGCCGGATCTCCGCGGCCGTCGGCATGGACCCATCGCAGATCGAGGAGCTGTACCGGCTGCTGGCCATCGCCAAGTACGAGGACCGGTACGTCATTCCGACGGCCGCCGTCGGCGACGCGGACCGGCTGGAGGAATCGGCGCTGCCGGAGGGCTGCGCCCTGGACGGGGAGGGCGGGCCCGGCATGGGCGGGGACGGTCCGTTCGGCGGCGACTCCGGGCGCCGCCAGCTGCCACTGGTGTCGGTGGAGACCTTCCACGCCCTGAGCAGACGGCAGAAGTCCGACCGTCCCGACGACGCCCGGGAGGTCTGATGCCCTCGGACGCGGTGCTGTACCAGGCGGCGGCGCTCTGTCTGACGTATCCGGACGACGACCTGGTGGCCCGGCTGCCGCTGATCCGGGAAGCCGCCCCGCAGCTGCGGGAGTTCACCGACCACGCGTCGGTGACCCCGCTGAGCGAGCTGGCCGCGCACTATGTGCGGGTCTTCGACTTCAAGAACCGGCACAGTCTCTATCTGAGCTGGTGGCGCGACGGCGACACCCGGCGGCGCGGGATGTCACTGGTCCGCTTCAAGGAGCTGTACCGGCAGCACGGCCTGGAGTTCTGTGACGAGGAACTGCCGGACTTCCTGCCGGCGGTCCTGGAGTTCACGGCCCGCACCGGCAGCACGGACCTGCTCACCGGCCACCGCGACGTCCTGGTGGAACTCCGCACCAGGCTCACCGATTTCGGCACGCCGTACGCGTCCGTCCTGGGCGCGGTCTGCGCGGCGCTGCCGCCCGCCCGGACCAGGAGGCGTCCATGAGCACACTGCTGTGGGGTGCGCTGCCCTACGTCGCCTTCGCCCTCCTCGTCGCCGGACTGGTCTGGCGGCACCGTTACGACCGGTTCGGCTGGACCACCCGTTCCTCGCAGGTGTACGAGTCCCGGCTGCTGAACATCGCCTCGCCCGCGTTCCACTACGGCATCCTGTTCGTACTCGCGGGTCATCTGATCGGGCTGTTCGTCCCGGCGTCCTGGACCGGGGCGCTCGGGGTCGGTGAGCACACCTACCACCTGTTCTCCCTGTACGGCGGGACGGCGGCCGGGGCGCTCGCGGTCGCCGGGATCCTGCTGCTGATCTACCGCCGGCGCACCCGGGCCCCGGTGCTGCGGGCGACGACGGCCAACGACAAGCTGATGTACGTCGTACTGCTCGCCGCGATCGTGCTGGGCATGACCGCCAAGCTCGCCCACACCTCGGGGAACGGCTACGACTACCGCACCACGATCGCCCCGTGGGCGCGCAGCCTGTTCACGCTGCGCCCGCGGACGGAGCTGATGGCGGGGGTGCCGGTGCTGTACCAGGTGCACGCGGTGGTCGGCATGCTGCTGATCGCGTTCGTCCCCTACAGCCGCCTGGTGCACATGTTCAGTGCGCCCGTGCAGTATCTGTTCCGGCCGTACATCGTCTACCGCAGCCGCGATCCCCGGCAGCTGGGGCCGCGGCCGGAGCGCCGGGGCTGGGAGCGGGCGGATTCCTGAGCCGGACGCCCGCCCGGCCGCCGGGTGTTCCTCACAACTCCAGTACGTCCAGGACCGCCTGGGCGACTTCTTCGGGTGTGCGACCGTCCGTCGCCACCACCGCCACGGCGACCTCCTCGTACAGGTGCCGCCGCGCCTCCATCAACTCACGCCACTGCCGACGTGGATCGACCGCGAGCAACGGCCGGGCCGCGTTCAGACCTGTCCGCCTGACCGCCTCCTCCACGTCCATCGACAGATAGACCACCCGGTGCTCCGACAACAACGCGCGGGTCTCCCCGTCGAGAACCGCACCACCGCCCAGAGCCACCACACCCCCGTGCTCCGCCAATGCCCGCCGCACCGACCGCCTCTCCAACTCCCGGAAAGCGGCCTCGCCCTCGTCGACGAAGATCTCCGCGATGGCCCGCCCCTCCCCCGCCACGATGTCCTCGTCCGTGTCCCGGTAGACGACCCCCAGCCGCTCCGCCAGCAACCCCCCGACGGTGGACTTCCCCACACCCATCGGACCCACCAGCACGATCACAGGCACGACGCTCACCGGATCACGAGACTGTCGAGGTACGAGCAGACGTTGCGGCGAGTCTCGGGCACGCTGTCGCCACCGAACTTCTCCGCAACCGCATCCGCCAGCACCAACGCCACCATCGCCTCCGCAACGATCCCGGCCGCCGGCACCGCACACACATCCGAGCGCTGATGATGCGCCTGCGCCGCCTCACCCGTCACCACGTCGACCGTGCGCAGCGCCCGCGGCACCGTCGCGATCGGCTTCATCGCCGCCCGCACCCGCAGCACCTCGCCCGTCGACAGGCCGCCCTCCGTACCACCGGAACGACCCGACGCCCGCCGGATCCCCTCCGGCGTCGCCACGATCTCGTCGTGCGCCTGCGAACCCGGCACCCGCGCCAGCCCGAACCCGTCACCGAGTTCCACACCCTTGATCGCCTGGATCCCCATCAGCGCGGCGGCCAGCCGGGCATCCAGCTTCCGGTCCCAGTGCACATGCGAACCCAGGCCCACCGGCACCCCGTACGCCAGCACCTCCACCACACCGCCCAGCGTGTCCCCGTCCTTGTGGGCCCGGTCGATCTCCGCGACCATCGCCTTCGACGCGCCCGCATCCAGACAGCGCACCGGATCCGCGTCCAGCCGCTCCACATCGGCGGGCGTGGGGCAGACACCGTACGGCGCCCTCGCCGCCGCCAGCTCCACCACATGCGAGACGACCTCGATGCCCGCGGTCTCCTTCAGATACGACCGGACCATCGCACCCAGCGCCACCCGCGCCGCCGTCTCCCGTGCCGAGGCCCGCTCCAGCACCGGACGCGCCTCGCCGAACCCGTACTTCTGCATCCCCGCCAGATCCGCATGACCCGGCCGCGGCCGGGTCAACGGCTCATTCCGCGCCAACCCCGCCAGAATCCCGGGGTCGACGGGATCGGCCGCCATGACCTGCTCCCACTTCGGCCACTCCGTGTTCCCCACCATCACCGCGACCGGCGACCCCAACGTCAGCCCGTGCCGCACCCCGCCCAGAAACGTGACCTCGTCCCGCTCGAACTTCATCCGCGCGCCCCGGCCGTATCCCAGCCGCCGCCGCGCCAGATGGTCCGCCACCATCTCCGTGGTGACCGGCACACCGGCGGGAAGCCCCTCCAGCGTCGCGACGAGTGCGGGACCGTGGGACTCCCCCGCGGTAAGCCAACGCAGCCTGCTCAACGGTGCTCCTCTGCCGGTCCGATGGGGTTCAGCGGGCGCCGGTGGCCGGGGAACAGCCGCCGCAGCTCCTCGTGGAACCCCGGGAAGGTCTTCGCGACACAGGCCGGGTCGTCCAGCGAGACCGTCCCCGGCACCGCGAGCCCGAGGACCGAGAACGACATGGCGATCCGGTGGTCACGCCTGCAGACGACATGGGCACGGCGCGGCACCCCGGGACGAACGGTGATCCAGTCCGGCCCCTCGGCGGTGTCGATGCCGCACGCGCGCAGGTTCTCCGCGACGGCGGCGACCCGGTCGGACTCCTTCAGCCGCGCGTGCGCGATACCGCGGACGGTGACCGGTGCGTCGGCCAGCGGCGCGATGGCGGCGAGGGTCATGAAGGTGTCGGAGATGTCACCCAGCACTCGTCGCGCGGAGTGCTGCGCACCGGGACGCCGAGGTCGGTCAGGGCGGTGCGGAACGCGAGGGTGTCGTCGCTGACCAGCGGGGCGTGCAGCCGTGTCGTGCCGGATGCGGCGGCGGCCAGCAGCAGGGCCCGGTTGGTGATGCTTTTCGAGCCGGGAATGCGGGCGGTCAGGACGGCGCTCCCCGGTGCGGGCGGTGCCGTGGCGGTGGCTGAAGCGAGCGGTGTGGTGACGGTGGCTGGTGCGGGCAGGTCGGTGCTCATCGGGGGTCCTTCGGCAGGCGGGGGTGCGGGAAGCGGTGGAGCGGCCGGGCGGAGTGCGCTCGGTCGCCCGCCGCCCGGCCGGGTCTCAGGTCGTCCGCGCGGACAGCACCTCGCTCGACAGCGCGGCGACGAGGCGTACGCCGTCCTCGGTGAGCAGTGATTCGGCGTGGAACTGCATCGAGGCGAAGTGCGGGCCCCGCAGTGCGTGCACCTCGCCGGTGCCGGGGTCGCGGCTCACCTGTACCGGGCCGACGCCGTCGCACCGTGCCTCGTCCTCGGCGCTGTGGGCCGCGAACGTGTTGTAGAAGCCGACGCGTTCCCGGCTCCCGAAGAAGTCGATCTCCCGCTGCACGCCCTGGTTGGGGACCTCCCGGCGGACCAGCGGGAAGCCCAGCCGGGTGCTGAGCACCTGGTGGCTGAGGCAGACGGCGAGGAACGGGCGGCGTTCGCGCAGCAGGGTGTCGACGGCGCCGCGCAGGTGCGCGATCTTCGGGTCGTCGGTCTGCCGGGGGTCGCCGGGACCGGGGCCCATGATGACGAGGTCGTGCCCGTCGAAGTCGTACGGCTCGTCGAAGCGGCGGACCGTCACCGTGAGCCCCAGCGAGCGCAGTTGGTGGTCGAGCATCCAGGTGAAGGTGTCCTCGGCGTCCACCACCAGGGTGCTGCGGCCGCTGAGGTCCGGTACGGCACACCGGCGAGCGGTGTCCTTGGCCAGCCAGAAACCGGCGAGCGTGGCGTTGCGCCGCTCCAGGACCGACCGGACCTCCGGGTGGACCGCGAACCGGACCGGCACGGCCGGGTCCGGGGTCCGGGCGCGCGTGGCCCGCGGGTCCTGGCCGGGTTCGCCGCCCGCGGCCGGGGGGTCCGGGCGGGCAGGTCCCGCATCCGCCCGGAGGGCGGCGAGCAGGCCGGCCGCCTTCGCCCGGGTCTCAGCGACCTCCGAGGCGGCGTCGGAGTGGCGTACGAGGGTGGCGCCGACGCCGATCCGCACCCGGCCCGCCGCGTCGATGTCGGCGGTGCGGATGACGATGGACGAGTCGAGCGCGGGTGCGCCGTTGGTGTCCCGGCCGATGAGGGCCAGCACGCCGCTGTAGTAGCCGCGGCCGTGCGGCTCGTACCGGCTGATGACCCGGCAGGCGCTCTCCAGTGGGCTGCCGGTGACGGTCGGGGCGAACATCCCCTCGCGCAGGATCAGGCGCGGGTCGAGTTCGCTGTGGCCCTCGATGAAGTACTCGGTGTGCGCGAGCCGTGCCATCTCCTTGAGCTGCGGGCCCGCCACGCGTCCGCCGGCCCGGCAGATCCTGGCCATCATCTTCAGCTCTTCGTCGACGACCATGTACAGCTCGTCGGCCTCCTTGCGGTCGGCGAGGAAGTCCAGGACGCCGGAGAGGGTCGGGCCGGTGGCCGGATAGCGGTAGGTGCCGCTGATGGGGTTCATGACGGCGGTGCCGCCGGTGAGGCTGATGTGCCGTTCGGGGGTGGCGCCCACGAAGGTGCGTTCCCCGGTGTGGACGACGAAGGTCCAGTAGGCGCCCGACTCCCCGAGCAGCAGCCGCCGGAAGAACGACAGCGCGCTGTGGTGGGTGTAGTCGGTGATGTCCGCGACGAAGGAGCGCTTGATGACGAAGTTGGCGCCCTCCCCCTCGCCGATCTCGTCGGCGATGACCTTGCGGACGATCCCGGCGTAGGCGTCGTCCGTGATGTCGAAGTGCTCGCCGGTCAGGGCGATCGGCGTGACCGGCAGCCGGTGCAGCGCCTCGGCGACCGGCAGTCGCCCCTGGCCGGTCACGGTCATCGCGAGGAGCGGTGCGCGGTCGTCCACGCAGGCGAAGCCGCGTTCGGCGATCTGCCGGTACGGGATGAGCGCCAGGACCTCGTGGTGTGCGGTGCCGGGGAGGGGCAGGTGTGCCGGATCGGGGAGGTCGGCGAGGGTCGCGGGGGCCGAGATGTCGCCGACGAGCACGTCCAGCGTGGCCGGGCCGGTGGCCTCCGGCCGGTGCAGCAGAGCGTAGGCGGGGGGCCGGGGGGCCAGGATCCGGTCGAGCAGTCCGGCCGCCGGGACGGTGGGCCGGGCTGCCGTCCGGTCCACCGTCATGCGGTCACCTCGGGGGCGTCGGCGAGGCGGACCGTGGTGGCCGCCTCCAGGGCGGCGACGACGGTGTCGGTGGTGGTGACCACGGCGCAGCGCTGGGCCGCGTACTCGACGGCGAGGCGGTGGCGGTCGGCGGAGAAGTCGCCGACGGCGTCGGCCACCAGGAACGGCTGGATGTCGTGGGTGAACGCGTCGACGGCGGTCATCAGTACGCCGACGTGCGCGTACACACCACACAGGAGGAGCTGGTCGCGGCCGTGCCCGCGCAGCCAGCCCAGCAGTCCGGAGCGGAAGAAGGCGCTGTAGCGCCACTTGGTGAACACCGCGTCCCGCGGAGCGGGGGTGAGCGGTTCGACCACCTCGCGGTCGGCGAGGTCGACGCGCATGCCCGGCCCCCAGAAGTCCTTCAGCAACCCGCGTTCCGATTCCGTCATGCCGCCGGGCTGGGCCGTGTAGCCGACCGGTATGCCCAGCTCGGCGGCCAGGCCGCGCAACCGGGTGGCGTTGTGCACGAGCGGGCCGCGGACGGCGTCCGGGAACGGTCGCAGGAAGTAGCGCTGCATGTCGTGGACGAGCAGGGCCGCCCGGTCGGGGTGCACGGTCCAGCGCGCGGTGTTGGGCGGCAGGTCCTGGGCCCGCGGCAGCGGGTAGGGCTCGATGGGGGGTATGCCCGCCATGTCATTCCTTTCCTGGGGTTCCTGGTCGGTGCCGGAGGTGTGCGCCGCGGTCAGGCGGCGACCGCGGGCGCCGCCTGACGGCTCACCCACCAGGCGCCGACCGCGGCCAGGGCCTGGGCGGGGTTGAGCCGCGGGTCGCAGAAACTGGTGTAGTCGGAGCCGACGGTGTCGAGGGCGGACTCGTCGGTGACGCACTCGCTGACGTCGTCGGGGGTGGTCTCCAGGTGCAGGCCGCCGGGTACGCCGCCCGCGGTCACGACCGCGGTCTGGAACCGTTCGATCTCCTGCGTGACCGTGCGGACGAGGCGGGTCTTCAGCCCGCCGGGAGCGGTGACGGTGTTGCCGTGCATGGGGTCGCTCAGCCAGATCACCGGGTGCCCGGCGGCGCGTACGGCCTCGACGAGCCCGGGCAGCCGCGCGACCACCGCGTCGGCGCCCATCCGGGCGATCAGGGTGAGCCGGCCGGGAGTGCGCGCGGGGTCCAGGCGCTCGCACAGGGCGAGGAGTTCGTCGGCCGTCATCGTGGGGCCGACCTTGCAGGCGACGGGGTTGGCCACCTGGGCGAGCAGGGTCACGTGGGCGCCGTCGACCTGCCGGGTCCGCTCGCCGATCCATGGCCAGTGGGTGGAGGTGAGCAGCGGCCGGCCGGCCGTGTTCCGGCGGACCAGGGGGATTTCGTAGTCCAGCAGCAGGGCCTCGTGGCTGGTCCAGACGGGGGCGCCGATCGGGGCGGTGCCCCGCGGGCCGTGCCGGTCGAGGTGGCCCATGACGGCGGCGGCCGCCCGGTAGGCGGTGAGGATGCGGTCCGGGTCGGGGACGCGCAGGACCGGGTCGGGCAGCGGGCTGTTGACCATGTGGCCGCGGTAGGAGGGGAGTTCGAGGCCGCCGACGGTCTCGAAGGGCTGCGAACGAGGTTTGGCGTACTGGCCGGCGATCCGGCCGACGCGCACCACCGGTCTGCCGCTCTCCATCTCCAGTGCGCCGGCCAGCATGTTGAGCAGTCCCGCCTTGCGTGCGACGTGGTCGGCGGTGCTCTCCGCGGTGTCCTCGGCGCAGTCGCCCGCTTGCATCACCTGGGCCTCACCGGCCGCGACCCGGGCGAGCAGGCCGTGCAGGGTGTCGACGTCCTCGGCGGCCACCAGCGGGGGAAGTCCCGCCAGTTCCTCGCGGACCTGTCTGAGGCGGGTGGTGTCCGCCCAGGGCGGCTGCTGGAAAGCCGTCTCGTAGCTGATGTCGAGCAGCACGTCGTCCACTGTTTCTCCGATCATGGATGGCCGTTTGGAAAAACCTTTCCGCCACTTTCCGTTCATACGGCATCAATGGCGGCTGGCAGGGAAATGAAAGAAGAACAAGCAATCGGCCACGGCGCCGGACTCGAACCCCCCGTCCAAGGCCGACGTGTCCCGTCGGCACCACCGAGCATGTACAGCGCGGAATGGGCTGCCAATGATTTCCGCTGTGATGTGTCAGGTGCCCGGAAGTCCGTCAAGTCCCGCGTTTCGTACGGGTGCCGGATGCTTTGCTCCCCACGGCCGTTGCGTTTGTCGTGGGTGGTGACGCGCTGAAATCAAAGAAGGCAGGCGGTACGCGGACCGCCTGCCTTCATGATGTGTACGCGAATGAAAATCCGGAGAAAGGGCCGGAGACAGGGAAACGGGGAATGTCAGCGGGGCCGGCAGGAGAGCGCGACAACGGTGTGCGCGGCCGAGGCGAGGGTGACGTGCCGGTGCCATCCGCCGAAGGACCGTCCGGTGAAGTCACGGATGCCCACGCCGTCGGAGATCTCCGTGACGTCCCGGTCGACCTTCTCGGTGAGTTTGCTCAGGCGTACCAGCACACCTGGTTGCGCATGGGTCATGTTGGTCAGCCACAGCCGGGTCCGGCCGCGCCGGCGCTTGTCCTGCACGCCGAGCAGGGCCAGGTCGCCGCAGCCGGTCTGCCCCGGGGCCGAGACGGGCAGGGCGACCCGTACCGTGGCCGCCAGGTGGGTGTGGCGTGCGAGGTCGAGACGGGAGTCGGTCCAGCTGGCGGGGCGCCGCAGATCCCGGGCGAGGTCCATGATCTGGGCCGCTGGCAGCACCCTGCCGCCGCTCGCGGGCAGCAGTGGATCGGTCACGGTCAGGCACAGGTCGCGGGCGGCGCGCACCATGAGGGGCACACCGGAGGCGACGAACTCCTGGAAGATCGTCGCCGTGTGGCCTTCGCAGGTGTCAACGACCAGGGGCCGCGTCGGGAGCCCCCAGCCCAGCACGGTCTCGGCACAGGCCCCGACCAGGCATTCGGTCAGGGTCTCGGGTCTCATGCCGTCGGGTATCGCGACCTGAGTGCGCCGGTGACTGTCCTTGAGCCAGGTCTTCGGCAGGTGCAGGCGCCAGTTGAGCGGTGCGGTCAGTTCGTCCGAGGCGGCCCATACGCCGATCGCCCGCTGGGCGTTGAGCACTTGTCCGAGGTCCGGGAAGAAATGCCGGTCCACGCCGACGGAATGACGTCCGGATTTCGGGATGATCATGGGTTGGGCGACCCATGCCTGAGGCTGCGCCATGGCCAGCAAATGACCGGCCAGCGCCTGCCGCATGGGCACCCAGTCCCAGGTGGAGGAGGAAATGAAATGGTGCAGGTTCTGTTCCGAGACGTGGTCTTCGAACAGTGCCGCGATGGCGCGTATGGATTTCCGCCCCTCGGCCTCCAGAAGGCCACGTAAATAGTAGATGCCCTTCCGGTACTGGTCACTTCGGGGCAGTGAGGCGAAGAGCCGGGAGCAGAGTTCGGCGAAGGTCACGTCGTGTGCGTGTGCCGGAGGTACGGGGATCGTTCCACGCCCCGTGGTCGCGGGAAGCAGGTCTACGTAGGTCACGGGTCTCCTTGTTGCCGCCTGGCTGCGAAGGATGGGCAGGCTTCGGCGTGCCGCCGGCGGCCGAAACCGGTTCGCCCCGGCCGCCTCGGACGGACGTGACTCGGAAGGACTCGGGAACCGGCTCCGCGGGCTGGCCCGGCGGGCGGCGTTCGCGGGCGGCACCCGATCCACGCGTGCGACGACATCGTTGCCGCGCCGGCAGGTCCCCCCGTACCGGACACGCCTGCCGACGGCCGCGCCGCGGCCCCGGCGTCGCATGCGTGACCTGCGACACCATCCCCTCCTCCAGGAACTGCCGTGACGTCACCCCCATGACGGCCCTCCAGACTGTAACGACCACAGATGGTGACGGCCACCATACGGAACGAGAGTGTCAAGTCGGGGTCAAGCGCACCCGTTTCCGGACCTGGATCAAGCCACCGACGCGGCGGGCGGCCTGACGCGACGGCAGCGGCCGGTCCGGCCGGGCCCGGCGAGCGCCGCGGGAACGCCAGGCCGCCGGACCGGCCGTGCGGGCTACTCGGCCGCCGCCTGCCGCGGCACCCAGCGCACCGCCAGACAGCCGAGCCCCAGCGACAGGGCGCTCGCCACCGCGATCGCCACGTGCATGCCGGAGACGAAGGCGTCCTTGGCCTCCCGGGCCGCGGCCGCGGTGATGCCCGGCGCCTCCAGCGTCTCGCCCAGGGTGCCGGCGAGGTCCGGCCCGAGGAGCCGGAAGCAGACGGCCGCCAGGGAGCCGAGCAGCGAGATGCCGAGGGCGTTGCCGAGTTCGTTGCTCATCTCGGCGATGGACGCCGCCGATCCGGCCCGCTCGGCGGGCACGGCCGCGACGGCGGTCTCCGCGACGAGACTGAAGGACAGGCCGTAGCCGATGCCCGCGATCATCGTGGAGGCGATGAACGCCGCCACCCCGCCGCCGACCCCGGCGAACAGCATCAACAACAGGCCGACGCCCATGGCGAAGTGCGAAGCGATGAGGGCCGCGCGCTTGCCGACGCGGTCGACGATCGCGCTGGTGCCGACGCAGGTCACGGTGAGGACGACCGCGCCGGGCACGGCCAGCAGGGCCGAGGCGAGCACGCTGTGGCCGAGAACCGACTGGAGGTAGACGCCGCTGAGGTAGCCGGCCGCGGCCCAGGCGACCAGCGAGAGCAGACCGGTGAGGATCGCGACGGTGAAGACCCGGTCGCGGAACAGCCTCAGGTCGAGCAGGGGGTACTCCAGGGTGAACTGCCTGCGCACGAACAGCACCACGATCACCAGGCCGACGGCGCCGATGAGCAGCTGGGACATGGAGAAGCCCGACGCGGCGGCCGACTTGACGGAGTACACGGTCAGCAGGATGCCGACGGCGGACAGCAGCACGCTCAGCGCGTCCACCCGTCCCGGGCTCGCCTCGCGCACCTCCTTCAGCAGCACGGGCGCGAAGGCGAGGAACAGGACGACGACCGGGATGTTGATCAGGAAGACGGATCCCCAGGCGAAGCGGTTGAGCAGCAGACCACCGACGATGGGACCGACCGCGAACCCGGCGGCGAAGGTCGCCGCGAAGATGCCGATGGCCTGGGCCCGCTGCTTCGGGTTGCGGAAGATGTTGCTGATGATCGCCAGGCCCGAGGGCAGCAGCGTCGCGCCGCCGAGTCCCATGAGGGCCCGGCAGACAATGAGCACCTCGGGGTTCGGGGAGAACGCCGCGCCGACCGAGCCGGCTCCGAAGACGACCGCCCCCACGAGCAGGAACTTGAGCCGGCCGTAGCGGTCACCGAGGTTGCCGAACGCGATGAGCAGCGACGAGACCACGAAGCCGTAGATGTCGAGGATCCACAGGGCCTGGTCGGTGGTGGGGGTGATCGCGGAGGTGATGCTCGGCATCGCGAGGTAGAGCACGGAGCCGTCCATCGCGACGAGGGCGACCGGACCGAGCACGATCAGGAGGCCCAGCCAGGCACGCCGGTCGGCACGCTCCGCGACTAAATCCAGGGAAGTCACGGGCAACCTTTCAAGGGAAGGTGCGAAGTTGTTCACGCAAAGTCGGACACGTTCGTCGGCACACCATGCATACGGTGTACGCGAATATCACGCGTATGGCGTACGCGAAACGCCTGGCGTACGCCGTACGCGTGATTGTGCGTACGGCGTACCCATACCGCTGGTTAGACTACAGCATGGCCATCAAGACGCAAGGCGGGCAGGCGAGTTCACTCGGACTCACCCGACGCGCCATCATCAGCGCCGCGATCCGCATCGCCGACGCGGAGGGCATCGCCGCACTCTCCATGCGGCGCCTAGCCCACGACCTCGACTCCGGGGTCATGTCCCTGTACCGGCACATCGCGAACAAGGACGAGCTGCTCACGGCGATCACCCGCTCGGTCTGTGAGGAACACCCCTATCCGTCCCCACCACCACCGCACTGGCGCGACGCCGTACGGCTCGCGGTCGAACTCGACCGGGAGGTCTACCGCAAGCATCCGTGGACCCTCGTCACCCAGGCGTCCGCCCGCCACTTCTCCGACACCACGTGCCTCGACTGGATGACGGACGCGCTCGCCGATCTGACCGACGACCCCGAGCTGGCCCGCACGCTCACCCTCACCGTCTGGTCGTATGTGCAGGGCGCCTCCATCCAGCGCGTGGCGCAGCAGCTCCTGCCCGGCGACGACGAACCCGGCCAGTCACCGATCAGACCCACCGAGGACGACTTCGCGGTGGGCCTGGAGGTACTGCTCGACGGCTTCGCACAGCAGGCCGCGAACGCCTGGCCCCGGCCCCGGCGGAGTCCGTAGCCAGGACGTTCGGCGGAGTCCGGGGCCAGGGCGCTCGGCGGGCCGCTCCGGAGAGTGTCCGCCCGGAAATCCCGTCGTTGTCCCGGTATGGCACTTCCTCAGGAATTCCTGGTCCGGCACAACGGCGAGACACCCACCGCGCAAGCCCTGGTTCCGCTCGCCTTCATGGGGTACGCCCACTTCACGGCGATGCAGGTGCGCGGGGGCCGGATCCGCGGCCTCGACCTGCACCTGGCGCGGCTGCGGCACGGCTCGCTGGAGCTCTTCGGCCGCACCACGCCCGATGACCGGGTACGGGCCCAACTGCGGGACGCGCTACGGGACGCACCCGCCGACCTCTCCCTGACGGTCACGCTCCACGACCCGGCCGGCGAGTTCACCCCCACCGACCCCGGCACCTTCCCTCACGTGCTGATCCGCACCGCGCCACCCGCGAACGGCCCCAAGGGGCCGCTGGCGCTCTCGGCGGTGCGCCACGAACGGTTCCTGCCGTCGGTGAAACACGTCGGCGAACCGGCCAAGACGTTCTTCCTGCGCCAGGCGGTGGCCCAGGGCTTCGACGACGCCGCCTTCCTCGACCGCCGGGGCCGGCTCAGCGAGGCGTCCATCTGGAACCTCGCGTTCTGGGACGGTTCCGGTGTGGTCTGGCCGTCCGCCGAGATGCTCCACGGGGTCACCATGGGCATCGTCCGCAGGCAGTTGGACCGCCTGGACGTCCCGCAGCGCGAGGCGGACATCACCCTCGCCGACCTGCCCTCACTGGCCGGCTGCGCCGTGCTGAACTCCTGGACCCCGGGCGTCGCGGTGCACCGGATCGGCCAGGTACCGCTGCCGGAGGCCCCCGCCTTCCTCGACCTCCTGCACCGCGCCTACGAGGCCGAACCCCTCGGCACCGCGTGAGCACCGCCGCAGGACGACCACCGCGAACCGCCGATTGAACACCGGCGTATGAGCACCGCCGCATGAACGGCACATGACGAGCACCGCCGCGTGAGCGGCGCCGTACGAGTACCGTACGGAACGGCCTCAGGCCCTGCGCCGGAATACCCGCGCGGGGCCCTTCTTCTCTTCCGGTATTCCGTGGCCGGGAATAGCACGCCGCCGCACCCGACCTGACGGATCCGTGGTGTTTTTCTCCGCGCGTCCGATCCGGTCTGCTTAGCATCTGGGCGGGGATCCCTGACCGGCGCTTTTTCTCGCGGATCCCCGAGGACGAACCGCTCTGCCGATGCGCATCTTTCCTTTCCCCCCACGACACCGATCCGCCAACTATGCGACGCGGAGGCAACATTGCGACTTGCGCAAGTAATGGAAGACGTCTTTGAGCGCCATGCGGACCGGCCCGCCGTCGCTGAACGCGCGAAGGAGTTCGTGCGGGACGCCCGGACCGGACGGGTGTCGGTCCGGCTGCTGCCACGCTACGCAACGACCAGCTACCGCGAACTATGGGACCGCATCCGTGCGGTGGCGAGCGAATGGCACCGCCATCCCGAGCGGCCGCTGAGCGCGGGCGACCGGGTGGCCCTGCTCGGCTTCACCAGCCGGGACTACGCGACCCTGGACCTGGCCTGCGTCCATCTCGGCACGGTCAGCGTGCCGTTGCAGACCAGCGCCCCGGTCGAGCAGCTGGCGTCCATCGTGGCGGAGACCGAGCCGTTCCTCGTCGCCGCGAGCGTCGAGCGGCTGGACGCGGCGGCCGAACTGGCCCGGCGCACGACGTCGGTGCAGCGCCTGGTCGTCTTCGACCACCACCCGGGCGCCGAGGACCAGGCGGACCGGATCTCCGCCGCCGCCGCACTCCTCGCCGAGGCGGGCCGGGACGTGGACGTGGTCGCCCTGTCGGACGTCCTCGCCCGCGGCGCAAAGCTGCCGCACGCGCCGCTGTACGCGCCCGGCGACGACGAGGACCCCCTCGCGATGCTCATCTACACCTCGGGGAGCACCGGCACCCCGAAGGGCGCCATGTACACCGAGCGGCTGGCCAGGGCGATGTGGGGCGGTGCCTGGTCGAAACTGTTCGCCGGCACCGAGGTCGTCACCGTCAACTACATGCCGATGAGCCATGTCGCCGGCCACTCCTCACTGAAGAACGCGCTGGTGCGCGGCGGTGTCACCTGCTTCACCGCCACCAGCGACCTGTCGACGTTCTTCGAGGACATCGCCCTCATACGCCCCACCGAACTGTCTCTCGTGCCCCGCGTGTGCGAAATGCTCCACCAGCGCTACCGGAGCGAGCTGAACCGGCGCACGGACGCGGGCGCCGACCCCAGGACGGCCGCGGCCGAGGCGCGCGCCCACCTGCGCGACGACGTCCTCGGCGGACGCGTCACCTGGGCCAGCAACAGCTCCGCGCCGCTGTCCGCCGAACTGACCGAGTTCATCGAGGCCCTGCTCGGCATACCGCTGCACATCGTCTACGGGTCCACGGAGGCGGCGGGCATCTCCGTCGACGGCGAACTGCTGCGCCCGCCGGTGACCGACTACAAGCTGGCCGATGTGCCCGAACTGGGCTACTTCCGCACCGACACCCCGCACCCGCGCGGTGAGCTGCTGCTCAGGACCGACGCGGTCATCCCCGGCTACTACCGGCAGCCCGAACTCACGGCGGACCTGTTCGACGCGGACGGCTACTACCGGACCGGGGACATCGTGGCGGCGACGGCGCCGGACCGGATCGCCGTCGTGGACCGCCGCAAGAGCGTCCTCAAGCTGTCCCAGGGCGAGTTCGTGGCGACCTCCCGGCTGGAGGCGTTCTTCGCGGCCGCGCCACTGGTGCGGCAGATCTTCGTCCACGGCAACAGCGAGCGCTCGTACCTGCTCGCCGTCGTCGTGCCCACCACGGACGCCCTGGCCCGGTACGGGGAGGAGAGCGGCCGTCTCGAACAACTGCTCAGCGAATCGTTTCAGCAGATCGCGAAGGACCGGGGCCTCAACTCGTACGAGATTCCCCGTGGCCTGCTCCTGGAGACCGAACCGTTCAGCCAGGCCAACGGGCTGCTCTCGGACCACCGCAAACTGCTGTGGCCCAAGCTCGTGGAGCGGTACGGCGAACGGCTGGAGCAGATGTACGCCGACCTCGCCGAGCGGGAGAGCCAGGAACTGCACGACCTGCGCCGTACGGGCGCCGGCCGGCCGGTCCTTGAGACGGTCCAGCGGGCGGCACGGGCACTGCTCGCCGGTGCCACCGCCGAGGTGAGCCCCGCCGCGCACTTCCGGGACCTCGGCGGCGACTCGCTCTCGGCGGTGTCGCTGTCCGACCTGCTGCACGACACCTTCGGCATCCGGGTGCCCGTCGACGTCATCATCAGCCCGGCGCACGACCTGCGGCAGCTCGCCGCGTACGTCGAGGCCAAGCGGGCGACCGCCACGACCCGGCCCGCGTTCACGTCGGTGCACGGCGCGGACGTCACCGAGGTGTACGCCAAGGACCTCACCCTGGACCGGTTCCTCGACACCCGCACCCTGGACGGCGCCCGGTCGCTGCCGCGCACCGAGGGCGAACCGCGCCATGTCCTGCTGACGGGTGCGAGCGGATACCTGGGCCGGTTCCTCGCCCTGGAGTGGCTGGAGCGGCTCGCCCCCGCGGGCGGCACGCTGACCGTCGTGGTCCGCGGCAAGGACGCGACGGCCGCCCGGCAGCGTCTGACCGACGCCTTCGGCACCGCCGACGCCCGGTTGACCGGACACTTCGCGGAGTTGGCCACCGGGCACCTGGAGGTCCTGGCGGGCGACATCGCCGAGCCCGGACTCGGTCTGGACGAGGCGACCTGGGACCGGCTGGCCGAGCAGGTGGACCTGATCGTCCACGCGGGTGCGCTGGTGAACCACGTCCTGCCCTACAACCACCTCTTCGACGCGAACGTGGTCGGCACCGCCGAACTGATCCGGCTGTCCCTGACCGGCCGGCTCAAGCCGTTCACGTACATCTCCAGCGTGGCCGTGTCCGCGTCCCGGGCAAACGGGCCGCTCGACGAGGACTCCGACGTCCGCGCCGCGCTGCCCGCCCAGCCGGTCGACGACGGGTACGCCAGCGGGTACGCGACGAGCAAGTGGGCCGGTGAGGTGCTGTTGCGCGAGGCGCACGACCTGTGCGGACTGCCGGTGACGGTGTTCCGCTCCAACATGATCCTGGCGCACAGCCGGTACGCCGGGCAGCTCAACGTGCCGGACATGTTCAGCCGGCTGCTGTTCAGCGTCCTCGCCACGGGCCTGGCCCCGCGGTCCTTCTACCGGGCCGCGGACGGCGGACGGCCGCGGGCCCACTACGACGGACTGCCCGTCGACTTCACCGCCGCCGCGGTCGTCGCGCTGGGTCCGGCCGCCGCCGGGTACCGCACCTTCAGCCTCGTGAACCCGCACGACGACGGCGTCTCGCTGGACACGTTCGTGGACTGGCTGGCCGAGGACGGCCACCGCGTCGAACGCATCGAGGACCACCGTGACTGGCTGATCCGCCTGGAAGCCGCCCTCCGAGCCCTGCCGGAGGCACAGCGGCAGCACTCGGTGCTGCCGCTGCTGCACGGCTTCCAGGAGCCGGAGCCGCCGGTGCCCGGCTCGGTCGTGCCGTCGGCCCGCTTCCGGGCGGCCGTCCAGGAGACCGGTATCGGCGCCCTGCGCGACATCCCGCACCTCTCCGCGTCCCTCGTCCGCAAGTACGCCGCGGACCTGCGACGCCTGCTGACCGTCTGACCGGGCGCCCCCCGCCCGGGCCCTCGCCGTCCGCGTACGCCGCGGCCCGGCGAGGGCCGCCGGCCCGGCTCAGGCGGCGCCGCCCTTGGTGTTCCGTTCGTCGTCGACGATCTCCGCGTCGACCACGTCCTCCTCGTCCGCCGGTGGGGGGTGCTCGGTGGTCCGGGCCGAGGTCTGCTGCCCGGCCTGCTCGTACATCGCCTGGCCCATGCGCTGGCTGACGGAGGCCAGCTTCTCCACTCCGGTGCGCAGGGCGGCGGTGTCGGCGCCGTCCGCGCTGTTCGCGTGCTGCTCCAGCAGCGTCTTCAGCTCCGCTGTCGCCGACTCGACCTCGGACTTGGTGTCGGCGGGAATCCGGTCCTGGTTCTCCCGGAGGAACTTCTCCGTCTGGTAGACGAGTTGCTCGCCCTGGTTGCGGGTCTCGGCGGCCTCGCGGCGCCTGTGGTCCTCCTCCGCGTACTGCTCGGCCTCCCGCATCATGCGGTCGATGTCGTCCTTGGGGAGGGCGGAACCGCCGGTCACCGTCATCTTCTGCTCGCGGCCGGTGGCCAGGTCCTTCGCCGAGACATGCATGATCCCGTTGGCGTCGATGTCGAAGGCCACCTCGATCTGCGGCACTCCGCGCGGGGCGGGCGGCAGTCCGGTGAGGTCGAAGACGCCCAGCTTCTTGTTGTACGCGGCGATCTCCCGTTCACCCTGGTAGACCTGGATGCCCACGGAGGGCTGGTTGTCGTCGGCCGTGGTGAAGATCTCCGAACGGCGGGTCGGAATGGTCGTGTTGCGTTCGATGAGCTTCGTCATGATGCCGCCCTTGGTCTCGATGCCCAGGGACAGCGGGGTGACGTCGAGGAGCAGCACGTCCTTGACGTCGCCGCGGATCACCCCGGCCTGGAGGGTGGCACCGACCGCCACCACCTCGTCGGGGTTGACGCCCTTGTGCGGTTCCTTCCCGGTGAGTTCCTTGACCAGGTCGGTGACAGCGGGCATCCGGGTGGAGCCGCCGACCAGGATCACGTGGTCGATGGCGGAGAGCTTCACTCCGGCGTCCTTGACCGCCTGGTGGAAGGGGGTCTTGCAGCGGTCGAGCAGATCGGCGGTGAGCTCCTGGAACTGGGCGCGGGTCAACTTCTCGTCCAGGTGCAGCGGGCCCGCGGCGGATGCCGTGATGTAGGGGAGGTTGATGCCGGTCTCGGACGAGGACGACAGCTCGATCTTGGCCTTCTCGGCGGCCTCACGCAGCCGCTGCCCGGCCATCTTGTCGGCCCCGAGGTCGATGCCGTTCTCCCCCTTGAACTTCTTGACCAGGTGTTCGACGACCCGCTGGTCCCAGTCGTCACCACCTAGATGGGTGTCGCCGTTGGTGGCCTTCACCTCGATGACGCCGTCGCCGATCTCCAGCAGGGAGACGTCGAAGGTGCCGCCGCCGAGGTCGAAGACGAGGACGGTCTGCTCCTCGCCGCGGTCGAGTCCGTAGGCCAGGGCCGCCGCCGTCGGCTCGTTGATGATCCGCAGCACCTTCAGACCGGCGATCTCGCCGGCTTCCTTGGTCGCCTGCCGCTGCGCGTCGTCGAAGTACGCCGGTACGGTGATCACCGCGTCGGTGACGTCCTCGCCGAGGTAGGACTCGGCGTCCCGCTTCAGCTTCTGCAGCACCCGCGCCGACAGCTCCTGGGCCCGGTAGCGGGTGCCGTCGACGGTGCCGCTCTCCGGGAAGCGCCAGTCCGCGTCGCCCATGTGCCGCTTGACGGAGCGCGCGGTGCGCTCCACGTTCGTCACGGCCTGCCGTTTGGCGACCTCACCGACCAGTACTTCACCGTTCTTGGCGAAGGCCACGACCGACGGGGTGGTCCTCGCTCCCTCGGCGTTGGCGACGACGGTGGGCTCACCGCCCTCCAGGACGGCCACCACCGAGTTCGTCGTACCGAGATCGATCCCGACCGCGCGTGCCATCTCCGTCCCCTTCCGCCCGGGCGTGCCCCCAATCCAGCACAAAACTTGAGTGCGCTGTTGTCAATGCCGGGTACCCCGAAAGGGCGGTGCCGCACCCCCTGGAGGGCGCGGCACCGTGGAACGTGGCGGCGTCAGGCGAGCTTCGCCGACAGCGTGATGGTCGTGCCGGCCAGGGCCTGGCTGACCGGGCAGTTCTTCTTGGCGTCCTCGGCGGCGGCGACGAAGGCGTCATTGTCCAGGCCCGGAACCGTGCCCTCGACGGTCAGCTGGATGCCGGTGATGCCCTGGCCCGGCTGGAAGTCCACGTCGGCCGAGGTGACGAGCCTGGTGGGCGGGGTGCCCGCCTTGGTCAGGCTGTTCGACAGCGCCATGGAGAAGCAGCTGGAGTGCGCGGCGGCGATCAGCTCCTCCGGGCTGGTCTTGCCGTTCGCCTTCTCGGAACGCGACGCCCACGACACCGGCTGCTCGCCGATGCCGGAGGAGTCGAAGGTGACGACTCCGTTGCCCTCGATCAGGTTGCCTTCCCAGACGGTGTGTGCGGTGCGCGTGGTAGCCACGGTTGTTCCTTTCGCGTGTGGTCCCGGAGCGGGGCGCCCTCTTCCCGGCGCGGGCCGGGGGGAGTTCACGGCCCATCCGATCACATCCGCGCTCACCGCACCCTGAAGACCTGGCCTTGCGAGGTGAACGGCAGGCGACGGCCCTGCGGGACCAGGCAGGCGGGCTCCCGGCGCACCGGCGGTGTTCAGGCCGCCTGGCTGTCCGAATCCGGGTCCGAGCCCGAGCCCAACACCGTCTCGGTGCTCGCGCCCCTCTTCGGGCCCGCGTTCCTCGCCGCGTCCGTGTCTCTCTTCGCGTCCGCTTCGGTGTCCGTGGGAAGGGGCACCTGGGGACCGTTGGACTCGCTCAGCCAGCGGCGCAGGACACGATGGACCTCTTCGGCGCCGACCAGGAGCCGGCCGTCGGCGGCCGGTGCGGACAGCTCGACGGGTGACAGCAGGAACGGCCGGGACTGGGCGCCGCCCAGCCCGCCGTGCGACCCGATCTGCTCCTCGAAGGCGAGGACTTCGCCGTCGTCCGGCTCGTACGCGGAGTTGACCATGATGTCGGCGGTGTGCGGGAAGGAGTGGGTGCGGCGCACGGCGTCGGCGGCGCCGGGTCCGAACCGGTCGAGCAGCCCGGGCTCGTCGTCGAGCCGGTCGAGCGGGATCTCCACGCCGTACGCGCCGAGCACCACCCCGCCGTGCTGCGCGCTGCGCACCAGCAGGAAGCCGATGCCGGGGTGGTTGGCGAGCGCGCCGAGCAGGGCGGGATGGCGGGCGTCGATCTCCTCCTTGGTCAAGCGGTGCGGCACGTCCGGGAAGGAGACCAGGCCGAGGTTGCCGGAGGCGAGGACGATCGGCTCGGAGCGGCGGCGCACCGGACGGCGCTGTTCGCCGCCCTCCTCGACCGGCCTGCGCAGGGCGGCCCGTACGGCGGCCCGTGCCTCCGTGCCGCTGCGGGTCTGATCGGCGCGGCGCGGTACGTGCAGCCCGCTGCCGGCCCGGACGAGGTCGCCGAGGGTGAGGCCGTAACGGGCGCGGAAGGTCTCGCCGGGGCTCTGTCCGTGGTCGGAGAGGACGACGATCCGGTAGGGCCGCGGGGTGTGCTCGGCGACCTTCGCGATCAGCGCGAGCGAGCGGTCCAGCCGGCGCAGCACCATCGCGGCGTCCTGGCTGTGCGGCCCGGAGTGGTGGGCCACCTCGTCGTAGGCGACCAGGTCGGCGTAGACGGCGGTGCGGCCGACGAGCATGTCGCCGACCACCGCGGCGACCACGACGTCCCGTTCGACCACGGTGGCGAAGGCGCGCACCAGCGGGTAGAGGCCGCCGCGCCCCACCCGCGGCCGCTGCTTCCCGATCCGGGCCCGGGTGGACTGGAAGATCTCGCGGCCGACCTCCGCGAAGAAGGACAGGGCGGTGCGGACGGCGTTGGCGGGGTCGGAGAAGTAGGCGAAGTAGCCTGACCGGGAGCGGTTCTCCCGGCCGCGGCGGCGGACGGCGATGGACAGCACGAGGGCCTGCTCGTCGGCCCCGCCGCTGAACAGGTTGCCGCGACTCGCGCCGTCCGCGCCGAGCAGTCCGCCGTCGCCGGTGCGGGCGACGGCGCGGCGCTGGAGTTCGGCGGCGCTGGCCGGGCGGTTGCAGACCATCACCTCGCGGTGCTCCTTCTCGTACCAGCGGAAGGCGGGTATGTCGAAGGTGCTGCCGTGCAGGATGCCGAGCTGGCTGGCGCCCGTCTGGCTGGACCAGTCGGTGCGCCAGCAGGTCAGCCGGTGGCTGGGGTTCCGCCCGTCGCCCGTGCCGAGCCAGCGGGCGGCGGTCGGCATGAGCCCCTTGGCGACGGCGTCGGTGAGCACGTCGTGGCCGACGCCGTCGAGTTGGATGAAGACGGTGCCGGGGGTCACCGGGCACGGCGGTCGGAAGCGGCCGCGCCGGTCGGCGAGCCGGTGCAGCCGGCGCCGGTACGCCTCGTCGTCCCGGACGACCAGGGCGGCGCTGGTGGCGGAGGCGACGGCGGACATCACGGCGGCCACGATCACGGCGGTCTCGGGGGCCACGGCGCCCCGGCCGGTGGGGTTGATGCGCAGCGCGAGCAGCAGCAGCGAGCCGTTGAGGAAGAAGACGAGCAGTCCGAGGACGAGCGCGGGCACGAGCAGCAGCAGCCGCACGAGGACGGGCCAGACCACGGCCGACAGCACACCGAAGGCGCCCGCGCCGAGCGCGGCGGTGACGGCGATGCGGGTGGCGCTGTCGCCGTCGGCCGACTGGAGCTGGAAGTCGGGCAGGATCGCGGCGAGCACCAGCATGGTGAGCGTGGAGACCGCCCACACCGTGACGCTCCGCCCGACCTGGCTGAGTAGTCGCCGCCACCGCCCGCCACGCACGCCCCGTACCCCTCACGTTCCGGCCCGTCGCCGCGCGGGCCCGTCCGCCCACCTTGTCATACGGCCGGTACGGCCGGACCCGGCGGCGTCGGGCCGGTGCCGTCCCGGTGCTGCGGCTACCTGCCGTCGTATCCGGCGGTGGGCATGGACAGCCGGCGGTGCACCCGGGCCTTCATCTGGGCGTCGTAGCGTGGTTCGGCCCGGCCGACGGTCTCGACGCGCACCCCGCGCCGCGCGCACTCCGCGGTGAACTGCTCCACCGAGAACAGCGCGCTCTCCAGGACCCGGCGGCTCGGTGCCACGAAGACGTCCACGCCGGGCCGCACCCCCTCCCACAGCACGCCGTGGTCGGTCCTGAGCCCCCGCACCAGCAGTTCCCGGGTGACGACGTAACCGCGTTCGGCGGCCCAGTGTGCGCACATCGCGTGCTGACTGCGGGAATCCACCAGGAAGGGATCCGCCTCCAGTTCCTCCAGCGGCGTCAGACTCGCGATCGCCGTGACCCGAACCGGTCCCATGGAGCCCCCCTCACCTCCGGGTTTCCCCGCCGACCCTACTCCTGCCCGTAGGCTTCGGGGGAGTCGCGCGAAGGAGGCGAAGAAGGTGCCGGTGGAGGTCACCTGGTGGGGTCACGCGACCTGCACGATCAAAGATTCGAACATACGTGTACTTACCGACCCACTGTTCGCACGACGGCTCGCGCATCTGCGCCGCCGCCGGGGCGCCCTGCCGCCCCCGGACGCCCACCGCGCGGACCTGGTACTCGTCTCCCACCTGCACGCCGACCATCTGCACCTGCCCTCGCTGGCCCGGCTCACCCCGGGCACGCGCCTGCTCGTGCCCCGGGGCGCACCACGGGCGGTGCCCGGGCTGCGACGGCTCGACGGGCTGCGGGTCACCGAGGTGTCCCCCGGTGACCGGATCGAGGTCGGTGACCTGGTCGTCCGCGCGGTACACGCGCTGCACGACGGGCGCAGGCTGCCGGTCGGCCCGCACCGCTCCCCCGCGCTCGGGTACGTCGTCGAGGGCCAGGCACGGACGTACTTCGCCGGGGACACCGGGCTGTTCGACTCGATGGCCGCGGAGGTCGGGCCGGTGGACCTGGCCCTGCTGCCGGTGGGCGGCTGGGGTCCGCACCTCGGTGAGGGGCACCTGGACGCCGGGCGGGCCGCGCGGGCGCTGGCCGGGCTCGCGCCGCACAGCGCGGTGCCGGTGCACTACGGCACGTACTGGCCCATCGGGATGGACGCCGTGCGCCCCCATGAGTTCCATGCGCCGGGCGACGAGTTCGTGCGCCTCGCTGCGGAGGCCGCGCCCCAGGTGGCGGTGCACAAGCTCGGGCACGGGGAGAGCGTACGGCTGGAGGTCGCGCGGTGAGCTGGCTCGCGGCCGCGACGACCACGCCGCCGCCGGAGGCCGCGCAGCAGGCGATCGGGTATCCGACGCTGTTCCTGCTGGTGCTGATCGGGGCGCTGGTGCCGGTGGTGCCGACCGGGGCGCTGGTGAGTTCGGCGGCGGTGGTCGCCTTCCACCAGACGGCCCCGTTCGCGCTGGCGCTGGTGTTCGCGACGGCCTCGCCGGCCGCGTTCCTCGGGGACGTGGCGCTGTACTGGCTGGGCCGGCGCGGGATGGGGTCGAGGAACGGCTCGCGCTGGCTGGAGGCGATCCGGGCCCGGGCTCCCGAGGACCGGCTGACCCAGGCACAGCAGAAGCTGGCCGACCACGGGGTGGCGGTGCTGGTGCTGTCCCGGCTGGTCCCGGCCGGCCGCATACCGGTGATGCTGGCCTGCCTGATGGCCGGGTGGCCTCTGCGCCGCTTCGCCCGCGGCAACCTGCCGGCCTGTCTGGCCTGGGCGGTGACGTATCAGCTGATCGGCATCCTGGGCGGTTCGCTGTTCGCCGAGCCCTGGCAGGGGGTGGTCGCGGCGGTCGTGCTGACCGTGGCGATCAGCGGGGCACCGGGCGTGTGGCGCCGGATCCGCGGGACGGCCCGGGCCCAGACGGACACCCATGGACCCGTGTGAGCCCCGTACTCGCCGTACTCGGGGGGCGAGCAGCCGTGTTCCGGGCGGGGGCGGGCGCCCGTGTTCCGGGCAGGGCGGGCCGCGCGGTCGCCCGTGTGCAGGATCGTCGGCGTGCAGGATCGCCGGTGCGTCACGGGGTCTGACCGCGGAGGGCTCAGCCGAGCACTCGTGAGCCGCCCACCGGCAGGTCCCACAGATCCGCGCGGTCCAGGCCCGCTCTCTGCCACTCGGCCCGTACCCGGGTGAGCGGTTCGAGAACGGGCTCGGCGGAGAGGACGAAAGCACCCCAGTGCATGGGCGCCATCCGGCGGGCGCCCAGGTCCTGGGCCGCGCGCACCGCCTCCTCCGGGTCGCAGTGCACGTCGCTGAGCCACCAGCGCGGGTCGTAGGCGCCGATCGGGAGCAGGGCGAGGTCGATGTCCGGGTAGCGACGGCCGATGCGGGAGAACCAGTGGCCGTAACCGGTGTCGCCGGCGAAGTAGACCCGCTGTCCCTCCGGGTCGGTGAACACCCAGCCGCCCCACAGGCTCTGGCAGGTGTCGGTGAGGCTGCGCTTGGACCAGTGGTGGGCGGGCACGAAGTCGAAACGGACGCCGGACAGTTCGGCCGCCTCCCACCAGTCCAGTTCGGTCACGGTGGTGAACCGGCGCCGCCGGAACCAGCGGCCGAGGCCCGCGGGCACGAACACCGGCGTGTCGCGCGGGAGTCGGCGCAGCGTCGGGGCGTCCAGGTGGTCGTAGTGGTTGTGGCTGATCACGACGGCGTCGACCCGCGGCAGTGCACTCCAGGCCACGCCCACCGGGGTGATGCGGGCCGGGGTGCCGAGGATGCGACGGGACCAGACCGGGTCGGTGAGCACGGTCAGGCCGCCGATCCGCACGACCCAACTGGCGTGGCCCGCCCAGCTGACGGCGATGGTGCGCGCGTCGACCCGGGGCAGCGGGCCGGGTTCGTAGGGCAGCCGCGGGATGTCGGCCAGGCCCTCGGGCGAGGGCCGCACGGAGCCCTCGCGGGCGAAGCGGGCGAGGGACCTGAAGCCGGGCAGGGGCGAGGTGAGCCGGTCGTGGAAGGACCGCGGCCAGAACCGGTGTTCGCCCAGGGCGCGGGGTTCGGCGAGCGGCGGGAACGGGGGTGCGACGGCAGCCGGGACGCCGGGTGACCCGGTCGGCGTGGTGGTCGTGGTGGTCGACCCGGACTGCGGCGTCTGCTGCGTCATCGAGGAGGCTCCCATCGCTGGGCGTCGTCGCGGAGATCGCCGAAGACCGATCTCACGGACATCAACGCGCGTTGCACGTGTGGCAGTTCCAACGGTGAGGGTGACGTGAGGCATTCCGTGCGTTCCTCGTCCGTGCCGTCCAACAGCGGCCCGGTGGCCAGCCGCACCCGCAGCGCCCCGAGGTCGTCGCCGAAGCGGTGGCCGCCGGGCGCGGGCATACCGAGCCGGGCGGTGAGGAAGTCCTCCAATTCCTGGGCGTCGCCGACCCCTTGCGCGACCAGCGCGGCGTGCAGCGGACCGAGATCGGTGTACAGGTGGCGTCCGGCCTGCGGCGGGCGGGCCAGGGCGCCCGCAGCGACCACGACGGCGTGCAGGGCGCCGGCCACGCGCGCGTGCAGGCATACGGTGGCGGCGCGGCGTACGGCGACGGGCTCGGGTTCGTCGAGCGCGTACGCGGCGGCGGCCGCGACCGGGTCCGCGACAGCGGCGCCCAGCGCGGTGAGCACGTCGAGCACGCGCGCGTGAAGCCCCTGCCCGGCCGGGCCCTCCGGGAAGCGGGCGACGGCGGCGGGCCAGCCGGGCGGCAGCAGGGCGCCCGCCAGGTCGGTGACCACGGTGACCCGGTCGGGCAGCATCTCGGCCGGGCTGAGCAGCACGGTCTCGCGCGGGGCGTGCAGGGTGTCGCGCCAGGTCTCGTCGCTGATCAGGTGCAGTCCCTCGCCCTCGGCCGCCTCGACGGCCTCGTGCACCAGTTCGGGCGGGGCGACGGTGCCGGTCGGGTCGTCGGCCACGGAGAGCACCAGCAGCCGGGGGTCGCCTCCCTCGGCCCGTACCCGGCGCACCGTCTCCAGCAGGGCGGCCGAGTCCGGGACGCCACCGCTCTCGGCCGGTGTCGCCACATGGAACACGGGCCGGCCCAGCAGGCGCGCGTACGGCGCCCACCAGGCGGCGCAGGGCCGCGGTACCAGCACGTCGCCGCCGAGTGCGGCGGTCAGCGCGTGGACCAGGGAGGCCGCGCCGGGTCCGGCGGCCACCCGGTCGGGCCCGGCCGGCAGGCCGCGCCGTGCCCAGTAGCCTGCGGCCGCGCCGAGGAGCCCGGGTGCGCCGCCCACCGGCTCTCCCCCGGCGTGCCGGGCGTGCGCGGCGAGCACCTCGGCCAGTTCCGGCAGGACGGGCAGCCCGTCGTCCGGCAGGGACGGACCGTACCGGACGGGACCGTGGCCCTCGGGGTCCGTCCGCCGCATCTCCGCCTCCGCGCAGTCCGTGGTGCCGTGTCCTGTCCCCGTGCGGTCCGGTCCGTACCGCGCACGCCTCGCGTGCGCGTCCCGTCGTCGTCCGTGTCCGTGTCCTGTCACGTGTGCCGTCGTCACGTGTGCCGTCGTCACGTGTGCCGTCGTCACGTGTCCGTGTCCGGGGTGCGGTCCCGTGCGGCGTCAGCCGTCCGTGCCCGGCTTCCGGCGCCACAACCGGTGCACGGCGGCGCCGAACGCGCCCGCGATCAGTACTCCGCCGGTGACGAGCGCCGGTACGGACTCGTTGAAGGCGCCTCCCGCCCCGGCGTTCGCGCCGCGCGGCCCGTCGGACGGTTCGCAGGCGGTGTCTGCCCGCGCATCGTCACAGGTGCGCCCGTCGCCGCACTGCTTCGTGGATCCGCACGCGTGCGCGCCGTCCTCCTGAGCGCCGCCGTCCTGCGCGCCGCTCTCCTTCGTTCCGTCCTCGTACCGGCCGGTGCCGGGCGCGCGCGTGGTGCCGTGGGGCGTGCCCGTGTCGTGCCTGCCCGGGTCCGGGGCGCCCGTGTCGTACGGGTCCGTGTACGGGGCGCCGGTGTCGTGCGCGCCGGACCGCGCCGGATCGGGGATCCCCGTCTCGGCGGGCGCCGGCTCGGCAAGGCCCGGATCGGGAAGCCCGGACCCGTCGCCGCCGGTGATCCCGTTCCCGCCGGTGAATCCGTTCCCGCCGGTGGCCGTCCCGGTGTCGTCGAGCCGGCCCGCGCCTTCCCGGGGCACACCGGGGGCCGTCGTACCCGGTGCCCGCCCCCGCGTGGCCGTCCCGCCTGCGCACTCGCCGTCGGCCGCCGGGCGGTCCTCGCCGAGCCCGCCCGCCGTGATCCGCGTACCGGTCAGGATGTCGGGGGTGACGGCGGCGTCCGGGGCGGCCCCGCCGGTGGCGGCGGGGCACGGCAGGGACGCGGCGACCGTGCCGTCGGGCCGGCCGGGGGCCGGAGCCGCGGACCCGGCCGCGGCGGTGCCCACGACGACGCCGGTCAGGGCGGCCACGGCGAGGGCACGGGCGGTGCGACGCATGAGCGGACTCCTTGGCAGCGGTGGCCGCGGGAGCACGGTGGCCGTGTCCCGGCGGGGGCACGGCGGTCATGCCCTCCGCTGCCATCACAGCCCGCCGGGCCGCACCCCGCGCGCGGCCGGACCCCATTAGCGGGACGCGAACGGCCGGGCGGGTGACCTCGGCGGGCCTGTCCTTCCGGCGCCGAAAACGGCCGACCGGCCGTTGCGGCAGCGGCCGGCCGGCCGCTGCCGCAACCGTGTGTCGGCCGACCCGCCCCGGGTACGCGGTGCACAACCCGTGAAAGATGTGGAGGGAGACATGCAGCGAGGCAGTGACCGGCTCAGCGTGCACCGGGACGACGAGATGAAGCCCGAGCTGAAGGACCTGCTCAGGTCCGGACACCCCGTCCGGACCGAGGAGTGGTACGACCCGGAACCCTCCGCGGAGGACGGCCCGGAGATCTGGCGCGGCCCGGTGCGGCCGGGGACCGCCGCCAGGACGTCCCTGGAGTCGGTGCGGCTGGAGCTGGCCAGGCTCCTGGGCCGTCATCTCTTCCCGGCCGGTCCGGGCGAGCTGTCGAACGCCCTGCGCCACGGGCGCGCGCACGACGACCTGATCAAGGCGGTACGGCGGCTGCCGCGGTCGGCGCGCTACGGCAGCGTGCAGGAGCTGGCCGAGGCGATGACCCTGCGGCGACGCTGACCGCGTCCCGCGACGGCCGCAACCGAGCGACCGGTCGCGGCCCGGTCCGCACACCGCGGCCTCCGCGTGACGGGCGGCAGACGGGACGGACGAGCGCTCCGGCGGCGCGCTCCGGACGTCCGGCGTGCCACGGTCCGTACGGCGGGGCCCGGCACTCCGGTCACCGGTCACCGGTGCCGGCCCGGAGGTCCCAGGACCGCCTCAGGTGGCTGTGACGTCGGGGGTCACCGCGCCCCCGCAGCGCCGCTCGCGCGCGCCCTCACGGGTGCGGCCCGCGACGACGGGACGGCGCGGGTTGCGGCGCAGATACTCGCCTTCGAGCTGCGCCATGCGCTCGTTGTGGGCGCGCAACGCGTCGTTCGATCCGTACAGCAGCGTGTCGTGACGCGTGCGGTGGATCGTCTCCAGTTCCTTCATGAGCTGCTGGTCGTCGAGACGGTCCGGGTCGACTCCGGTCATGGTGTGCCCCGCTCGTCGTGTCTGACGTTCCTGAATCCGCTGGTCCCTGGGATCAACTGCTCTCTGGGATCAACTGGTCCCTGGAATCCACTGTACGAACATCCGGCCGGGCCGCTAGCGCGCCCGCTCCACCCGGCGCTCGTCCCAGACCGGCTCAGAGGTCTCGCGTACCCGGCCGTCGCTGCCGAAGACCAGGTAACGGTCGAAGGAGCGGGCGAACCAGCGGTCGTGGGTGACCGCGAGGACGGTCCCATCGAAGGCTTCAAGGCCCTCCTGCAGTGCCTCTGCGGACTCCAGGTCGAGGTTGTCGGTGGGCTCGTCGAGCAGCAGGGCGGTGGCACCGGCCAGCTCCAGCAGGAGGATCTGGAAACGGGCCTGCTGCCCGCCGGAGAGCCGGTCGAAGGACTGCTCGGCCTGGTTGGTCAGCTCGTAGCGGCGCAGCCGGGACATGGCGGCGCCCCGGTCCTGGGCGTGGTCCTTCCACAGGATGTCCAGCAGGGTGCGGCCGGCCAGCTCGGGGTGCGCATGGGTCTGCGCGAAATGGCCGGGGACGACCCGCGCGCCCAGCTTCCACTTCCCCGTGTGCGCCACCTCGTCGCCGGCGAGCAGCCGCAGGAAGTGTGACTTGCCGGAGCCGTTGGAGCCGAGCACGGCGACCCGTTCGCCGTAGAAGACCTCCAGGTCGAAGGGTTTCATCAGGCCGGTCAGCTCAAGACCCACGCAGGTCACGGCCCGTACCCCGGTGCGGCCGCCCTTCAGCCGCATCCGGATGTCCTGCTCGCGCGGCGGCTCGGGCGGCGGTCCGGCCTCCTCGAACTTCCGCAGCCGGGTCTGCGCGGCCTGGTAGCGGGAGGCCAGTTCGTGGCTCTTGGTGGCCGCCTGACGCAGGCTCAGCACCAGCTTCTTCAGCTGCGCGTGCTTCTCGTCCCAGCGCCGGCGCAGTTCCTCGAAGCGGGCGAAGCGTTCGCGTCGGGCCTCGTGGTAGGTGGTGAAGCCGCCACCGTGCACCCAGGCGTCGGCGCCCGCGGGAGAGGGTTCGACGGAGACGATCTTCTCCGCGGCGCGGGCGAGGAGTTCGCGGTCGTGCGAGACGAACAGCACCGTCTTGCCGGTCTCCCGCAGCCGTTCCTCCAGCCAGCGTTTGCCGGGCACGTCGAGGTAGTTGTCCGGCTCGTCGAGCAGCAGCACCTCGTCGGTGCCGCGCAGCAGCGCCTCCAGCACGAGCCGTTTCTGCTCGCCGCCGGAGAGAGTGCGCACCTCCCGCCACTGGGCGCCTTCGTAGGGCACGCCGAGGGCGGCCGTGGTGCACATGTCCCACAGGGTCTCGGCCTCGTAGCCGCGCGCCTCGGCCCAGTCGGCGAGGGCCTGCGCGTACTGGATCTGGGCGGCCTCGTCGTCGACGGTCATGATGGCGTGCTCGGCCCGGTCGACCGCCCGGGCGGCCTCGCGGATACGCGGCGGGGCGACGGACACCAGCAGGTCGCGCACGGTCGTCTCGTCCCGTACGGACCCCACGAACTGGCGCATCACGCCCAGGCCGCCGGAGACCGTGACCGTGCCGGCGTGCGGCTTCAGCTCCCCGGAGATCAGCCGGAGCAGGGTGGTCTTGCCCGCGCCGTTGGGGCCGACCAGGGCGACTGCGGCGCCCTCGCCGACCCGGAAGGAGACGTCGCCGAGCAGCGCCCTCCCGTCGGGAAGGTAGTACTCCAGGTGCGCGGCTTCCAGATGTCCCATGGTGAGGAATTCTGCGGGCCGCCACCTGTTTGCGGCAAACGCTTATCCAGCCGTGTCCGGGCGAGCCGTCCAGCCAGGTTCCGGCCGGCCGTGCGGTCCCCTCGGCGCCCGGCCGTCCGGCCGGGCCCGGGCGGGGCTCTCGGCGACCGGGGCGCCGCTCCCGCAGGCCGGCCGGCCGGGTTCGCCGGGTCGGTCAGGTCCCATCAGGTCCGTCGGTGCGGCGGGTGCCGTCCACGCCGGGCTCCGCGGGCCCGGGTCGCACCGGTTGCGGCTCGCCGGTCGGGCCGCTCGCCCCGGCGGGCGCCAGTGCCGCGCCCTCCCAGGACAGCACCTTCCAGCCGTCGGCCGGGGAGCCCTCCAGGACGACCACGGCGGTGTTCTCCAGCGGGTGGTCGGCGACGAAGGGGACGTCGACGTTGTGCGCGCGGGCCGCCGTCCACATGCGGATCGCGGCACCGTGGCTGACCAGGACGACCGTCCCGGTGGCAGCGTCGGCGGCCTCCTCGACCACAGCGTCGAACCGGGCCAGCGCCTCGGCGCCGGTCTCCGCGCCCGGCATGCGCAGCGCCGTGTCGCCGCCCGCCCACGCGAACACCGTCCTCATGTACGCGAGGCCCGGTTCGGTGTCGCCGGGCAGCATCTCCAGGTCGCCAGCGGCCAGCTCGCGGAGGCCGTCCCGGATCCGGACGTCCAGGCCGCGGGCGGCGGCCAGCGGGGCGGCCGTCAGCTGGGTGCGGACCAGGGTGGAGACGTACACGGCCTCGATGTCCTCGTCGGCGAGCGCCATCGGCAGGGCGGCGGCCTGCCGCTGCCCGAGGGGGGTCAGACCCGCTCCGGGCACCGTGGTGTCGAGCAGTCCCTCGACGTTGGAGGGGGTCTGACCGTGCCTGACCAGGAGCAGACGCATACCGGTTTCCTCTCCGTTCCTCCCGCTGAGCGCCCCGCCCGGAGGCGGGAAACGACCGGTCCAGGCTACCCGGCGTCCCCTGGCCCCAAGCGTCCCCCGTTGTTCCGCGGCCCGGCCGGTACACCGAGCGGGCCCTCCCCCATCCCCCTTCACCGGCTCGCCTTTCACCCACCCGCTTGTCCGTATCCTGAAACGTGGGTCTCACCATTCGAGTGGCGCGCGTACGGTGATGCGTACCGCCGACCGGGGCCGCGGGTCCCGGCGGGCCGGTACGGAGCGACGACGCGAAGGAGCAGGACCATGCCGACACCGCGGGAGACCGCCGTCTACACCCACGGGCACCACGAGTCGGTGCTGCGGTCGCACACCTGGCGGACTGCGGCCAACTCCGCGGCGTACCTGCTCGGTTCGATCAAGCCCCACATGAAGATCCTGGACATCGGCTGCGGCCCGGGGACGATCACCGCCGATCTGGCGGCACTGGTCCCGGACGGGCAGGTCACCGGCGTCGACCAGGCACCCGGCATCCTGGACCAGGCCCGGGCCACGGCCACCGAACGCGGACTGGCCAACGTCGACTTCGCGGTCGCCGACGTCCACGCCCTGGACCATCCGGACGACACGTTCTGCGTGGTCCACGCCCACCAGGTGCTCCAGCACGTCGGCGACCCGGTGCAGGCGCTGCGCGAGATGCACCGGGTGACCGCTCCCGGCGGCTTCATCGCCGTCCGCGACGCGGACTACGCGGCGATGACCTGGTACCCGCAGCTGCCCGGCCTGGACGACTGGCTGGACCTGTACCGGCGGGTGGCCCGTGCCAACGGCGGCGAGCCGGACGCCGGGCGGCGCCTGAAGTCCTGGGCACGGGCCGCGGGGCTGCGGGACATCACGGCCGGTTCCGGGACCTGGACGTTCGCCGCACCCGAGGAGCGGGCGTGGTGGAGCGGGCTGTGGGCGGAGCGGACCGTGGCCTCGTCGTACGCCGAGCGAGCCGTCCGGGGCGGCCACGCGACGGCCGGGCAACTGCGCGCCGTGGCCGATGCCTGGCGGGACTGGGGAGCGCGGGAGGACGCCTGGTTCGCGGTGCTGCACGGGGAAATCCTGTGCCGCAAGGACGCCTGATCCGCGGCTACCGGGAAACCCGGCGCGCAGGAGGTGCCCCTGATGATTCCCATCCTGCTGGTCCTGCTTGTGGTACTGATCCTGTTCGGCATCGGATTCGTGGTGAAACTGCTCTGGTGGATCGCGCTTGCGTTGCTGGTCGTCTGGCTGCTGGGCCTCCTGGTCCGCGGCCTGCTCCACACGGGAGGCCACGACCCCGGCCGCCGGCACCGTTGGTGATGTCCGGCGCGTTCCCGTCCGTCGTACCGCCCCGCCGGGGAATCGGCGGGCACGCCGCGGCCGGGGCGGGCCGGCGCACGTCGACGGACCGGCCGGCCTACATCGGCGCGCGGGCCGGCCCGCACCGGCACCCGGCCCGCCCGCCTCGCCGCTCCGGCCCAGGCCCGCCCACGTCGTCCCTCCGGCCCAGGCCCGTCCGCCTGTCCCGCCTCACCCCCCTCGTCCCGCCGCTCCGCCCCCGTCCCGCTCAGCCCGGGACCGTCTCCCGGGCCAGCAGCCGGGCCGCCGTCGCGATCGCCTGGGCGTCGATGCCGGCGGCGTGCAGCTGCTCGTCGGACTCGGCCGATCCCGGCATCGTGCGCACCGCCAGCCGGACCAGGCGGGGCACCGCCCTGCCGTCGAGGAAGGCGTCGAGCACCGCGTCCCCGATGCCGCCCTCCTCGTGGTGGTCCTCCACGGTGAGCAGGCAGCCGGTCTCCTCGGCGGCCAGGCGCAGGGTCGGCCGGTCGACGGGCTTGACGGAGTACAGATCGACGACCCGGATCGCGATGTCCTCGCCCGCCAGCTGGTCGGCGGCGGCCAGCGCCTCGGGCAGGGTGACGCCCGCGGCCACCACGGTCAGCCGGTCCGCGGCGGAGGAGCGCAGCACCTTGCTGCCGCCGATCGGGAAGTCCTCGTCGGGGTCGTAGACGACCGGGCCCGCGCCGCGCGAGGTGCGCAGATAGCGGACGCCGGGCAGACCGGCCATGGCGGCGACCAGCTTGGCGGTCTGGTTGGCGTCGCACGGGTACAGCACGGTCGAGCCGTACACGGTCCGGAACATCGCCAGATCCTCCAGGCCCATCTGGGAGGGCCCGTCCTGACCGATCGAGACGCCCGCGTGCGAGCCGATCAGATTGATGCCGGAGCCGCCGATCGACGCCATGCGCACGAAGTCGAAGGCGCGCGTGAAGAACGCCGCGAACGTCGAGGCGAACGGTACCCAGCCGCGCACCGCCATGCCCACCGCGGCGGCGACCAGCTGCTGTTCGGCGATGTAGCACTCGAAGAACCGGTCGGGGTGCGCCTTGGCGAAGAACTCGGTACGGGTGGAGTCGCCGACCTCGCCGTCCAGGGCGACGACGTCCCCGCGGGCGGTGCCCAGCGCGGCGAGCGCCTCGCCGAACGCGTCCCGGGTGGCGATCCGGTCGCCCCGCGCGTACCGGGGCAGTTCCAGCACCTCCGTCGGGACGAAGCGCGAGGGGCGGGCGGTGCGTGGCTCGTGCACCTGTACCCGCAGGTCACGCTGGCCGCCCAGCTCGGCGACGGCCTCCTCCGGGTCGGGCAGCGGCTTGCCGTGCAGGCCCTCGCGGTCCTGGACGGAGGCGACGCCCTTGCCCTTGAGGGTGCGGGCGAGGATCACGGTGGGCTGTCCGCTGGTGGCCTCGGCCTCGGTGAAGGCACGGTCGACGGCCTCCACGTCGTGGCCGTCGACCTCCACCGTGTGCCAGCCGAAGGCGCTGAACCGGCGGGCGTAGGCGTCGAGGTCGTGGCCGTGCCGGGTCGGCCCGCGCTGGCCGAGCCGGTTGACGTCCACGATCGCCGTGAGGTTGTCCAGGTGCTCGTACGCCGCGTGTTCCGCGGCCTCCCAGATGGAGCCCTCGGCGAGTTCGCTGTCCCCGCACAGCACCCAGACGCGGTAGCCGGTGCGGTCCAGCCGCTTGCCGGCCAGCGCGATGCCGACGCCCACCGGCAGCCCCTGGCCGAGCGAGCCGGTGGCCGTCTCCACCCACGGCAGCCGCCGCGGGGTGGGGTGGCCCTCCAGGCGGCTGCCGAGCGCACGGAAGGTCAGCAGTTCGGCGTCGTCGACGAAGCCGGCCGCCTTGTACGCGGCGTACAGCAGGGGCGAGGCGTGTCCCTTGGACAGCACGAAGCGGTCGTTGGCGGGATGGGCGGGACGCTCGAAGTCGTAGTGCAGATGGCGGTCGAGCAGCACCGCCATCAGCTCCGCGGCGGACATCGAGGAGGTGGGGTGCCCGGAGTCGGCCGCGGCGGCGGCGCGCACGCTGTCCACCCTCAGCTGCTGGGCCAGCTCGGTGAGTTCGGCGGTGTTCATGGGGCTCCTTCGGTGGAGGTGTCGGGGCCGGGGGCGGAATGGCTCCCGGTGCTCGGCCCGGGTCCGCCCGGCACCCGGGCCAGTTCGGGGGAGGAGGTGTCCAGCGGCACCGACCAGGAGCGCACCAGCCCCAACTGGACGGCCTGCGGAGGCAGTACGGTGTCCAGGAGCCAGTCGGCCGCGACCCGGACCCGGTTGCCGGGCATCGCCGCCAGGTGGTAGCCGCGGGTGACCGCCGCGGCCGGGAGGCCGGAGAGCGGCACGCCGAGCGGGTCGGCGGCGGCCCGGGTCCCCCCGAGGTCCACGACGAAGCCCAGGTCGCGATGGCGGTAGGGGCGGCGCTGTCCGACGCCGAACGAGGCGGCCACGTTGCCGGCGGCGACCGCGCCCTGCCGCCAGGCGTGCTGGGCGGTCATCGGCGTGAGTTCACCGGGCCGTTCCAGGTCGGGCACCGCTGCCGCGTCGCCGCACGCGAAGACGTCCGGCTGCCCGGGCACCTGCAGATGGGGATCGACGATCAGCCGGCCACGCTCCAGCGGGCGGCCGACGTCCTTGACCAGCGGATCGGGCCGGACACCCACGCACCACACCAGCGTGCGGGTCTCGACGAACTCGCCGTCGGTGAGCCGGACCCCGTCGTGCGTGGCCTCCTGCACGGAGGTACCCATGCGGACGTCGACGCCCCGTCGGCGCAGCACGCGGTCGGCGGTGCGCGAGAGGTGCTCGTCCAGTTCGGGCAGCACCCGCGGCGCGATGTCCAGCAGCAGCCAGCGGGGCTGCACCCCGTCCGGCAGTGCCTGTCTGCGGGCCAGCTCCGCGGTGGACCGCTGCATGTGCGCGGCCACCTCGGTGCCGGTGTAACCGGCGCCGACCACGACGAACGTGCAGCGTGCCGCGGCGCCGCGCGGGTCGTCGTCGGCGGCCAGCTCCAGTTGCCGGGTGACGTGGTCACGCAGGTACAGCGCCTCGGGCAGGCCGCGGAAACCGTGCGCGTACTCGGCGACACCGGGCACCGGCAGCAGTTTGTTGACGCTGCCGACGGCGAGCACGAGCCGGTCGTAGCCGAGGGTGGCGGTCCGGCCCTCGGGGTCGGTGTAGCGCACGGCCCGCCCGGCGAGGTCGATGCGGTCGGCGACGCCGAGCACCAGGCGCACACCGCGCAGGGTGCGGGTGAGCGAGACGGTGACACGGCGCGGCTCCAGGATGCCCGCGGAGACCTGTGGCAGCAGGGGCAGGTACAGGAAGTAGTCGGTCGCGTTCAGCAGGGTGACGTCGGCGTGATGTCCGATGCGCCGGGACAGCGTGCGGGCCGCACGGTACCCGGCGAATCCGGCACCGACGATCACGATGCGGGGTCGGCTCACGGGGGCCTCCAGCAGTGCGACGGGTCCGAGACCTCCGCGTCCCCCCGAGCGCCGCACTCAAAACGGGAAATGTCCGGCTGGCGGGCCGGTGATCACGGCACCTGCCGGGCGGGATCGCCCGCCGGAGCCGACCTGCCGGCGACACGCCTCGGACGACTCGGACACCACGGACAGCACGAACACCGCCCCCGACGGGCACCGGCCGACCAGCAACCCGCCCCAGACACCACCCAACAGGCACCGGGCGGCGCCGTTCACCCGGCCGACGGCGTGCCCGGCCGGGCACGCCGTCCGAGCGTCTTGCGGGCGACCTGGCGGGGTACGGTGCGTGATCGGAGGAAGCGATCTCATCGGCCGGGCGGTCCAACTAGGCTCGTGACCATGGAGATTCTGGGCGCCTCACTGCGTATCTGCGTCGACGACCTCGACACCGCGATCCCCTTCTACGAACGTCTCGCGGGCGGCAGGGCCATGCGGTCCGAACGCGGTGGCGTCCAGGTCGCCGCGGTCGGTTCCTTTCTTCTGATGAGCGGCCCCGAGGCCGAGCTGGAGCTGCTGCGCAAGGTGACCGCGACCATCGCCGTCAAGGACGTGGACGAGGCCCAACGGCTGCTCACGGACCTCGGCGCACACGTCCTGGCGGGTCCGGTGCCGACACCGGCGGGCAGCATGCTGCTCGCGATGCACCCCGACGGTTCGGTGTTCGAGTACGTCGACCACCGGAGCTGACCCGACCGCCCCGCCGCCCGCGCCGCGGCGGCGGCTCAGGGCGTGGCGGGCCGCATGCGGAAGTCGTAGCGGGCGGGCAGCGGCTCGTCGGCGAGGCGGGACCAGAGCACGCCGATGGTCTCCGCCCCCTCCCTCAGGTCGGCCACCTCGAAGCCCGCGTCGAAGACGGCGCGGGCCTCGGCGGGCCGGCCCTCGGCGAGCAGCAGCCCGGCCTCCAGGAGCCGGAACCGGCCGCGCCGCCGGGTCGCCGGGTGCAGCCGCTGCCACACGGCACGGGCCTCGGCGACGCGCCCCGCCGCCAGCAGCGCCTCCAGGGCCTCACGGCCGAGCGCGGCGGTGGCGGCGGTCCACGACGGACCGTCGTCGCGCCGCTCCCGGCACAGGTCGTCGAAGGCATCGGCGTACCGGTCGGCGGCCCGCTCGTGGTGGCCGGACTCCTGGTCGGCGACGGCGAGGCAGCGCAGCAGCGGCCAGCCGGAGGAGGCGAGCGGCAGGGCCCGCTCCCAGCTGCGCACCGCCTGCGCCCGGTCGCCTGCGTGCCACTGGGCGATGCCGAGGTGGTACTCGCTGAGCGGGGTGGCGGGCGCGTTCTCCAGCAGGTCCCGCCAGTGCGCGGCGACGAGGGTGGGGTGCGGTGGCCGCACCCGCAGCGGCTCGGGGAAGGAGCCGGTGCGCAGCAGGTCCAGCCAGGGCGCCTGGGCCTCGCCGAGAGTGGACTCCTCGAAGGGCGTGCCGGGCAGTTTCCACCCGCCGGACAGCACTTCGAGCGCGCCCCAGCCGGAGCCGGTGGCCAGGATCTCGCCGGGGGCGGTGTCGGCGCACGGCCGCCAGGCGGCGTAGGCGGCTTCGACGTCGGCCCGTGGCAGCAGGGTCTCCAGCCGTTCCTCCGCGCCGCTCGTCACCGCGGGCCACGCTCCGTCGGACGGCGCGTCCAGCGGTCCGTACGCCTCCAGCCAGGACACCTCGCCCGCCGCCTCCAGGCGGACGTGTTCCAGCTGGGTGCGGGCGAGCCCGGCCTGGATCTCGCAGTAGCCGCCGGTGCCGGGTTCGGTCAGCCACTGCTGCCAGCGGCGGCCACCGGGCTGGGTGCCCCACACGAACAGCTTGCGCCCGCGCAGTACGTCGGTCGAGGTCTGCACCAGCCCGTGCCCGTCGGCGTCGAGCGCGGCGATCCAGCGGCGGCGGCCGTCGGGGACCTCGTAGAAGAAGTCGGCGGCGTGCGGGCTGTTCAGCGGGTACGTCCGGTCACTCCCCTCGTACGAGGGCACGGGCACCCGGCGCAGGCGGCGCTCGTAGCCGAAGTACCAGGCTTCGTCGGCGGGGGCGAGCACCCGGCACTCCTCGGGCACGGCGATGTTGGACCACCAGTAGAGAGGCGCGGGCCGCTCGTGCGGGTTGCGGACGCGCACGCCGACGTAGAGGAAGTCGGAGCCGTCCGGCAGCCACAGGTCCACCTGGAAGGGCAGGTCGCGCAGCCGCTCCCATTCCCACAGCCGCAGCATCTCCCCGCCGTCCGGGGCGGCGACCCGGGCGGCGTGCAGGGGCGCGCAGGACAGGGTGGTGTGGCCGGTGGCGCCGATGTTCCACTCGATGCCACCGGAGTACCAGGCGTCGTTGAGGGCGAAGTTGGCGGGCTGGAACACCGGGTTGCGGTAGAGGAGTTCACGGCCGGTCGGCAGGTGGACCAGGGAGGCGACGCGGCCGCCGAGGCCGGGCAGGACGGTGGCGCGCAGCCGGTCGTTCTCGATCACGAGCGCGTCGGTCTCGCGCGGTGCGCGCGCCCGCTCGTAGCCGTCCCTGACGGGGACCGGCAGCAGGCTGTGCAGCGGCTCGTAGCCGATCTGCCGGGCCATGTCGCGGGGCATCTCGTCGCGGTCCCGGTCCTCGATGCGGTGCATCTCGTCGAGGGGGCGCATCGGGGGCAGCGGGTTGTCCTCGCCCAGTTCCGCGGCGGGCAGCGTCAGTACCTCACGTCGGATCGTCGTCACGATCACCATGGAACCGGGCCGGACGCGAGCCGACCAGGGGCGCTGCCGGTCAGGATTGCGCAAAGGCGGCGAGCAGGGCGCCGGGCCCGGCCCGGAGGCCGGCGGCCCTCTTGCCGGGCCGCGGAGGACATGACGGGGTGCCGGGCGCCGTGAAATTCCGCATGCGGTCGGAGTCGGCCGACGTAGAGTCGGTCGTCCACCGGAGCACATGAGGGACGGAACGGCACATGAGCGAGCAGCACACCTACCGGGTCATCGTCCGGGGCACCTGGGCGGAGCTGACCGAGCAGTCCCGGGACCGGCTGCTGGCCGAGGCCGCCCAACACGGCATGGCCAGCATGCGGTTCACCGAGGAGGGGTCGCTGTCGTACGAGGCACGGCCGCTGAAGCACTTCTCGTTGCGGTACGTGGTGGTCTCGGACGCGGCCGACGGGGAGGAGATGGCGGCGGCGCTCGCGGAGGAGCGCGCCGAAGCCCACCTGACCGGTCTCGGCCACGGCTTCACGGGCCTGAAGTCGACCGTCACGGACCTGGACACCATGAAGATCAACCGGAAGTCCGCGTCTCGGCGGTGATCGCCCAGCGCTCGTGGTCCCGCCAGGCCCCGTCAATGAAGATCATCTTCGGGGAGAAGCCCTCCAGGCGGAATCCGGCGCCACGGGCGAGGGCGATGGAGGCGGCGTTGCCCGGCTGGACATTGATCTCCAGCCGGTGCAGCCGCAGCGGCCCGAACGCGTACCCGATCACGAGGTCGAGCCCTTCGCGCATCAGCCCGCGCCCGGCCGCGTGCGCGAAGGCGCCGTAGCCGAGGGCACCGCACTGGAAGCCGCCCTCGACGATGTTGTTGATGTTGATGAAACCGGCGATGTCCCCGCCGTCCCGCTCGCAGACCAGGAACCCCGCTCTGGCCGGGTCCTCGATCAGCACGCCCGCGTACGCGGCGTAGGCGGCATCGGTGACCGGCGGGAACAGCCAGGGATGGTGCAGGTCCTTGCTCTCCCGGGCCCGGGTGGTGAACTCCGGCCCGTCACCGTAGGTGAAGTGCCGTATGCCCACCCGGGGCCCCTCGGCGAGAAAACGAGACACGGTATGCGGCATCCAGCCACCCTACGCCGTGCCGGGCCCCCGGACCCCGGGGGCCGACGACGGTCCCCGGCCCGCACTCCGCCCTCCTGGCGGACGGTGCCTCGTGCAGCGCGCCGCCCGGCCGTCCACCCCGGTCAGCGCAGGGCCGGTTCGTCGAGCGTCAGGGTGCCCGCGTCGGCGTCCAGTTCGGCCGCCACGCCGAACGGGACCGTCAACGCCCCGTCGCAGTGTCCGAAGCCGATCTCCTCCAGGACGGGGACGCCGAGACCGCCGAGGCGGTCGGCGAACACCGCGCGCAGTTCCTCGTACGGACCGCACCTGGCCCAGGATCCGAGCCCGACGCCCGCCACGCCGTCCAGCCGTCCGGCGCGCAGGAGTTGGGTCAGCAGCCGGTCGACGCGGTACGGCTGCTCGCCCACGTCCTCCAGCAGCAACAGCCCGCCCCGGGCGACCGGCGGGGCGAACGGTGTGCCGAGGTCGGTGGCGAGCAGGCTCAGGCAGCCGCCCAGGGTGATCCCGCGAGCCCTGCCCGGCACCAGCGCCGGGCCGCCGGCGGTGACGGTGCGGACCGTCTCCGGAGCGAACAGGGTCGCCCGGAGGTGTTCCTGCGCCCGCGGGTTCTTGATGAAGTCGATGCCCGCCGCGGCCGGCCCGTACAGCGTGACCAGGCCCAGCCGGTCGGCGAAGGCCCGGTGCAGCACGGTGACGTCGCTGAAGCCGACCAGCACCTTCGGGCCGGCCGCCCGCAGCGCGTCCCAGTCGAGCAGGTCGACGATGCGCTGGGCGCCGTAGCCGCCGCGGGCGCACAGCACCGCGGCCACGTCCGGATCGCACCAGGCCCGCTGAAGGTCGGCGGCCCGGTCGGCGTCCGTGCCCGCCAGGTGACCCAACTCGGCGTGCCGGTCCGGCACGTGGGGCTGCACGACCGGATCGAGGTCCCAGCCGCGCAGCACGTCGAGCCCCGCCTCCAGGCGGTCGGCTTCCACCGGCCCGCTCGGGGCGATGACCGCGACCCGCGCCCCGGGGGCGAGCCGCGGCGGCCGGACGAGCTCCCTCATCCGTTCAGCTCCAGCGTGCGGATCCCGGGCACGTCCATCCCGAACGTCTGGGCGTACAGGGAGAGTTCGGCCTCCAGGGCGCGCACCATCGTCTCCGCCCTGCGGAAGCCGTGCCCCTCTCCCTCGAAGGTGAGGTAGGCGTGCGGCACGCCGCGCCCCGCGATCCGGGCGAGAAAGCGTTCGCACTGGACGGGCGGGCAGATCACGTCGTCCAGGCCCTGCAGCAGCAGGAAGGGCGCGGAGACCTTGTCGGCGTGCTCGGTCGGCGACCGGTCCGCGTACCGTTCGGGGACCTCGGCGAACGGCCCGACCAGGCCCTCCAGGTACCGCGACTCGAAGTCGTGGGTCTCCCCCGTGCCCCAGCCGGTGAGGTCGAGGATGGGGTAGAGGATCGTGCCGCACACGTAGACGTCGGTGCTCGCCAGGGAGGCCGCGCTGGTCCAGCCGCCCGCGCTGCCGCCGCGGATCGCGAGCCGGTCGCGGTCGGCGGTGCCCTCCTGGGCGAGGGCCAGCGCGACGGCGGCGCAGTCCTCGACGTCGACGACGCCCCACTGCTCGCGCAGCCGGTCGCGGTACTCGCGGCCGTATCCGGTCGAGCCGCCGTAGTTGACCTCGGCGACGCCGATGCCCCGGGAGGTGAAGTACGCGATCTCCAGGTCCAGCACCAGCGAGGCCCGGCCGGTGGGGCCGCCGTGCGCCCAGACGACGTACGGCGCCGGCCGGCCGGCGGGCGCCTCGACGCCCGGGTGGTGGGGCGGGTACACGTGGGCGTGCACGTCGCGTCCGCCGGGGCCGGTGAAGGTACGCACCTGCGGTTCGGGGTAGTAGGCCGGGTCGACCGGGTCGGTGTGCCGGGCGGCGACCGCCCGGGCCCGGCCGGTCCGGACCGTCAGCTCGACGATCTCGTACCCGCTGCGCGGACCGGCGCCGACGGTGACGACCCGGTCGCCGTACACCGCGAGCGTCGCCTCGAACTCCGACCAGGGTCCGGCCGCGTCGGCGATCTCGCCGGTCCGCGGGTCGAGCACCCCGAGGGCCTTGGCGCCACGGCCGTGCACGACCGCGATCAGCCCGCTGTCCAGCGGGGCGAACCAGCGGTGGCCGAGCTTCCACAGCGGGCCGCCGAACTCCTCCTCGCGCGGGCACAGCGGTGTGCCGTCGCGGTACAGGTTCCACCAGCCGCTGCGGTCGCTCGCGTACAGCAGGCTGCCGTCGGCCGCCCAGTCGGCCTGGGCGACGGACTCCGCCGGTCCGCCGGCGACCGTCCGGGCCCCGCGCAGGGTGCCGTCGGCCGTGACGTCGGCGACGATCAGCTCCGTGCCGTCCCAGGGCATGCGCGGGTGGTCCCAGGCCAGCCAGGCGGCACGGCGGCCGTCCGGTGACAGCCGTGGGCCGGTCACGAACCGGTGCCGCTGTGCGGTGAGTTCGCGTACGGCACCACGGTCCTCGGCGGCCGAACCGTCCAGCGGCACGGCGGCCGCGACGCGCCGCAGGTCGCCGGGCCCCTCGCCGGTGAACTCCTCCAGCACGCACCACACCTCGCCGCGTTCCAGGTCGATCCGCGGCTCGGCCCAGCGCAGTCCGCCGCCCACCGACGAGAGGGGTGTCAGCGGGCGCGGCTCGCTCCCCGGCTCGTAGCGGTACAGGCGCTGGTCGGCGAAGTTCACGAAGACCACGAGCGGCCCGTCCGCCGGCATCACCGCGGCCCAGGGCCGGCCGCCGTACTCGATGACGCGGCTGCGCACGTTCCAGGGCGCGGGCAGCAGCGACTCCTCCGTGCTCTCCGCCGCCGGCCCGCCGTCGCCCTGCGGCGGAGAGGCCGCGTGCCCCGTCTCCCGGCCACGCCGCCGCACCAGGGTCCGGCGACCGCCCTCGGCCGGCCGCGGCTCGGTCCACCAGACCTCGTCGCCGACGAAGTCCACCCACTCCGGGTGGCCGTCGTGCGCGGCGGCCAGGGCCGCGTCGATGGGCGAGGGCCAGGAGCCGTACGCCATGGTCGTCATGTGATCCCCCATCGTCTATGCCGTCCGCAGGAAGCGGTCGAGGACGCGGACGCCGAAGTGCAGGGCCTCGACCGGCACCCGCTCGTCGACCCCGTGGAACATGGCCGCGTAGTCGTAGCCCTCCGGCAGCTTCAGCGGGGTGAAGCCGTAGCCGGTGATGCCGAGCCGGGAGAACTGCTTGGCGTCCGTGCCGCCCGACATGCAGAACGGCACCACGTGCCCCTCGGGCGCGAACTCCTCGATGGCGGCCCGCATCCCGGCGAACGTCGGCGAGTCGACCGGCGCCTGGAGGGCGACCTCCCGGTGGTGGAACTCCCAGTCCACGTCCGGCCCGGTCAGCCGGTCCAAAGTGGCGCGGAACTCGTCCTCGCCGTCCGGCAGGTACCGCCCGTCGACGAAGGCGACGGCCTGCGCCGGGATCACGTTCACCTTGTAACCCGCGCCCAGCATGGTCGGGTTGGCGCTGTTGCGGACGGTCGCCTCCACCAGCCCCGCGGCCGGGCCGAGCTTCGTCAGCAGCCCGTCCACACCGCCGGGGGCGTCGAGGTTGGTGTCGATGCCGTACAGGGCGGCGAGTTCGGTGAGCGCGGCCCGCACGGTCGGGGTGAGCCGCAGCGGCCACTCGTGGTCTGCGATGCGGGTGACGGCGGCGGCCAGCCGGCTCACCGCGTTCTCCCGGTTGACCTTGGAGCCGTGTCCGGCCCGGCCGTGCGCGGTCAGTTTCAGCCAGCCCGTGCCGCGCTCACCGGCGGCGATCGGGTAGATCTGGCGGCCGGCGCCGTCGTGGAAGGTGTACGCGCCCGACTCGCTGACGCCCTCGGTGCACCCCTCGAAGAGGTGGGCGTGCCGGTCGGCGAGGTACCCGGAGCCGTCCTCGGCGCTGTCCTCCTCGTCGGCGGTGAAGGCGATGACGACATCGCGCCGCGGACGCAGCCCCTGCCGCGCCCAGGACCGGACCACCGCGAGGATCATCGCGTCCATGTTCTTCATGTCGACCGCGCCCCGGCCCCAGACGACCCCGTCGCGGATCTCGCCGGAGAAGGGGTGCACGCTCCACTCGCCGGCCTGTGCCGGGACGACGTCCAGATGGCCGTGGACCAGCAGGGCCGTGGCCGACGGGTCGGTGCCCGCGACACGGGCGACGACGTTCGTCCGTCCCGGGGTGCGTTCGAGCAGCGCGGGTTCCAGGCCCGCGCCCGCCAGTCGCTCGGCCGTGTACTCGGCGGCGGGCCGTTCCCGGCAGTCGCCGCCGCCCCGGTTGGTGGTGTCGATCCGGATCAGCTCGGAGGTGAACCGGACGACCTCGTCCAGCGCCTGCCCGTCCGCCGCCCTGTGCTGCTCAGCCATACTGTTCCTCCACCGCGGCCGAGGCGATCGTGGTGACCGCCTTGAAGCTGCGGATCGCCTCGTACATGGTGTCGCTGGTGTACGCGACCTTCCGCTCCCCGGTCCGCTCGACGCCCGGCACCACGGTGGCGGCCTGGGCCAGGTGCTCGGCGTCGAACTCCAGCGCGATGGTGAACGGGCCGCCGCGGACCGGTTCGTGGCGCACCGCCAGCGCGGCGGCCTCCTTGGCCGCCGCGTGGATGTCGGCGGCGGTCCTGGCGGGTGTGCGGCACACGGCCGCGTACCGCGACACATGGTCCTTCACCGCGACCTTGAGCGCCTGCGGCGCGTATCCGAGCGCGTCCTCGCAGGCCACGTCGTCCCCGGTGACGAGGACCACGGGCACCCCGTACTCGGCGACGACATGGGCGTTGAGGAGTCCCTCGCTGGCCCGTTCGCCGTTCAGCCACACCCCGGTGATGGAGTTGGCGAGATACGTGTGGGCGAGGACACCCTCCATGCCGGCGCCCGCGTGGTAGCCGACGAAGGCGATGCCGTCCACGTCCCCGTGCTGCACGCCCTCCACCATGGACAGGGACTTGTGGCGTCCGGTGAGCATCTGGGCGCGTTCGTCGAGCTGCTCCAGGAGCAGGTTGCGCATGGTCCAGTGGGCCTCGTTGACGAGGACCTCGTCCGCCCCGCCGTCCAGGAAGCCGCGCACCGCGGCATCCACGTCGGAGGTGAACATCGACCGGCACCGCTCCCACTGCGGTGTCCCCGGCAGCACGTCGGCCGGCCAGGTGACGCCGGTGGCGCCCTCCATGTCCGCACTGATGAGGATCTTCATGCCGCGCACGTTACGCGGTACGGCGCTTACCGGCCATGATCAGCAGGCAGAAAACCGTCGGATCCTCCGGGAACAGCGGTCCTTCACCCCGGGCGGGAACATTCCGGATCCGGCCGACGCTGTTGTCCATACCCCGCCGGGTACCGCGACGTACCCCGTCGGGAGTGACGACGGCCGAGGAAGGGCGTGGGAGTAATGACAGGTCAGGAGCGGTCCGGCCAGGGCGAGGGCGTGTCCCTCGTGACGGGCTGCGGACGGCGGATCGCGGTGAAGTGCCTCCGGCTCGCCTCACCGGAGAATCCCATCAGCCGGGTCACTCTGAACGTCGGCAAGGAACGGTACGGAGAGCCGGGCACCTGGGCCTCGCTGACCGCCGACGAGGCCCGCGGCCTGGCCCACCTCCTGCTCGCCGAGGCGTCCCGCGCGGAGCGGGCCGGCCGGTGAGGGACGGCGGGGCCGGCCGTTGCGCGGATCCGGCACCCGGGGAGCGACCGGACCGCGGGTCAACGGGCCACGCCCCTGTTCCGACGGAACAGGCCGGCGATCGGCCGGCCAGGGTCAGGCCCCCGCCCCCGCCCCCGCCACCAGCCACTTCGACGGCAGCTCGATACGGCTGCCGTCCGGCGCGGACTCGGTGGTGACCAGCGGCAGTTCGCCGCTCGCCAGGACCACCAGCCCCGCCGACCGCAGGTATTCGGGCACCGCATCGTCGGCCACCGCACCGGGGGCGATGCCGTGGCGGAAGATCGGGACGACCTTGGGGGGCGGGCCCGCCGGGCCCTGGGTCAGGCTCCGCAGGACCCCGCCTGCGGTCTCGGACGGTTCGACCAGGAAGACCCGGCCGCGCGCGCCCACCAGGGTGGCTATCCCGTCCGCCAGCGGTTGCCGGTCGTCGGGTTCCGCCTGGTGCAGCACGCCCCGCATGTAGACGTTCGCGTCGCCGAGTTCCCCGTGCAGCGTCTCGGTCTCGCTCTGGTCGACGGCGTTCAGCTGCCGGTACCTCGCCCGGCCCGCGGGGTCGGCGTGCCGGGCGTGCTCCAGGGCCGCCTCGGCTATGTCCACGCCCAGCACCCGCGGGAACCGGCCGGCGAGGAACCGGGACTGGGTGCCGTTGCCGCAGCCCAGGTCCACCAGCGGCAGGGCGGGGTCCGTCAGGTACGGTGCGAACAGGCCGAGGTGGACCGCGGCGGTCAGCGCCGGTTCCGCGTCCCAGAACACCGCCCCCGGCTCGTCGGGCGCCTCACGCCAGAACCCCTCCCAGGCCGCCCGGTGCCGACTCGTCACGCTCATGCCCAACTCCCCAGGATGCGAGGCCCGTCCGCCATGGAAGTGGCGAATTCGTACGGTCTATCGCGTGCGGGTCCCGGCGACAAGCGCGTGGCGCGTTCCTTCACCACGCACCTGTCACTCGTACGCCGTCGTGCGCCTCCCGCACCCGCGCGCGCCCCGAACTGCCCCGAGCCGTCCCTCGAACCCTTGAACGTCCCTTGAACTGTCCCTTGAGCTGTTCCTTGAACTGCTACTGAGCCGTTGAACCGCGTCCGAGCCGTCCCCGGACGGTCAACGACGCCGTGCCGTCAGTTCGAACCAGACGGTCTTTCCGGCGTTCGTACGGCTCGTGCCCCACTCCCGAGCCAGCGTGCTCACCACCCGCAGCCCGCGCCCCGCCTCGTCGTGGCGTCCCGCGCTCAGCAGGGCCGGCAAGGTGTGATCGTCGTCGTCGACCTCGCACAACAGGGTTTCGCCCCGCACCAGCCGCAGCTGGACCGGGCGACTGTGCGCATGCCGTACGGCATTGGTGACCAGCTCGCTGACCAGCAGCTCCGCACTGTCGACGAGCGAGGAGAGGCCCCACTCGTGCAGTTGCTCGCGGACCACGGCGCGGGCCCGGCCGACCTCAGCCGGGTCGAGGCCGAGCCGCCACTCGGCGACGTCCTGCGCCCCGATGCCGACCAGCCGGGCCATCAGCAGGGCCACGTCGTCCTTGCGTCCGCCGCCCGAGTTGAGGGCGCGGATGATCGTGTCGCAGGCGTCGTCCATGGAGGCGGCCGGGTGGGCCGCGGACTCGCAGAGCGTCGCGAGGCCCACGCCGATGTCCTCGCCGCGCACCTCCACGAGCCCGTCGGTGCACATCACCAGCCGGTCCCCGGGCGCCACCGGCACCCGCACCGCCTCGAAGGGCACACCGCCGACGCCGATGGGGGCGCCGGTGGGCAGGTCGAGCAGTTCGCTGCGGCCGTCGGCCCGTACCAGCACGGGTGGGATGTGGCCCGCGTTGGCGATCAGCAGCTCGCTCTCGATCGGGTCGTAGAGGGCGTACAGGCAGGTCGCCAGATAGGTGTCGCCGAGCCGCTGGGCGAGGTCGTCGAGGTTGCGCAGCAACTGGGCCGGCGGCAGGTCGAGGGCGGCCATGGTCTGTACGGCGGTCCGCAGCTGGCCCATCATCGCCGCCGAGTTGAGGCCGTGGCCCATGACGTCACCGACGACCAGCGCGGTACGCGCGCCGGGCAGCTTGACGGAGTCGAACCAGTCGCCGCCGACCCGGCCGAGCAGGGTGCCGGGCAGATAGCGGGTGGCGATGTCGCAGCCCGCCATCCGCGGCGGGATGTGCGGCAGCATGCTGTCCTGGAGGGTCTCGGCGACGCTCTCCTGGTAGGTGTACATGCGCGCGTTGTCGAGCACGAGGCCCGCCCGGGCGGCGAGTTCCGCGCCGGTGACCCGGTCCATGTCGTTGAACTCGACGCGCTCGGGGTGGCGCAGCAGGATCATGAAGCCGAGGACGACGTTGCGTGCCTTCAGCGGCACCACCAGCATCGAGCGGTGGCTGATGAGCGGCCGGATGTCACGCTTCTCGAACTGCGAGGCGATGGCGTGCCCCATCTCCTCGCTGATGCGCGGCACGAGGACCGGCTCGCCGGTGGTCATGCACTGGAAGAACGGGGTGTGCGCGGGGAACGGCATGGCCTCGCCGACCGGGACGACGTCGTCCCAGCGGCCGGGTTCGTCGGTGTGCTCCAGGGCGACCCGGTGCCACATGGTGGTGGTGTCCGGCACGCCGTCGGGAAAGCCCTCGCCGGCGACGACCTGCTCGCGCAGGTAGGTGCCGGCGACATCGGTGAAGCGCGGCACGACGGCCTTGCTGACCTCGACGATGGTCCGGGAGAGGTCGAGGGAGGTGCCGATGCGTCCGCTGACCTCGGTGAGGAATTCGAGGCGTTCACGGACGGCCGCGAACTCCAGGTCCTCGCCGTCCTCGTCGGTGAGTTCCTCCGGTACCGGCAGGCCCTGCGCCGCGACCCGGGCCGCCCGCGCGCGGCGGGCCAGGCGCTCGGTCCGCCGGGCCACACCCCAGTCGGGGGTCACCGGCACCCGGTCGTTCTGGCTGAACTCCAGGACGGGATAGCCGAGTTCGAGAACCTGCGCGACGATGCGGGCGCTCTCCCCGACGCTCATGCTGGGCAGGATCTCGGGCAGCCGGCGGGCCAGGTCGTCGGCACCGGGGAAGTCGGTGTGCAGGGCGAAGCCGGGGGCGATCCTCTCGAACGCCGCCGTCAGATGCGGGTCCTCCGGATCGCCCGGGTGCAGCCGGTCCGCGTCGGCGGCCAGCACCAGCAGCCGCTCATCACCGGGCCCGACCAGCGGGTACGCCCACCACACCACGTCCACCCGGCCACGGCCGTGGACTGTCTCCCTGACCCTGCCCCCGTTGCTTTCCCTGTCCCGGTCGCTGTCACGGTCCGGCACGGTCAGCCGGGCACGGCCCGCGGCGGGGTAGTTCAGCCGCCCGCCGAGGGAGGATCCGAGGTCGGGTCCGAGGTCGTCGTAAGCCGCGTACGCCCCGTACGGGGTGATCGCGTCGTCGTCGGGGAGCGCTCCGGAGACGGGCAGCAGGTCGAGCACGGGCCGGCCGACGGCCTCGCCCTTGGCGGCGCCGAACAGCCGGCGTGCGCCGGCGCTCCAGTGGGACACGAGGCCGTCACGGTCGACGACGATCACGGCGAGCGGGATGCGGCCCGCCGCGCCGTCACCAGCCCCGCGGCTGGGAGGTGCGTCCTGCTCGCTGCCATGGTGCATGGCCCGGGCCCTCTCTCCCCACGGCTCCGCAAAGATCTGTGCCGCCCGCCCCTACCGTACGGCGACGTCCGGTCGCGATGTGTGCCAAAGCCTGAATTGACTGTGCTTGATCACCCCGGCCCACCGGCCCGCGCGACCGGGGGTGCACGACCGCGTTCGCGCCCCCGGACGCCGGGTCAGTCCTCGTGCCCCAACTGGAGGTCACGTTCGGTGCGCCCGCCGCCGGCGACCTGGAGGACGGTGGCCACCGGCGGGTATCCGGCCGCGATGACGGTGTACTCGCCGGAGGAGAGGTCGACGAACCGGAACGTCCCGTCGGGACCGGTGGTGAGCGTGTCCACGACGTTGCCGGCCGCGTCGAGGAGGGTCACGCGCGCGTCCTCGACGGGCCGTCCGCCACCGGCCCGTACGGTGCCGCGCAGGACCGCGCCGCCCGCCAGTTCGACGTCCTGCCGGGTCTCCCGGGCCGCCTGCACGCTGACCGGCAGCGCCGCGGGCCGGAAGGCGGGCGCGCTGGCCGCCAACGTGTACTCGCCGGCGACCAGTTCGGTGATCTGGTAGCTACCCTCGCGCCCGCTGCGGGTGGTGGCGACGACCTCGCCGTGCACATTGGTGAGGGTGACGGTGGCGTCCCGGACCGGGGAGCCGTCGGCGGTCAGCACGGAGCCGGCGAGGCGCCCCGCGCCGCCGAGCACGACGTCGAGTTCGACCGGCCGCTCGCCGACGGTCACGGAGACGGCCTGCGGCTGGTGGCCGCCCGCCGCCGCGATGAGGACGTACGAGCCGGAGCCCGGCGTGGACAGCGCGTACCGCCCGTCGTCGCCGCTCGCGCCCCGCCCGATCTGCTGTCCGGACACGTCGATGAGGGTGAGCGCGGCGCGGGGCACCACGGTGCCGTCGGGGTGCTGCACGGTGCCGCAGACGGGGATCCCGGCGGCGTAGGGCGAACGGGCCTGCGGGACGGTGGCGGTCACCGGCGCGGTCTCCTGGTCGGTGGCGGGGGCGTTGTGGGACACCAGAGGTTTCTCCTTGAGGAAGAAGGCGATGAGCAGGCCGAGCGCGAGCACCGGGACGAGGTAGAGGAAAATCCGGGGCATCGCGTCGGCGTAGGCGCGGATGTAGGCGTCGCGCAGCGCCGGGGGCAGGGCGTGCACCAGCTGCGGGGTGAGCGACTCGGGGTCCGGCAGCTTCGCGCCGGACCCCGCGGGCAGGCGTTCGCTCAGGGCGTCGCCGAGCCGGCCGGCGAAGAGGGTGCCGAAGACGGCGGCGCCGACGCTGCCGCCGATCTGCCGGAAGTAGTTGTTGGCGCTGGTCGCAGTGCCGAGGTCGGCGGGGCGCACGGAGTTCTGCACGGCCAGGACCAGGACGGGCATCACCATCCCGATGCCGGCGCCGAGGACGGCCATCCAGATGCTGTAGTGCAGCCGGGGCGTGTCGATCTCCAGCCGGGACAGCAGCCACATGCCGGCCACCGACAGGACGCCGCCGAGGATGGGGTGGATCTTGTAGCGGCCGGTGTGGCTGATGAGCTGTCCGGAGATGATCGAGGCGCCGACGATGCCGCCCATCATGGGCAGCATCAGCAGGCCGGACTCGGTGGCGCTGGCGCCGTCGACCATCTGCAGGAAGGTCGGCAGATAGCTGGCGGCGCCGAACAGGGCGACGCCGACGACCAGGCCGACCAGGCCGGTGACGTTGAAGACGGAGTCCCGGAACAGCCTGAGCGGGATGAGGGGTTCGGCGGCGAAGCGCTCGGCGACGAGGAAGAGGGCGGTGGCCGCCGCCGCGCCCGCGCCGAGGCCGATGATCTGGCGCGAGCCCCAGGCGTACTCGGTGCCGCCCCAGGTGGTCAGCAGCACCAGGCAGGTGGAGGCGGCGGCGAGCAGCAGCGCGCCCAGCACGTCGAGCCGGGCGCGCACCCGCTGCCTGGGGAGTTTGAGGACGACGGTGATGACGGCCAGGGTGATCAGGCCGAAGGGCACGTTGATGTAGAAGCACCAGCGCCAGGAGAGGTGGTCGGTGAAGTAGCCGCCGAGGAGGGGTCCGGCGACCGAGGCGAGGCCGAAGGCGGCGCCGATCAGGCCCATGAACCGGCCCCGTTCGCGGGACGGCACGATGTCCGCGATGATGGCCTGTACGCCGATCATCAGCCCGCCGGCGCCGACGCCCTGGACGGCGCGGAAGGCGATCAGCTGGTCCATGCTCTGCGCCCGTCCGGCCAGCGCGGAGCCGATGACGAAGACGAGGATGGCGAACTGGAAGACGGCCTTGCGGCCGAGGAGGTCGCCGAGCTTGCCGTAGATCGGAAGTCCCACGGTGGACGTGAGCAGATACGCGGTGATCGCCCAGGACATCTTGTCCAGGCCGTGCAGCTCGCCGACGATCTTCGGCAGCGCGGTGGCGACGATCATCTGCTCCAGGGCGGCGAGGAGCAGCGCGAGCATCAGCCCGAGGAAGACCAGTCGGATGCGGCTCCTGCTCAACTCGGCGGCAGGGGCGGGGGCGGACGGCGGGGCCACCGTCGCAGGCGCCACGACCGGCTCGGCCGGCTCGTGCTCCACCGGCTTCTGCCCGACCGGCCCGTGCCCGACCGGGTCGTGCTCCACCAGAGTCGTCCCGCCCACGTACCGCTCCCCTCGTCGCGCTGCCACACAATTCCCGCGTAAGGCGACAACTGCGAGCAAGCGCGACGAGTTACGGATTCATGCCGGGCGGCCCAGAGATCCACTCGAATCGGTGAGGAGGCCAACGCCCCTTCACGGTCTGCCTCTTGGGCTACTTCTCGACCTCGGCGGCGAGCTTGGCGAGCATCGCGTCGTAGATCCGGCCGAGCCCCTTGGGCGCGAAGGTCTTCTCGAAGAAGCCGCCGATGCCGCCGGCGCCGGTCCAGGTGGTGGTCACCACGACGCGGGACCTGCCCTCGCCCGCCGGGGTGACCCGCCAGACGGTGACCATCGAGGAGTTGCGGTCCTTCTCGACCAGCTCGCCGTCGGTGGGCTCGGTGACCTCCAGGAGGCAGTCGCGGACGCGCTTGCTGGTGGCCTGGAGCTTCCAGTGGACGAGGGTGCCCTCGCCATCGCCGCCCTCGCGCACCTCGTACTCGCTGAACTGCTCGGGCAGCGTGTTCGCGCGCGCGCCGCGGTAGTCGGCGAGCGCGTCGAACACCGTCTCCGCGTCCGCCGCGACGACCCGCTCCGTAGTGGCCTCGACCTGCGCCATTGGCTTCCTCCAGGACCTGAGTTCTCGGGGTTGGGGCAAGCCAACCACCCCGCTCCCCGGCCACCAAATCGGGGTGCCGGAAGCGATCGAAAACCACCGCCGCACGATCATGCGAACGGATGTTCTATTCTGGGGGCCGACGCTACCGAGGAGGCGTGATGCGCTGGGAGAACCTCACAGCGGTGCCGGCACGGCCCGCACACGGCAGGACCGATGCCGCGCTGTTCGGCACGGACGCGGTGACCACCCTCACCTTCGACACGCCCGAGTTTCGCGGGATCACCTTCCACGAGATCCGGGCCCGCTCGATCATCAACCGGGTGCCGGGCGCCTCGCGCATGCCCTTCGAGTGGACCGTCAACCCGTATCGTGGTTGCGCGCACGCGTGCGTGTACTGCTTCGCCCGCAAGACCCACAGCTACCTGGACCTCGACACGGGGACCGGCTTCGACACCCAGATCGTGGTCAAGGTGAACGCGCCGGAACTGCTGCGCCGCCAGCTCGGCTCCCCGCGGTGGCGGGGCGAGCACATCGCGATGGGCACGAACGTCGACTGCTACCAGCGGGCCGAGGGCCGCTACCGGCTGATGCCGGGCATCATCGCCGCGCTGCGCGACCACGCGAACCCCTTCTCGATCCTGACCAAGGGCACGCTGATCCTGCGCGACCTCGATCTGCTCAAGCAGGCGGCGGAGGTCACGGACGTCGGCATCTCCGTCTCCGTCGGCTTCACCGACCCCGGTCTGTGGCGCACCGTGGAGCCGGGCACGCCCGCGCCCGAACGCCGCCTGGACGTGGTGCGGACCCTCGGCGAACAGGGCATCGGCTGCGGTGTGCTGATGGCGCCGGTGGTCCCCTTCCTCGGCGACGACCCGGCCCAGCTGCGGGCCACGGTGCGGGCGATCGCGGCCGCCGGGGCGACCTCCGTCACTCCGCTGGTGCTGCATCTGCGGCCCGGAGCACGTGAGTGGTTCATGGCCTGGCTCGGGCAGCACCATCCGCACCTGGTGCGCCGCTACGAGCGGCTGTACGCGGCGGGTGCCTACGCGCCGAAGTGGTATCAGCGCCGGATCACCCGTCAGGTGCACGAACTGGCCCAGGAGTACGGCATCGGCCCCACCCGCCCGGGGATACCGCGCCGCATCCCGCCGCCGGAACCCGTGCAACCGACCCGCGGACCGGAGACGGCCGAGCCGGTCCAACTCACGCTGATCTGAGCGCGTTCGAGCGCATCCCGCGACCCAATTGGGTCAAGTATCGACATAACAGGTTCTTCCAGGCGTCCACTCCGGGACGATGCGGCGAGGACCGCGACCCTCGCGGTCCGACCCCCTCCGTCCTGGGAGGACGCAATGAGAACACGCGCAGCCGTGCTGTGCGGTGCCGCCGCCGTCGTGGCCGGATCGCTCACGGCTCACCCCGCGGGCGCGAGCGCCGGGCAGGCGACGACGGGCGCCCCGGCCGCACCGTCCGCTTCCGTCGTCCGGCCGGCGAGTGTCACATGGAAGAAGTGCGGCACCGCCGACTATCCGACGCTCCAGTGTGCGTCCTTGAAGGTGCCCCTCGACCACGCGCACCCGCAGGGCAGGCAGATCACGCTCGCGCTCTCCCGCGTCCCGCACACCGCCAAGACCGATCAGGGCCCGCTGCTGGTCAACCCGGGCGGACCCGGCGGCAGCGGCCGGACGCTGGCCGGATTCGTGGCGTCCGCGCTGCCCAAGGCGGTGGCGGCCCAGTACGACGTGATCGGCTTCGACCCGCGTGGCGTCGGCCGGAGCACGCCCGCGCTGGACTGCCGCCCCGGCCACTTCGACCCGGTGCGCCCGGACTCCGTGCCGGGCACGCCCGCGGTCGAGAAGGCCAACCTCACGCGCGTGCAGGAGTTCGCCGCCGCCTGCGGCAAGAAGTACGCGGACGTGCTGCCGTACATCGACACCGTGAGCGCCGCCCGGGACCTGGAGACGGTCCGGCAGGCCCTCGGCGCGCAGCGGATCAACTACTTCGGCTACTCGTACGGCACCTACCTGGGCGCGGTCTACGCGAAGCTGTATCCGCAGCGCGTGCGCCGGCTGGTCCTGGACTCGATCGTCGACCCGACCGGTGTCTGGTACGGGGACAACCTCAGGCAGGACGTCGCCTTCAACGACCGCCACCGCGCGCTGATGGCCTGGATCGCCCGGCACGACTCGGTCTACCGGCTCGGCACGGATCCCGCGGCGGTCGAGGCCAAGTGGTACGCGATGCGGGCGGCGCTGGCCGCGAAGCCGGCGGGCGGCAAGGTCGGCGCCGCGGAGCTGGAGGACATCTTCATGCCGGGCGGCTACTACGACGGCTACTGGCCCCACCTCGCCGACGCGTTCACGGCGTACGTGAACGGAAAGAAGAGTGACCCGCTGGTCAAGGCGTACGGTGCCCTCGCCGCCGTCGACCGCTCCGGGGACAACGGCTTCAGCGTCTACTCGTCGGTGCAGTGCCGCGACGCCCTCTGGCCGCGTGACTGGGACCGGTGGCGCCGGGACACCTGGGCGGTGTACGACAAGGCGCCGTTCATGACCTGGAACAACACCTGGTACAACGCGTCGTGCGCCTTCTGGCCCACGGCCCCCCGCCAGCCGGTGGACATCGCCAACAGCGAGCTGACGCCGGCACTGCTGTTCCAGGCGACCGACGACGCGGCCACCCCGTACGAGGGCGGTGTGACGGTCCATCGGCTGCTGGGCGGCTCCAGCCTGGTGGTCGAGCGGGGCGGCGGCAACCACGGCATCACGCTGAGCGGGAACACCTGCCTCGACGACCATCTGGCGAGGTATCTGACCGACGGCACGGTGCCGCACGGGGCCGGCACGGCGGACGCGGAGTGCGAGCGGACGCCCGATCCGGAACCGCAGACCACCAAGGAGGCGCCCGTCGCGGCCGGCGGCGCGGCCCTGCACGGTCTGCTCGGCTTCCGCGGCTGAGCACTGCGGGGGCGGACGGGCCGACGGGCGGCCGGGGACGTTGTCAGAGGCGTGGTCCATCATGGGCGCATGACCCAGCCGATCAGGATTCCCGCTCCCGCCGGCGTCGCCCCCGCCGCCCAGTACAGCCATGTCGTGGCCGCCGCCGGCCGGTTCGTCGCCGTCTCCGGCCAGCTCGCCCTGGACGGGGACGGCGCACTCGTGGGCGCGGGCGACCCGGCGGCCCAGGCCCGCCAGGTGTTCGAGAACCTGCGGCGCTGTCTGGCCGCCGCCGGAGCGGACTTCACGGACGTCGTCAAACTCACCTACTTCGTCACGGACATGGCCCACATGCCCGCGATCCGCGCCGCCCGCGCGGCGTACATACCCGACGACCGGCTCCCGGCGGCCTCCGCCGTGCAGGTGGCCGCGCTGGTGGGTCCGGAGTTCCTGATGGAGGTCGAGGCGCTCGCGGTGGTGGGCGAGTGACCGCACCGCTGGTGCGGCGGCTGGGCGGCGCACGGCCCGTCCCGGGACGGTGAAGTGCGCACCGCTGACACCGAGTCGTACGCGTTGGAGGTCTATCCCGCGCGGCTGCGAAGCGGTGTCGGCCGGACGCTGCTCGCCCAGTCCGTCGAGCAGTGCGCGGTCGCCGGCCACCCCCGGATGCCCCTGTGCGTGCTCAAGGAGAACGTGACCGCCCGACGCTGCTACGAGCGGTGCGGGTTCCGGGCCGACGGCGCCGCGGAGCCCTTCGACGTGGACGGCATGCCGGTGCCCGGGGTCCGGTACGCGCGGACGCCGACCGGCTGACCCGGCGTCACCTTTTGCCGGGGATCCGGGCCAGGGCGTGCACGGCGGCCTCGGCGAGCACCGGATGGGCCAGTGCCTCGTTGAGCACGCGCCGGGCGCGGACGTCCCCGAGGGTCCCGAGCCCTTCCACACAGGCGAGGGCCACCCGTCGGTAGGGATCGTGCGGGCGCAGCCGCCGCTCCAGGGTGGTGATCAGCGCGGGCACGGACTCGGGGGCGCGCAGCCGCACCAGGAGCCGGACCGGGTGCAGCGCGTAGGCGACGCGCAGTTCGTTGGTGGCGAGAGCGGCGGCGGCGCGGGCGGTGCGCGGGTCACTGAGGCGGGCGAGGGCGTGGGCGGCGGAGGCGCAGCGCGGCGGGTCCCGGTGGTTGAGCAGCAGGACGAGCGTTTCGAAGGCCCGCCGGTCGCCCGCCACGCCCAGCCGGAACGCGGCGAGTTCCCTGGCCCAGAGCGGCTGCCCGGCCGCGACCAGCACCTGGGCCAGTTCGTCGCCGTCGTCCGTCGCGGCCAGCCGCTCGTACGCCGCCGTTCCCCGCGACTCCTGCTGTAAGCGTTCCGTGAGCAATCGCAACTCTTCGTCCACGTGCTCCAGGTTAGGGGGCGTCATCGACACCCTGAAAGGGAGCGTGCGGAAGGGGCGCGGGCCGGTGCCGTCACGCCGCCCGACAGGGTCGCGGGGCCAGCCGTCCGCGGCTCCGCCGCGCGGGCGCGCAGCCGCCGGGCACCCGCGACCGAACGGCAAGGACGGCGGACCGCCGCGGAGCGAAGGGGCTAGCGCGCTCGTTACCCACCGGTTAAGCTCAGACGAGCGAGCAACACTCGTGCTTCAGCTCGCGGCGGTCTGGTGACGCGGCCGTCGTGGGCACAGGTCGATCCGGTACCCCGTGTACCGCTGTACGACCCGGCTTCGGGACAGAGCCGGTCGGTCCGGCCGCACCCGGGCGTCTCGCCCGCGGCGACGGCACCGGGTGCCCTGCGCACCCGCAGTCCGACAGCACCCGATCTCCTTCCGTACCCGGTCCGCTCTCGGGCGCACCGGGGCGCGATCCCCGTCGTCACCCTCATTCATCCCTGGAGTCCCGTGATGGCCACTCCCCCGCCCGACACCTCTCTGTCCCCGCTCAAGACCATCGCCGTCGTCGGCCTGGGCACGATGGGCACCGGCATCGCCGAGGTGCTCGCGAAGGCCGGCCGCGAGGTCGTCGGCATCGACGTCAGCGAGGCCGCCACCGCCACCGCACAGGCCGCTCTGGAGGCCGCGACCGCGCGGGCCGTCCTGCGCGGCCGGCTGTCCGAGCCGGAACGCGCGGCCGCCCTCGCCCGGGTCCGCACCACCACGGACCTGCGGGCCGCGGCCGACGCCGACCTCGTCATCGAGGTGGTCCCGGAGTCGTACGAGATCAAGCAGCAGGTCTTCCGCGAACTCGACGGCATCGTGCGGCCCGAGGCGATCCTCGCGACGGGCACCAACGCCCTGTCGGTGACCCGGCTGGCCGCCGACTCGGCCCGCCCGGAACGCGTGCTCGGCCTGCACTTCTTCAATCCGGCGCCCGCGATGCGGCTGGTCGAGGTCGTCTCGTCGGTGCTGACGGCGCCGCAGGCCGTCGCCGCGGTCACCCACCTCGCGGCCGAGCTGGGCAAGGAGCCGGTGGCGGTCGGCGACCGCCCGGGCTTCGTCGCGGACGGCCTGCTGTTCGGCTACCTCAACCAGGCCGCCGCCATGTACGAGTCGAAGTACGCCTCCCGCGAGGACATCGACGCCGCGATGCGGCTCGGCTGCGGGCTGCCGATGGGCCCGCTGGCCCTGCTCGACCTCATCGGCATCGACACCGCGCGCACCGTCCTGGAGGCCATGTACGCCGCCTCCCAGGACCGGCTGCACGCCCCCGCGCCGATCCTCAGGCAACTCAGCGAGGCGGGCCTGGCCGGCCGCAAGGCGGGCCGCGGCTTCTACACCTACGAGGCCCCGGGCAGTGCCTCGATGGTGCGGGACGCGCAGACCCCGCTGGAGGGCGCCCCGCTCACTCCGGGGCGCCCGGTCGGCTCGATCGGTGTCGCCGGTTCCGGCACCATGGCCTCGGGCATCGCCGAGGTGTTCGCCAAGGCCGGGTACGACGTGATACTTGCCGCCCGTGGCGAGGAGAAGGCGCGGGCGGCCAGGGCACGGATCGGGAAGTCGCTGTCCCGGTCGGTCGACAAGGGACGGCTGACGGCCGAGGCCGCGGCCGGCACGCTGGACCGGATCACCCCGGCCGGGTCCTGCGACGCCTTCGTCGACGTCGATCTGGTCGTGGAGGCGGTCGCGGAGAACCTGGAGGTCAAGCGGCAGTTGTTCGCGACGCTCGACAAGGTCTGCCGGCCGGGCGCGGTGCTCGCCACCACCACGTCCTCGCTGCCCGTCATCGCCTGCGCGCGCGCCACCTCACGCCCGCAGGACGTGATCGGCATGCACTTCTTCAACCCGGCGCCGGCCATGAAACTGGTCGAGGTGGTCCGCACCGTGCTGACGGCGGACGACGCCCACGCCACGGTCCGGGAGGTGTGCGCCACCGTCAAGAAGCACCCGGTGGACTGCGGCGACCGGGCCGGCTTCATCGTGAACGCCCTGCTGTTCCCGTACCTCAACAACGCGATCAAGATGGTGCAGGAGCACTACGCCTCCCTCGACGACATCGACGCGGCGATGAAGCTGGGCGGCGGCTATCCGATGGGCCCCTTCGAACTGCTGGACGTGGTCGGGCTGGACGTCTCGCTGGCGATCGAGAAGGTGCTGCACCGCGAGTTCCGCGACCCGGGGCTGGCCCCGGCCCCGCTGCTTGAGCACCTGGTGGCCGCGGGCTGCCTCGGCCGCAAGACCGGCCGCGGCTTCCGCGAGTATGCCCGGCGCTGAGCGTCCCGGCGACCGGCAGAGCGGGCGTGCACGGACCGGGACGGACGCCTGGGGCGCGCTGCCGCGCCCCCTGCCGCCCCCGCCCCCGAAGGGCGGGGGAAATCCCGGCCATGCGCGCCACGCTGCACACATGCAGTACGTTCGGGGCATGTCCCAGCCCGCCAAGTCCTCACGTACACCAGCTACGAACGACGCGCCGGAGAGTGCCACCGGCTCCCGCTCCGCCGCCCAGCGGCTCAAGATGCGCAGGGAACTGGCGGCCGCGGCGATGGAACTGTTCGCGGCCAAGGGCTACGAGGCGACCACCGTCGACGAGATCGCCGCCGCGGCCGGAGTCGCCCGCCGCACCTTCTTCCGGCACTTCCGTTCCAAGGAAGAGGCGATCTTCCCCGACCACGACGACACGCTGATCCGGGCCGAGGCCGTGCTCAACGCGGCCCCCGCGCACGAGCACCCGCTCGACACCGTGTGCCGCGGCATCAAAGAGGTCATGCGGATGTACGCGGCCCAGCCGGCGATCTCGGTCGCCCGCTACAAGCTCACGCGCGAGGTGCCCACCCTGCGCGAGGCCGAGATCGCGTCGGTGGCCCGCTACGAGCGCCTGTTCACCCGCTATCTTCTCGGCCACTTCGACGAGCACGCGCACGAGGACGACGCCAACGACGACCCGCTGCTGGCGGAGGTCGCCGCGTCCGCCGTGGTCACCGCCCACAACCATGTGCTCAGGCGCTGGCTGCGGGCCGACGGCCAGGGCGATGTCGAGGCCCAGTTGGACCACGCCTTCGCGATCGTCCGCAGGACCTTCGCCTCGGGCACCGGCGCGGGCCGGGCGACGGTTCCCCAGCCGGCCGACGCGCCCGCGGCCGTCTCCTCGCAGGGCGAGGTGCTGGTGACGGTCGCGCGTACCGACGCCCCGCTGGACGAGGTCATGCGGACCATCGAGAAGGCCCTGAAGGACCGCTGATCCACGGCGGGCCCCGGACCGGCCCGCGACTTTCACCGTGCCGACGGCCACCCCGACCGGGTGGCCGTTTTTGCCATGTCCGGACGTTTCTCCCACAGATTCCGCGGCTCCCCGGGGTTGTCGCGGATCATTCGATCGATCATCGCTCATCTGTTACGTAAAGAATTCATCTGAGAGAATTTTTTGGCACTCAGTGCCTTGTCATGTGACACGCGGTGTCATACGTTGGAAGAGTCCGGGCGGCCGGAGTGCGCAGACCATCGGCACACCGACTGTCCCCGCGGGCCACGGCTCGCGCGCCCGGACGCCTGCGTCACAGGCAACCTCCCGCGCCACCAAGCGCTGCCGAAGCACCACCCCGCCGGACCGACGGCACCTTCCCACCTCATCCGCAGCAGCACCGACGCCCCCCTCAGCGTCCCGCCCGCCCAGGGCGCACACCGCAGGAGGCAACACCGTGACCGTGAAGGACATCCTGGCCGCGATACAGTCCCCGGACGCCACGCCCGCCGACTTCGCCGCGCTGCCGCTCCCCGAGTCGTACCGCGCGATCACCGTGCACAAGGACGAGACGGACCTGTTCACCGGGCTCGCCACCCGCGACAAGGACCCGCGCAAGTCCCTCCACCTGGACGAGGTCCCGGTGCCCGAGCTGGGCCCGGGCGAGGCCCTGGTGGCCGTCATGGCCTCCTCGGTCAACTACAACTCGGTGTGGACCTCGATCTTCGAGCCGCTGCCGACCTTCGGTTTCCTGGAGCGCTACGGCAGGCTCTCGGAACTGGCCGCGCGGCACGACCTGCCGTACCACGTCATCGGCTCCGACCTGGCGGGCGTCGTGCTGCGCACCGGCCCAGGCGTCAACGCCTGGAAGCCCGGGGACGAGGTCGTGGCCCACTGCCTCTCCGTCGAGCTGGAGTCCTCGGACGGCCACAACGACACGATGCTCGACCCCGAGCAGCGCATCTGGGGCTTCGAGACCAACTTCGGCGGTCTCGCCGAGATCGCCCTCGTCAAGTCCAACCAGCTGATGCCCAAGCCGGGCCACCTGAGCTGGGAGGAGGCCGCCGCCCCCGGCCTGGTCAACTCCACTGCGTACCGGCAGCTGGTGTCCCGCAACGGCGCCGCCATGAAGCAGGGCGACAACGTCCTGATCTGGGGCGCCAGCGGCGGCCTCGGCTCGTACGCCACCCAGTTCGCGCTGGCCGGCGGCGCCACCCCGGTCTGTGTCGTCTCCTCCCCGAAGAAGGCGGAGGTCTGCCGGGCCATGGGCGCCGAGGCGATCATCGACCGGAACGCCGAGGACTTCCGCTTCTGGAAGGACGAGCACACCCAGGACCCCCGGGAGTGGAAGCGGTTCGGCAAGCGCATCCGCGAACTCACCGGCGGCGAGGACGTCGACATCGTCTTCGAACACCCGGGCCGCGAGACCTTCGGCGCCTCCGTCTACGTCACCCGCAAGGGCGGCACGGTCGTCACCTGCGCCTCCACCTCGGGCTACACCCACGAGTACGACAACCGCTATCTGTGGATGTCGCTGAAGCGGATCATCGGCTCCCACTTCGCCAACTACCGCGAGGCATGGGAGGCCAACCGGCTCGTCGCCAAGGGAAAGATCCATCCGACGCTCTCCCGGGTCTACCCCCTGGAGGAGACCGGCCAGGCCACCCACGACGTCCACCGCAACGCCCACCAGGGCAAGGTCGGCGTGCTGTGCCTGGCCCCCGAGGAGGGCCTGGGCGTCCGCGACGAGGAACTGCGCGCCCGGCACATCGACGCCATCAACCGCTTCCGGAACATCTGAGGGGCGCACATGAGCGAGCGTCAGCCGCGGGAACCGCGGGAGAAGGACCGGCCATGGCTCATGCGGACCTACGCGGGCCACTCCACGGCCGAGGCGTCCAACGAGCTGTACCGGCGCAACCTCGCCAAGGGCCAGACCGGTCTGTCCGTCGCGTTCGACCTGCCGACCCAGACCGGCTACGACCCCGACCACGTCCTCGCCGCCGGCGAGGTCGGCCGGGTCGGCGTGCCCGTCGCGCACCTCGGCGACATGCGCCGCCTGTTCCAGGGCATCCCGCTGGAGCGGATGAACACCTCGATGACGATCAACGCCACGGCCATGTGGCTGCTCGCGCTGTACCAGGTCGTCGCCGAGGAACAGGGCGCGGACATCACCAAGCTCCAGGGCACGACCCAGAACGACATCGTCAAGGAGTACCTGTCCCGCGGCACCCATGTCTTCCCGCCGGGGCCCTCGCTGCGGCTGACCACCGACATGATCGCGTACACGGTCTCCCACATCCCGAAGTGGAACCCGATCAACATCTGCAGCTACCACCTCCAGGAGGCCGGGGCCACGCCGGTGCAGGAGATCGCCTACTCCATGTCCACCGCGATCGCGGTCCTCGACGCCGTGCGCGACTCGGGGCAGGTGCCGCAGGAGCGCATGGGCGAGGTGGTGGCCCGCATCTCCTTCTTCGTGAACGCGGGCGTCCGCTTCATCGAGGAGATGTGCAAGATGCGGGCGTTCGGCCGTATCTGGGACCGCATCACCCGGGAGCGCTACAGCATCGAGGACCCCGGACAGCGCCGCTTCCGGTACGGCGTCCAGGTCAACTCCCTGGGCCTGACGGAGGCCCAGCCCGAGAACAACGTCCAGCGGATCGTGCTGGAGATGCTGGCGGTGACCCTGTCCAAGGACGCACGCGCGCGTGCCGTGCAGCTTCCGGCCTGGAACGAGGCCCTGGGCCTGCCCCGGCCCTGGGACCAGCAGTGGTCGCTGCGTGTCCAGCAGGTCCTCGCGCACGAGAGCGACCTGCTGGAGTACGACGACATCTTCGAGGGCTCGCACGTCGTCGAGGCGAAGGTCGCGCAGCTCGTCGAGGAGTCCTTGGTGGAGATCGAGCGGATCCAGGGCATGGGCGGCGCGCTGGCGGCCGTCGAGTCCGGCTACCTCAAGTCGCGGCTCGTGGCGTCCCACGCCGAGCGCCGGGCCCGGATCGAGTCGGGCCAGGAGAAGATCGTCGGCGTCAACGTCTTCGAGACGACCGAGCCGAGTCCGCTCACCGCCGACCTCGACACCGCGGTCCAGACGGTCGACCCGGCGGTCGAGGCCCGCGTCGTCGACTGCCTGCGCCACTGGCGCGACACGCGCTACCAGCCGCCGTTCAACCACCAGCGCCCGGGCAAGGCGCTGGAGTGGCTGAAGGAGGCCGCCAAGAGCGGCGACAACCTCATGGAGGCCACCCTGGAGTGCGCCCGCGCGGGGGTCACGACCGGCGAGTGGGCCGGAGCGCTGCGCGAGGTGTTCGGCGAGTTCCGGGCGCCGACCGGGGTCTCCTCCGCGCCGGTGTCCGTGCCCGCCGAGGAGGGCTCCGCGCTGGCCGCCGTCCGCGCCAAGGTGGCGGCCACCGCCCGTGACCTGGGCACCGGCAAGCTGCGCTTCCTCGTCGGCAAGCCCGGTCTCGACGGGCACTCCAACGGCGCCGAGCAGATCGCCGTGCGGGCCAGGGACGCCGGGTTCGAGGTGGTCTACCAGGGCATCCGGCTCACCCCGGAGCAGATCGTGGACGCGGCCCTCGCCGAGGACGTGCACGCGGTCGGTCTGTCCGTGCTGTCCGGTTCGCACACCCGGCTGGTGCCGGACGTGCTGGAGCGGCTGCGCCGGGCCGGCGCGGCCGACATCCCGGTGATCGCCGGCGGGATCATCCCGAGCGGTGACGCCGAGCGGCTGCGGGCCGCCGGAGTGGCCGCGGTCTTCACCCCGAAGGACTTCGACATCACCGGGATCATCGGCCGTATCGTCGACGAGATCCGCAGAGCGAACCACCTCGACCCTCTGGAGGTCCCCGCATGACCACGCCCGCCCCCGCGACGAACGGCTCCGCCGCGCACCCCGCCGGCCGGCTGCGCCCGCGGCGCTCCTGCCTCGCGGTCCCCGGGAGCAACCCCCGCTTCCTGGAGAAGGCCCAGGGCCTCCCCGCCGACCAGGTGTTCCTGGACCTGGAGGACGCGTGCGCGCCGCTCGCCAAGCCCGAGGCGCGGCACACCATCGTGAAGTTCCTCAACGAGGGCGACTGGACGGGCAAGACACGGGTCGTGCGGGTCAACGACTGGACGACCGAGTGGACGTACCGGGACGTCGTGACGGTCGTCGAGGGCGCCGGAGCGAACCTGGACTGCATCATGCTGCCGAAGGTGCAGAACGCCGAGCAGATCGTGGCGCTGGACCTGCTGCTCACCCAGATCGAGAAGACGATGGGCTTCGAGGTGGGCCGCCTCGGCATCGAGGCGCAGATCGAGAACGCGCGGGGCCTCAACAACGTCAACGAGATCGCCGCGGCCAGCCCGCGCGTCGAGACGATCGTCTTCGGCCCCGCCGACTTCATGGCGTCGATCAACATGAAGTCGCTGGTCGTGGGCGAGCAGCCGCCCGGCTACCCGGCGGACGCCTACCACTACATCCTGATGAAGATCCTGATGGCGGCCAGGGCCAACGACGTCCAGGCGATCGACGGCCCCTACCTGCAGATCCGTGACGTGGACGCCTTCCGCGAGGTGGCCGGCCGCGCCGCCGCCCTCGGCTTCGACGGCAAGTGGGTGCTGCACCCCGGCCAGGTCGACGCGGCCAACGAGGTCTTCTCGCCCTCCCAGGAGGACTACGACCACGCCGAGCTGATCCTCGACGCGTACGACTACTACACGTCCGAGGCGGGCGGCAAGAAGGGTTCCGCCATGCTCGGCGACGAGATGATCGACGAGGCGAGCCGCAAGATGGCGCTGGTCATCGCGGGCAAGGGCCGGGCGGCCGGCCTGCGGCGCACCGGCTCCTTCGAGATCCCGGAGGGCTGACGGCCATGCAGTTCGGACGCATCTACGAGGAGTTCGAGGTCGGGGCGGTGTACAAGCACTGGCCCGGCAAGACGGTCACCGAGTACGACGACCACCTCTTCTGCCTCCTCACCATGAACCACCATCCGCTGCACCTGGACGCCAACTACGCCGAGAACACGACGGACTTCGGCAGGAACGTCGTCGTGGGCAACTACATCTACTCGCTGCTGCTCGGCATGTCGGTACCGGACGTGTCCGGCAAGGCGATCGCCAACCTGGAGATCGAGTCGCTGCGGCACGTGGCGCCGACCTTCCACGGCGACACGGTCTACGGAGAGACGACCGTGCTCGACAAGTGGCCGTCCAAGTCGAAGGGCGACCGGGGCATCGTGCACGTCGAGACCAGGGGCTACAAGCAGGACGGCACGCTGGTGTGCGTCTTCCGCCGCAAGGTGATGGTGCCCACCGAGACGTACGTCAAGGAGCGCGGCGGGGAGCAGCCCGGCCGCCCGGAGCCGGCCGCACCCGCGCAGAAGACGGAGAAATAGCGATGGCCCGTCTCGCCCAGACCGCCGGTCTCAGCGACGTCCAGCAGGAGATCGTGTCCACCGTCCGCGACTTCGTGGACAAGGAGATCCTTCCGGTCGCGACCGAGCTGGAGCACCGCGACGAGTATCCGCAGCAGATCGTGGACGGCCTGAAGGAGCTGGGGCTGTTCGGGCTGATGATCCCCGAGGAGTACGGGGGGCTGGGCGAGTCGCTGCTCACCTACGCCCTGTGCGTCGAGGAGATCGCCCGGGGCTGGATGTCGGTGTCCGGCATCATCAACACCCACTTCATCGTGGCGTACCTGCTCAAGCAGCACGGCACGCGGGAGCAGCAGGACCACTTCCTGCCGCGCATGGCGGCCGGGGAGGTGCGCGGCGCCTTCTCCATGTCGGAGCCGGGCCTCGGCTCCGATGTCGCGGCGATCACCTCGAAGGCGGTCAGGGACGGCGACGAGTACGTCCTGACCGGCCAGAAGATGTGGCTGACCAACGGCGGTACGTCCTCGCTCGTGGCCGTCCTGGTCCGCACCGAGGAGGGGGAGGCCGCGGCGGGGACGGCGCCGCACAGGTCGATGACGGCCTTCCTCGTGGAGAAGAAGCCCGGCTTCGGCGAGGTCCGGCCCGGCCTGACGATCCCCGGCAAGATCGAGAAGATGGGGTACAAGGGCGTCGACACCACCGAGCTGATCATGGACGGGCTGCGGATCCCGGCCGATCGGGTGCTCGGCGGCGTCACCGGCCGAGGTTTTTACCAAATGATGGACGGAGTGGAGGTCGGCCGTGTCAATGTGGCGGCGCGGGGCTGCGGTGTCGCCCAGCGCGCCTTCGAACTCGGGGTGGCCTACGCCCAGCAGCGGCGCACCTTCGGCAAGCCGATCGCCCAGCATCAGGCCATCCAGTTCAAGCTCGCGGAGATGGCCACGAAGGTCGAGGCCGCGCACGCCATGATGGTCAACGCCGCCCGTAAAAAGGACTCGGGCGAACGAAACGACCTGGAGGCGGGCATGGCGAAGTACCTCGCCTCCGAGTACTGCAAGGAAGTCGTGGAGGACTCGTTCCGCATCCATGGCGGCTACGGCTTCTCGAAGGAGTACGAGATCGAGCGACTCTACCGGGAGGCACCGATGCTGCTGATCGGTGAGGGCACCGCCGAAATCCAGAAAATGATCATCGGGCGCAGGTTGCTCGAAGAGTATCGAATCCAGGGCTGATTGTCCGGGTACGGGGAGTTTTCTTCGAGAAGAAGATCACACCCCGTCAACGGTCTTCGGCCGCCGACTCGGCTTCCTGGCTTGCCCAGTTGTGGCCCGCGACCGGTACGATCCCGGGAAAGCCGCCGTCCCCAGATCGAAGCGCGGCATCATTCGCTACGAAGGTCATCCATGCCCCACAGCCAAACCTCTGCACCACGCGACAGCCTGGTCGGCGTACGCCTCGCGCGCGGAGCATCGCCGTGGCTCCTCCCGACCGTCGCCACCGCAGCCCTCAGTCTGATCCGCGCCCGCCGCTCCGGCGCCGCCAAGGCCGTGGCCGTGCCCGCCACCGCGCTCGCGGCGGGCATGCTGTGGTTCTTCCGCGACCCCGAGCGTGAGATCGCCACGGGCCGGGTCATCTCGCCCGCAGACGGTGTGGTGCAGAGCATCATGCCGTGGAAGGACGGGCGCACCCGCGTCGCGATCTTCATGAGCCCGCTCAACGTCCATGTGAACCGTGCACCGCTCTCCGGCACGGTCAGGTCGGTCGAACACGTCCCCGGAGGTTTCGTTCCCGCATTCAACAAAGAAAGCGAGAACAACGAGCGCGTAGTCTGGCATTTCGACACCGAACTCGGCGACATCGAAATGATCCAGATCGCAGGTGCGGTGGCCCGCCGCATCGTGCCCTACGTCCCGCAGGGCACGAAGGTCGAGCAGGGCGACCGGATCGGTCTGATCCGCTTCGGCTCGCGTGTCGATCTCTACCTGCCCGAGGGCGTGGAGGTCGCGGTCGAGGTCGGACAGAAGACCGTGGCTGGGGTGACTCGCATTGACCGTGGTTGATCCGGAGACACAGGCGGGCTGGGTGCCCGAGGCCGAGGCGGCCGACGAAGAGGAGGAGATGCCCCTCTCGCTCCGCCTCTCAATAGCGGACACCCTCACGCTCGGCAACGCGACGTGCGGCTTCATGGCGGTGTACTTCACCACCACCGGCATCCTGATCCCGCACCTCACCGGCAGCCAGGAGAACGGCATGGCCCGCCACAGCGCGGCCACGGCGGTCATCCTGATGCTCTGCGCCGCCGTCTTCGACCTGTTCGACGGCCTGGTGGCACGCAAGCTGCGCTCCTCCCCCATGGGCGCGGAACTCGACAACCTCTCGGACCTGATCAGCTTCGGCCTGGCGCCCGCGTACTTCGTCCTGGTGTACGGCATGGTCGCGGACGACGCGCACCAGCGGATGGCGGCGCTGGGCGCGATCGTCGTCCTGCTGGCGGTGGTGCTGCGGCTGGCCCGCTTCTCCTGCGTGACGCCGACGAGCGGCATGTTCCAGGGCATGCCGAGTCCCTTCGGCGCGCTGACCGTGGTCTCCATCGTCCTGTTGGAGCTGCCCTTCGTGGCGACGCTCCTCGCCATCCTGGGCACGGCCTGGCTGATGGTGAGCCGGGTCGAGTACCCGAAGCCGCGAGGCCGGCTCGCCGGGGCGATGCTGTGCTGGATCGTGCTGTCGATGGGGCTCCTGGCCGCCTGGGCGTTCGACGCGCCGAGCGGTCAGCTGCTGCTCCAGACCGGCTGCGCGCTCCAGCTCGTGATGGGCGCGGTGATCCCCCTGTTCGCCACCGCGCGGCGGGTGAACAACTTCCGCGACAACCGGCGCGAGGCACGCGCGGCACAGCTGCCGTAGCCCGTAGCCGTACGACGGAGAGGGGCTCCCGGGACCGGGACCGGGGCCCCTCTCCGTGTACGTGGGGTGTGCGGTCCGCGGTCTCAGGTCAGGAAGTCGTGCGCGATCCGGGCGGCGACCCGCTCCAGGATCGGACCCGCCTCGGCGATGCACCGCGTCACGTCCGGCTCGACCTCCGTGAGCGGATACGCCCGCCGGATCCCCGCCTCGCCCAGCGCCTTCGGCGACAACGCCAGCCGGCCGCAGACCGCGACCACGTCCCGGCCCGCCGCACGGGCCGCCGCAGCGACCCCCGCCGGAGCCTTGCCGTGCAGCGTCTGCTCGTCCAGTGAGCCTTCCCCGGTGATCACCAGATCCGCCCGCTGCAACGCCGGTGCGAACCCCAGCACGTCCAGCATCACCTCGATACCCGGCCAAAACCGCGCCCCCAGCAGCAACGCCCCGAACCCCATACCCCCCGCCGCACCCGCACCCGCCGAAGCCGCGAACCCGGCCGCGCCCGGACCCGCCGCACCCTCCAGCACCTGCGCGAAGTGCGCCAGCGCGGCATCCAGGACCGCCACGTCCTCCGGCGACGCCCCCTTCTGCGGCCCGTACACCGCCGCCGCGCCCTTCGGGCCCGTCAGCGGATTGTCCACATCGCTCGCCAGCACCAGATCGACACCGGCCAGCCGCCCGTCCAGACCCGACAGATCCGCCCGCACCAGGCCCGCCAGCCCCCCGCCGCCCGGTGCCACCGGTTCACCCCCCGCATCCAGGAACCGCGCACCCAGCGCGGACAGCATCCCCGCCCCGCCGTCCGTGGTCGCGCTGCCACCCACACCGAACACGATCCTTCGGGCACCCGCGTCCAGCGCCGCCAAGAGCAGCTCCCCCGACCCGTACGTCGACGCCGTCAGCGGCGCGAAGACCCCCGCAGGCAACCGCTGCAGCCCGCTGGCCTCCGCCATCTCCACCACCGCCGTGCCACCCCGCACCGCGAACGCCGCCGTCACCTCCTGCCCCAGCGGGCCGGCCACCCGCACCTGGCGCCGCTCGAACCCGGCCGCCACCGCCGCGGCCACCGTCCCGTCACCCCCGTCCGCCACCGGCAGCGCTTCCACCTCGACCGCCGGCACCACCCGGCGCAGCCCGGCCGCCACCCGCTCGGCGACCTCCACGGCCGTCAACGAACCCTTGAACTTGTCCGCGGCCACCAGCACCCGCCGGATCCCGCCCACAACAGCCTCCGCCACTCGCCATCCCCTTGCTTCCGGGCCCGCGCACGTCAGGCCAGTCGCGCCGCTGCGACCATAGCCGGAGGACCACCCGGCCGTCATGCCCCGGCGAGCCGCGACCGGCCGTGGCCGAAACCGGGTAGACCCATGTCATGACCCCCATGGGCACCGAACCGGATCTCGCCGACCGGATCCTCGGCGGCTGGCTGGGCCGGATCGCCGGCAACATGCTCGGCAAGCCGGTCGAGCAGGGCGACGTGTGGACGCGCGAGCGCATCGACCGCTATCTGCGGCGGGCGTCGGCCCTGCCGCTCACGGACTACCTGCCCGAGCCCGCCGACGAACGCGACCGCGCCGAGCTGCGCCCCGAGTGGCGGCAGTGCGTACGCGGCCGTGTCCACGGCAGCTGCCGCGACGACGACGTCGACTACACGCTCCTCGGGCTGCTCCTGCTGGAGACCCACGGCTTCGGCTTCAGTACCGAGCAGGTCGGCGAGCTGTGGCTGCGCAGGCTGCCGTACCTGCAGACGTTCACCGCGGAGCGGGCGGCCTACCGCAATCTCGCCAACGGCCTGACACCGCCGCTGACGGCGACCTGCGACAACCCGTACCAGGAGTGGATCGGCGCGCTCATCCGCGCCGACATCTACGGCTGGACCCAGCCGTACTCCCCGGACCGCGCCGCCGCGCTCGCCCGCCGGGACGCCGTGCTGTCGCACACCGGGAACGGGGTGTACGGCGCGATGTGGGCGGCGGCGCTGGTCTCGGCGGCCTTCACCGCGCCCGGCGTGCGGGACGCGATCGACACCGCGCTGACGGTGGTCCCGGCGGGCAGCCGGCTCGCCCGTACCGTACGCCGGGTCCGCTCGCTCCACGCGACCGGGCTGGCCTGGGAGGACACCGTGGCCACGGCGGCGCAGGAGACCGCGGGGCACGGCTGGATCCACACCGTCCCGAACGTGGCCGTGCTCACCGCGGGTCTCCTGTACGGCGACGGCGACTTCACCCGCACCGTCGCACTCACCGTCCGTGGCGGCCTGGACACCGACTCCAACGGTGCGACGGCCGGTTCGGTGGCCGGTGTGCTGACCGGCGCGGCGGCCATCCCGGCGCGGTGGACGGACCCGCTTCAGGACACGGTGCGCAGCGCGGTGTCCGGCTTCGACGGGGCGCGCATCAGCGACCTGGCCGCCCGCACGCTCCGGCTGGCCGGTCCGGCGCGGTAGAAGGCTGGCTAGGCTTCGGGGATGGCCACCACACAAGACTTCGCCACGTACATCGCGAGCCTCCCCAGGATCCTCGCCGGGGCCGCCACTCTGTTCCGGGACACCGAGGGCCGGGTGCTGCTCGTCGAACCCAACTACCGTCCGGGCTGGGCGCTTCCGGGCGGCACCATCGAGTCCGACGACGGGGAGACGCCCCGCCAGGGCGCCCGCCGGGAGACGGCCGAGGAGATCGGCCTCGACGTAGAGCCGGGCCGGCTGCTCACCGTGGACTGGGTGCGTGGCGAGGGACGGCCGCCGCTGGTGGTCTACCTCTACGACGGCGGTGTCCTGTCCGCGGACGACCTCGGCTCGATCCGGCTCCAGGAGGAGGAACTGCTGTCCTGGCGGCTGGTGCCCCGTGAGAACCTCACCGAGCACCTGCCCGGCGCCCTCGGCCACCGCGTCCTGGCCGCGCTCGACGTCCTCGCCGACGGCGCGGGCACGGCCGAGCTGGAGAACGGCCACCGGGTGGGCTGACCCGGTGCGCCCGCGCCGCGGCGGCGTGCGGGTCAGCCCGCGTCGAAGCGCACCGGGAGGTGCCGGGGGCCGCGGAGCATGACGTTGGTCCGGTACGGGGGCGGGTCCTGCACCAGCGAAGCGGCACCGAGGTTCGGGATGAGCGCGCCGAGCGCGGTCTGCGCCTCGACGCGGGCGAGCGGCGCACCGAAGCAGACGTGGACTCCGCTGCCGAAGCCGATGTGCTCATTGTCCGGGCGGGTCGGATCGAACCGGTCCGGGTCGGTGAAGCGTGCGGGGTCGCGGTTGCCCGATGCCATCGCGAGCAGCACCCGGGACCCCTTGGGCAGGGTGGTGCCCGCTATGTCCACGTCGGCGAGGGGGAATCGCTCGCGCATGTGGACCGGGGGCTCGTAGCGCAGGAGTTCCTCCACCGCACGCGGCAACAGGCCGGGTTCGCGGCGCAGCAGGTTCAGCTGGGCGGGCTGGCGCAGCAGGGTGAGCACGCCGTTGGTGATCAGGTTGACCGTGGTCTCGTGCCCGGCGATCAGCAGCAGCACGGCGTTCGTGGCCAGTTCGTCGGGGGTCAGCCGCTGCTCCGGGTCCGGTTCGTTGACGAACGCGGAGAGCATGTCGTCCGTCGGGCGGCCCTTGCGCCGGTCGGCGAGGTTCAGCAGGTACTGGCCCATCTCCTGCCGGGCCAGGACACCCGCCTTGTCCCGTTCGGCGGTGTCCTCGTCCTCGGATCCGATGTCGGCGGCGGCGACGATCACATCGGTCCACTCCCGGAACATCGGCTCGTCCTCGCGCGGCACGCCGAGCAGCCGGCAGATGACCGTGACGGGCAGCGGATAGGCGAAGTCGTCGACCACGTCGACCTGCTCGCGGCCCTGGAGCGACACGAGCAGTTCGCCGGTGATCCGGCTGATCTCACCGCGCATGGAGTCGACCCGGGCGGGGGTGTGCGGCGGGCCGAACGGCCGCATGGTGCGGGTGCGCAGCCTGTGGTGCTCGGGGTCGTCGAGCCGCAGGAACGGCGGCTTCGGCAGCTCGCCGGAGGGCCGTTCGGTGGAGGGGATGATGCGGTTGCGGGGATCCGCACTGATCCGCGGGTCGTGGAGCAGAGCGACGATCTCGTGGTAGGTGCCGATCAGGTGGCTGCCGTCCGCCTGCCGCACCACGGGCCCGGCCTCCCGCAGTTCCGCGTACAGCGGCCAGGGGTCGGGGCGGCTGGCGTAGTCGGTGATCCGCTCCAGCAGGGTGTCGGCGGTCATGACGGACTCCTCGTGGACGGGGGCGGTGGGTCACCGCGTGGGCGGCATCCTGACCAGTCGGCGGTCCGGCAGGTGACCGGTGAGCGCGACGGTGGGGCCGTGGTAGAGGGTGGCGGGGTCCGGCACGTCGGAGGGCACCGGGACTTCGGCCGCCATGGGACGGTCCGAGGCACCGGGCGCGGGCGGGAAGGGCGCGGCGGTCTCGATCAGGTTCTGGTAGTACTCCAGCGACTTGGCCATGTCGACGGTGACCGCCGCGGTCACCCGGCCCCGGAAGCCGTAGACCATCGCCAGCCTGCGCGCCTCCAACGACCCCTGGGCGATGACCACTTGGTCGGAGTAGGTCGGCACGCCCACCGACTTGATGTTGAGTCCGAACTGGCTGGACCAGAACACCGGGACCGAGAGGTGCGGGCGGCGCAGGGGTTCCGGACTGACCATGTTGTGGGCCGCGACCTCGGCCTGCTCGACCGCGTTGCGCCAGTGTTCCAGGGACAGCAACTGGTAGTCGAACAGTGGGTGCGGGAAGCGGGAGACGTCGCCGGCCACGAAGACGTCGTCGGTGACGATGCCGTACATGTTGAAGGCGCGGCATCCGGCGTCGCAGGCGATGCCGCGCGGCCCGGCGGCAAGCCCGGAGTCCGCCAGCCACTCGACGTTGCGGACCGCTCCCATCGCGACGACGCACACGTCGGCGTCGACGCGGCTGCCGTCGGAGAGTTCGGCGCCGGTGAAGTGGCTGTCGCCGTCGCTGGTCAGCGCGCCCACCGTGACGCGGCAGCGCAGGTCCACGCCGTGGTTGCGCTGCATGGCGGCGGCGAGTTTCGCCAGTGTCCCGCCGAGCGCACCCACCAGCGGCGCGGGCCCGCGTTCGGCGACCGTGACGGCCAGGTGGCGTTCCCGGCAGGCCGAGGCGATCTCCGAACCGGTGAAGCCGCCGCCGATCACCAGCACCCGGCGCGGTCCGGCCTCCAGCCGCTCGGCGAGGAGCGCCGAATCGTCGCTGGTGCGCAGGGTGATCACACCGTCGAGGGCCGCCTCCTGGGGTTTCGGCCACGGCCGTGCCCGCGTCCCGGTGGCGATCAGCACCCGGTCGTAGGGCAGTTCCTCCCCGTCGGCCAGCAGGATCCGTTTGCGGATCATGTCGAGTCCGGTGGCGCGCACGCCGAGCCGCCACTCCGCCTGCGGATCACGGCGCATCGGCAGCCCGGTGGAGAACGCGGGTACCTTGCCGAACAGCACCTGCTTGGAGAGCGGGGGACGGTCGTAGGGCGGATGGGGCTCGTCCCCGACGATCGTCAGGGAACCGGTGAAGCCCTCGTCGCGCAGCGTCTCGGCGGCCCGCAGTCCGGCGAGCGACGCGCCGACGACGACGATCCGGCCCTGCCGGAGGTCACCGGGCACCGGGGCTCACCTCCTCGCCCAGCAGAATGGCCTGGACGGGACAGGCCGCCGCGGCCTGCCGGACGCGTTCGCGCTGCCCCTCCGGGACAGCCGGGTGGTACAGCAACGCCTCCTCACCGTGCATTTCGAACATCTCCGGGGCGAGGAACGCGCACTGTGCGTAGCCCTGGCAACGGGTGAGGTCCACCACGATCTGCATCGCTGGTCACTCCCTCCGGCACGCCGGCTCCTCCTTCCTTTCTAGACCCGGTGGGAGCCATGCGCGCGCTGTGCGCCGGGCAGCGGTCACGCGGGCACGTCGCGCAGGGGACGACGGGGCCCCGCTGCCCCGATATCCGTTCGCCCCGCCGGGAACACCCGCCCTACGCTCGGCCCATGAACAAGCCTCTCGTCGCCCTCCTCACCGGCGCCGGCATCTCCACGGATTCCGGGATCCCCGACTACCGCGGGCCGAACGGTGTGTGGCGGCAGGATCCCGAGGCCGAGAAGCTCGTGACGTACGACTACTACATGGACGACCCGGAGATCCGGCGGCGGTCCTGGCAGCTGCACCGCAGCAACCGCACCCTGCTGGCGCAGCCCAATGCCGCGCACCGGGCCGTGGCCGGGCTGGAGCGCTCCGGGACGCCGGTGCGGGTGATCACGCAGAACGTCGACGGCCTGCACCAGCTCGCCGGCCTGCCGGCCCGCAAGGTGCTCGAACTGCACGGCACGGCACGCAGTGTCATCTGTACGAAGTGTGCCGCGCGCGGGCCGATGGCGGACGCGCTCGCCCGGGTCGAGGCGGGCGAGCCGGATCCGCCGTGTCTGGAGTGCGGCGGGATCCTGAAGGCGGCGACCGTGATGTTCGGGGAGCGGCTGGATCCGGTGGTCGTCGCCGAAGCAATGGCGATCACCAAGGCGTGCACGGTGTTCATCGCGGTCGGCAGCAGCCTCCAGGTCCAGCCGGCGGCGGGCCTGGCCGCAGTCGCCGCCGACCACGGCGCCCGCCTGATCGTCGTCAACGCCGAGCCGACTCCGTACGACGACCGGGCACACGAGGTGATCCGCGAGCCGATCGGCACCTCACTGCCCGCGCTGCTGTCCCGGCTGGCGAACTCGGCGTCCTGACGAGGACGGTGACGAACGTTCCGAGGATTCGGATCCGGCCTGCCCGCCACCGGCCGGCCCACCACCCCCGGCGCCCGGCAGCGTTCGTCACGGCGTGAGCGTGCAAGTTCGTCACCCGCGTGACCGTGCAAGGCGGACGGACGGGCCGTCGGCCCGTCCGTGCGGGGCCGGCTCAGAACAGCGCCGTGCCCCGCTCGAAGTCCAGCAGGCGCCGCTTGCGTTCCAGGCCGCCGCCGTACCCGGTGAGGCTGCCGTCGGCGCCGACGACGCGGTGGCAGGGGACGACGATGCCCACGGGATTGCGGCCGTTGGCCAGGCCGACCGCGCGGGAGGCACGGGGATTGCCCAGGGCGTCGGCGAGGTCGCCATAGCTGCGGGTCTCGCCGTACGGGATCGTCCTGAGCTGTTCCCAGACGCTGCGCTGGAACGGGGTTCCGGGGAGCCTGAGTTCCACGGTGAATTCCTTCAACTCGCCCCTGAAATAGGCCGCGAGCTGTTCCTTCGCCGCGCGGAGGAGCGTGTCGTCGCGGTCCCCGAAGGTCTCTTCAAGGGGGCGGTGACGCTGTCCGGTCATGTAGAGCCCGCACAGGACGCCGTCGTCGGCGACGAGGGTGAGGGGGCCGTAGGGGCTGTCGATCACGGTGTGCTGTTTCACGGTAGATCCTTACACCGGCAGGAAGTTGATCGGGTGGCTGTCCGTCGCCCACAGGTACTGGACCGCGTACGCCCGCCAGGGCCGCCAGGCCGCGGCGCGCGCGGTGAGCGCGGACGGGGTGGCGGGCAGACCCAGTTCCTGGGCGGCACGCCGGATCCCGAGGTCCGTGGCGAGGAAGGCGTCGGGGTCGCCGAGGGCGCGCATGGCGATGACGTCGGCCGTCCAGGGCCCGAAGCCGGGCAGGGCGAGGAGCCGGGCCCGGGCCTCGGCCCAGTCGCTCTCCACACCCAGGTGGAGGGTGCCGTCGGCGAGCCGGCCGACGAGCGTGGTGAAGGTGGCCCGCCGGGTGCGGGGCATCGCCAGTGTCTCCGGGTCGACCTCGGCCAGCGCCTCGGGCGCGGGGAAGAGATGGGTGAGACCGCCCTCGGGGTCGTCGATGGGCGCGCCGTACGCGGTGACCAGGCGGGCGGCGTGGGTGCGGGCGGCGGCCGTGGACACCTGCTGGCCGAGGACCGCGCGGACCGCGAACTCGGCGCCGTCGACGGTGCGCGGCACGCGCCTGCCGGGTGCCTTGTCGACCAGCGGCAACAGGACCGGGTCGGTGCGCAACTGCTCGTCGACGGCGACCGGGTCGGCGTCCAGGTCGAGCAGCCTGCGGCAGCGGCTGCCGGCGACGGTCAGGTCCCGCAGGTCGCTGAGGACCAGGCGGCAGGCGATGTGGTCGGGCTTCGGGGTGAGTGCCACGATGCCGTGCCCGTACGGCAGCCGCAGCGTGCGCCGGTAGGCGCCGTCCCGCCACTCCTCCACGCCCGGTACGGCGGTCGCCGCGAGGTGGCCGAAGAGGTTGTCGGGGTTGAGCGGGGCGCGGAACGGCAGGCGCAGGGACAGCACCCCAGGGGTGCCCGCGGTCTGCCTGCGCGGGGCGCGGGCGCGCAGCTCGCTCGGGGCGAGCGCGAACACCTCGCGGACGGTGTCGTTGAAGGTGCGGATGGAGGAGAAACCGGCCGCGAAGGCGATCTCCGCCATCGGCAGCGCGGTCGTCTCGACGAGGATCCGGGCGGTCTGGGCGCGCTGCGCACGGGCGAGCGCGAGGGGGCCCGCACCCAGCTCGGTGAGGAGTTGGCGTTCGACCTGCCGGGTGCTGTACCCGAGGCGGGCGGCGAGCCCGGGCACGCCCTCGCGGTCCACCACGCCGTCGGAGATCAGCCGCATGGCGCGGGCCACCAGGTCGGCGCGCTGGTTCCACTCCGGGGAACCGGGGCTGGTGTCGGGCCGGCAGCGTTTGCAGGCCCGGAAACCGGCCTGCTGGCAGGCGGCGGCGCTGGGGTGGAACGTCATGTTCTCCGCTTTGGGCGGGACGACGGGACAGCTGGGCCGGCAGTAGATGCGGGTGGTCAGGACGGCCGTGAAGAACCAGCCGTCGAACCGCGCGTCCTTGGACTGCACGGCCCGCACGCAGCGCTCCCGGTCGAAGTGCATGCCTTTCTGCATGCCTCCAGCATCGGCCACCGAACGGGTCGGAGCTGGCGAGAATCCGACATCAACGTGCCCTGTCCTGGTCCGCCCCGGATCACCCCGGGTGCCTTCTACGGCATCCGTCGCCCGCCGGGCCCGTCCTCACGCCCGCCGTTCCCGGCACCGGTCAGGGCGCGCGCCAGATGTTGTCGAAGGCCGCGTCCTCGATGCTGCGCCGCTGCCGGACCGCCTCCAGTTCCACCACCGCGCCGTTCACGGCGGCCAGGACGGTGACGACCGGCTCGGCGAGTCCCGCCGTGCCCTCGGCCGGTTCGTCCCGCAAGCCCAGGGCGGCCCCCAACTCGGCCAGGACCGGCTCGCCGGAGGTCCAGCGCTCGGCCGCACGACCGCGCTCCGCCGGATCGCCCAGCCGGGTCCGCTCGGTGCGCAGGCCGATCCGGTGCCCGCGTCGCCTGCCGTCTTCGCCCGCCGCCTCCAGGGCGTCCACGTACGCGGCGGCCAGGGCCTGGCCCCGGCGCCACAGCCAGTCCTCCACGGACTCGTACGGCTGCGCGCGCACGAGCGCCGCCACGGCGTCGTCCAGCAGCCGGTCGCCCATGCCCAGCGGCGGCCCCGGCACGATCAGGTCGCCGTCCAGGGCGACGGCCTCGGCGCGCACGAGGTCGATCAGTTCCGCTCCCGCGAGGGCCAGCGAGAGGTCGCCCTGCCCGACCGGGCGGTCGGCGGGGGTGTCCAGGGCGACGATCAAGAGGTCCCGCGGTGTGGTCATGTCGACTCCTTGTCAGGTGCGTGGGCGGCGCTGCGGCGCCCGGGCGGCGGGGTGCCGCGTCGGCCCGGCCCGTCGGCCGGCCGGAGCCCGTCGGCGGGGCGGTCGGCCACGTCGGCACGGCTTCCCGCACCACCACCTTGTGGTGCGCGAGGCCGATACGCAGCACGGCGACGACCGGGGCCGCCCCGGTGACCACGCCGGCAGCCAGGACGAACGCCTGGCCACAGGGTCGCACAGCAGCCGGACGGCCGGGGATGCGGGGACGGGTCCGCGGGTCCGGCCCACGCGGCGACCGCCGGCCCGCGGCACCACCGAACGGGGGCGCCCGCGCCCTGCTCGCCCACGAACCGCACCGGCCGCCCGCGGTCGAGGGCGACAACGACGGCGAGGAGGGCGCCGGCGACTGGCTGGTCGGTGGCGGCCGGCAGCCCGGCCCGCCTCGGACGGCCGACGGCGTCCGCCGTGACGGGCCACCGTGCGGCGGGCAGCGCCTGACGGGCAGCGCCTGACGGGCATCGCCGCCGCCCGCCCGGAGCGGGCTGGGCGGCGTGACGGCCCGACGTCCGCCCCGACTCACCACGACGGGAGTCCGCCGACTGCGCTTGCCGTGGTGACCATGTCCCTCATCGCGGCAGCCACCCTCCCCTTCGCTCTCCGCCACACCCACCGCGGCCCGGCACACCCGTGTTCGCGGGGAGCGGGAAGGACACGGCTGCCGGTCGGCCCGCTGGCCGTCATGTTCCTGGCGATGGTGGCGGTGGGCGCGGTGTTCGGCTCGGTCCAGACGGCCGTCACCGTGTACGCCGACACGATCGGCAGTCCCGGCGCCTCGGGGCTCGTGTACGCCGAGTTCGGGATCGGCAGCGCGCTGGCCGGTGCCGTCTGCACCTGGCTCCCCCAGCGGTTCTCCCTGCGCGCCCGCTACGTCTCGGGGGCCGCGCTCCTCTGCGCCGGCATGCTGGTCCTGTTCGCCGGGGCCCGGCTCGTGTCCCTGCCGGCCGCCGTCGCACCGGCCGGTTTCACCGTCGCGCCCTACATGATCAGCCTGTACGCGTTGACCGAGCGGCTCGCCCCTGCGGAGCGTGCCACGGTGGCCATGACCGTCCTGTGCGCCGGCGGTCCGCTCGGGACGGCCGGCGGGCAGGCCGTGTCGGGTGGTCTCGCGCAGACCCATGGCGTGGCGGGGGCCCTCCTGGTGGCACTCCTCGTGGCAGCCGGGGCGCTGCTGCTCGCCCTCTGGTGGCTCGTGGCCGACCGCGGCCATGTCCTCACCTCACGAGGTGCGGAACCTCAGGGGGTGACCGCGCACTCGGCCTGAACCGCGCAGCACGCCGACCGGACGGGGCGAGGTGCGGGTATGCACCCCGCCGTCAGCTCCCGCCGACCAGCCAGTCCCGTCCCGCACGGCATGCGCATGTCGCGGCGACGTCTGCCGGAATCCGGTTCACAGGCCGTACGCCCGCAGCCACAGGTCCAGCGTGAGCACCAGCCACAGCTTGCCGCCCTGCCGGGGCAGCAGCGAGCCCTGGCCGCGCATCCAGGTCCGCACGGTGTCCGGCCGGAACAGCCCGCGTTGCCGCGCGGCCCGGCCGAGCAGCAGGTCACCGCCCAGTTCACGCAGCGGCCCGGTCAGCCACTGCTGCACCGGCACCCGCGTCCCGCTCTTGGGCCGGTCCACGACCGTGGCGGGCAGCAGATCGCGTACGGCCTCCTTCAGCACCCATTTCTGCGCCGCGCCGCGGAGACGGAATCAGCGCGCCGGTGGTGCGGGGCGGCGGCCGCACCGGCCCGCTCGACGGCCCGGGAGACGACAGCGAGCAGCTTGGCGGGCTCCATTCCGACCAGCGGGAAGCCCCAGAACGTCGGCGTCGTGGAGCACCGGCACGGGTCCCCTGTCCGACGGACCGGACGGACCGGACGGACCCGAGGCCAGGGTGGGCAGTGCGGCCGGGTCGGCGACGAGGGTCAGTCCGTGACGGACGGTCAGGCCGCGTCCAGGAAGACGGCGATGGAGCGGTCGGGGCAGACCAGCACGGGCCCGCCGGCCGGCCCCGCGGTGCCCGGCGTCCCGTCCGGGACCGAGCCGGCCCGGTCCCGGACCGGGCGGACGGCCGCCCGCGGACAACTGCTGTCGTCGACCACCCCGGGCGGCAGCCCGCCGTAGACGCTCCGCCAGTCCGCCAGCAGACCGGTGCGGAAGGCGTCCCGGGCGACCGGCGGGCGGCCCCGGCCCATGCCCGCCAGCCGTGCGAGGACGAAGTCGGCCGCCGTGAGCAGCATGAGGCCGCTGACGACGGTGAAGACCACGGCGTCCGCACCGAGGCCGATGAGTTGGAGGACGACCCGGACGAGGGTCAGCGCCGCGGCGCAGCCCGGCTGGACACCGCTGTCCGGCAGCGACTTGCGGGACAGCGCGTCCCACAACCGACCACAGGCACACGGCACTTGGCCGTCCCGGGTGAGGACGTGGGCGATCCGGCGGACCTGGAGGTCGCTGAGTTTCAGTGGGTTGGACTTGGGGTCCAAGGCATATCCGCATCCGCACTTGCTGGAAACGTTGCCGGTCCGCTCCCGGCGCAGCAGGGACTTTTCGCAGTGCGGGCAGATCACCGGCGGCCCTCCAGTCCCTGCGCGAGCCAGCGCAGCCGGGCGGCCAGCCGCTCCCGTACGATGGTGACGCCCGGCCCCCGCAACCGCTGGACCCGCTCGATGTCGCGCAGGGCGGCGGCGAGTTCGAGGTGGTCGGTGCGGGCGAGGGTGGCCGCGTGCCCGCCGTCCGGCGCGGGCGTGCGGTACGCCCGTCCGGCCGCCCTGCGCTCCGCCTCCGGGCGGTGATCGCATAGTCCTCGTGGTTGATTAGTCCTCGTGGTCAATGCCGTAGCCGGTGTTGGCGGCCAGGATGGCCAGCGGGGCGCTGTCCCGGTTGACGAAGGAGTGCGGCACCATCTCCGGAATCCTGATCAACTCACCCGGACGGAGCCGGACTTCGGCGACCCGGTCGCGCTCGCTGTCGTACAGGCCGCAGGCCGCGTAGCCGAGGCTGAGGACGAAGTGCTCGCCGCCGTGCGCATTCGGGGTGAAGGCGCTGCACGGGCTGACGACGCCCCGTTTGACGGTGGCGTTGGAGGGACCGTCCCCCTGCCAGCCGGTGAGCCGGCGGGCGACGGTCTGGCGGCGCATGCCCCGCAGGCTGTCGGCCTGCGCCCGCGGCTCTCGGCGACGGCTTCCGCCGGCTGCGGCGCACGGGGCCGGCTCCGGGCGCCGGCCAGGCGGCACCCGAGGTTCCGGCTCACCCGTCGGAAGAACGTATGCGCACATCAGAGTCCACCAGGTGACCGGGTCCTGGGCTTGCCCGGCCCGTGCGGCGCACCGCCGGACGGCCGGCGGCCGGAGCTTCGGTCCGCGCGGGAGCCGGTGGCCGGCGGGGCCGCCCCCGTAAGCTCCGCTTCCGTCAGGGGAGTTGCGCGGCGAACGCCGTGTAGGCCCGCTCGTCGAAGAGGACGAACCTGACCTCCTCGACCTCCGTCTCCGCGGCCCGCACCGTCTGCACCGCGATGCGCGCGGCGTCCTCCATCGGCCATCGGTAGACACCGGTGGAGATGGCCGGGAAGGCGACCGTGCGCGCGCCGAGGGCGTCGGCCACCCGCAGCGACTCCCGGTAGCAGGAGGCGAGCAGCGTCGGGTCGCCGCCCGAGACCTGGTACACCGGGCCCACCGTGTGGATGACCCAGCGGGCGTCCAGGTCGCCGGCCGTCGTGGCGACCGCCTGGCCGGTGGGCAGGCCCTTGCCGTACTGCGAGGCACGGAGCCTGCGGCACTCCTCAAGGATGGCGGGGCCGCCGCGCCGGTGGATCGCGCCGTCGACGCCTGAGCCGCCCAGCAGCGAGGAGTTGGCCGCGTTGACGATCGCGTCGGCGGTCTGCAGGGTGATGTCCCCCTGGACGAGCGTGATGGCGGTCATGCCTGTCTCAGCCTCCTCCAGACGGCCTTCGCCGCGTTGTGTCCCGACATGCCGTGCACACCCGGGCCCGGCGGGGTGGCCGACGAGCAGATGAAGACCGCCGGGTGCGGCGTGTGGTACGGGAACAGCGACAGTTTCGGACGCAGCAGTATCTGGAGGCCGGAGACCGCGCCGCAGGCGATGTCACCGCCGACGTAGTTGGCGTTGCGGACGGCCAGTTCGGGCGGGCCCGCGGTGGCACGGGCCAGGACCCGGTCACGGAAGCCGGGAGCGAACCGCTCCAACTGGCGCTCCACGGCGTCGGTGAGATCACCGGTCCAGCCGCTGGGCACATGTCCGTACGCCCAGAAGACCTGGCGGCCGGCCGGTGCGCGGGTCGGGTCGGCGACGCTGGGCTGCACGGTGATCAGGAACGGCTTGTCGGGCGCCCGGCCCTCGCGGTACACGGCACGCAGGGCGGTGCCGATCTCCGCGCTGCTCGCACCGATCTGCACGGTCCCGGCCGAGCGGGCTTCGGGCGCGGTCCACGGCACCGGGCCGTCCAGGGCGTAGTCGATCTTGAAGACGCTGGGTCCGTACCGGTAGCCCTCGTAGTGGCTGCCGAATCCGGCGATACGGGCCAGGGCGGTCGGCGAGGTGTCGAAGACGTACGAGCGGGCGGGCGGCAGGTCGTCCAGGCGCTTGACCTCGTAGTCGGTGTGCACGCTGCCGCCGAGGTCCTTGAGGTAGCCGGCGAGGGCGTCGGAGATCGACTGGGATCCGCCGCGGGCCACGGGCCAGCCCCTGGCGTGTGCGGCGAGCGCAAAGACCAGGCCGACGGCGCCGGTCGCGAAGCCGCCCAGCGGGGCCATGACATGGGCGACGAGCCCGGCGAACAGGGTCCGGGCCCGTTCGTCGCGGAACCGTCTCATCAGCCAGGTGGAGGGCGGCAGGCCGACCAGCCCGAAGCGGGCGAGGGTGACCGGGTCGCGTGGGAGCGCGGTGAGGGGCAGGGACATGAAGTCTCGGGCCAGGGTGTCCCACTTGGGCAGGAACGGCGCGACCAGTCTGCGGTACGCCCCCGCGTCGCGCGGCCCGAACGAGAGGGCCGTCTCGGCGACCGACCGGGCCAGCACGGCGGCCGTGCCGTCCGGGAACGGGTGCGCCATGGGCAGGTCGGGATGCAACCACTCCAGGCCGTACCGCTCCAGCGGGAGGGCACGGAAGGCCGGTGAGTTGATCCCCAGGGGATGCGCCGCCGAGCAGGGGTCGTGGCGGAAGCCGGGCAGCGTGAGTTCTTCGGTGCGGGCCCCGCCGCCCACCGTGTCGCGGGCCTCGAACACGGCCACGGAGAAGCCGCGGCGGGCCAGTTCCACGGCGGCCGTCAATCCGTTCGGCCCCGCTCCCACTACGACCGCATCGAGCATCGACGGCACCTTCGGACCCCTTCGTCAGCCGATGGCCACTCGGAGTCAGCATATGCCGGGGCACTGACAATCCCGACGGCGTGGGGTGAGTACCGGCCGCCGGGCCCCGCGGGGACGGTCAGGACCGCCCCGGTGTCCACGCCCTGAACCCGGCCCGGCGCCCGAGCCCAGCCCGGCGTCCGGCCCCTGCCCGACGTGCGAGCCCCGCTTGACGTCCGTGTCCGGCCCGGCGGCCCGGCAGCGCCCGCACCCCGCCCCGGCATCCCGGCGGTGTCCGTGCCCGGCGCCGCGGCCGGGTCAGTCGCCGCTGCCGCGCAGCAGTTCCCGTACCCGGCGGGCCGTGGCGGCGTCCCGGGCCGCGGTGAACGGCAGGGCGTTGCCGCCGGTGATGCGGAACGGTTCGCCGGTGAGCGTGCAGTGGGTGCCGCCCGCCTCCTCGACCAGCAGCAGGCCCGCCGCATGATCCCAAGCGGCTTCCCAGGTGAACGCGGTGGCTTCCGACTCACCCTGGGCCACGGCCAGATACTCCAGCCCCGCGGAGCCGCAGGCGCGCGGGGCGACGCCGTCCGCCCGGAGCCCGAGCAGCGCGCGCTTCTCCTCGTCGGTCGTGTAGTCCGGGTGCGAGGTGGCGACGCGCAGGTCCCGGCCGGGCGCGGGTGCGCCCGCGACGAGCCGTTCACCGTCGAGGAAGGCGCCCCCGCCGCGTACGGCGGTGGCGAGCCGGCCGAGGGCCGGTGCGTAGGTCCACGAGGCGAGCAGGACGCCCCGGTGGGCGAGCGTGACGAGCGTGCAGAAGCCGGGGTCGCCGTGCACGAACTGGCGGGTGCCGTCGACCGGGTCGACGATCCACACGGGCGCGTCGCCGCGTATCGCCTCGTAGGTCGCGGGGTCGGCGTGGACCGCCTCCTCGCCCACGACGACGGAGCCGGGCAGCAGGGCGGCGAGGACCTGGGTGAGGTACCGCTCCGCGAGGCGGTCGGCGTCCGTGACCAGGTCGTGCGGCCCGCTCTTGTGCGCGACCTCGTGGTCGGCGAGCCGGCGGAAACGGGGCAGGATCTCGGTCGCCGCGGCCTTGCGGATCGCCTCCTCCACCTCGGCCGAGCGGCTGGGGAGGAATTCCGTCAGAAGGGCTCCGGCGAGGCTGTCCTCACCGGCCTCTGCGCGCTGTCCGTGGCCTTCGTCCAGGGGGCACCCCCAGGTCCTGGTGTCTTCGATCATGTCTCCATGAGAGCATGCGGCGCTGACAATCCACACCGGTCCGGTGTATCCCAGGTGGAATCGAGACGAACAGCCGGTGCCCTCGGTCAGCGACCCACCGCGTAGCCCTGCATCCCGCGCGGGTTGGCCGCCGCCGACAGGATGCCGGTCGCGGGGTCCCGGGCCACCGCGCACAGCCGGCCCTCGGACCAGTCGGGGCCGACGGTGACGTCATGGCCCCGCCGCCGGAGTTCCGCGACCACCGCCGGGTCCATGCGGGACTCCACGGTGACGCTGCCCGGGTTCCGGCCGCGCGGGTAGAAGGAACTGGGGAAGCTGTCGTTGTGCCAGTTCGGGGCGTCGATCGCGCCCTGTAGGTCGAGGCCGCCGCGCACCGGGGCGCGCAGTGCGAGGGCGAGGAAGAAGTGCAGCTGCCATTGGTCCTGCTGGTCACCGCCGGGCGTGCCGAAGGCCAGCACCGGGTTTCCGTCGCGCAGCGCGACGGACGGAGTGAGGGTGGTGCGCGGGCGACGGCCGGGGGTGAGGGTGCCCGGCAGGCCCTCCTCCAGCCAGGTCATCTGGAGCCGGGTGCCGAGCGGGAAGCCGAGTTCGGGCACGACCGGGTTGGACTGGAGCCAGCCGCCGCTCGGCGTGGCCGCGACCATGTTGCCCCAGCGGTCGACGACGTCGAGATGGCAGGTGTCGCCACGGGTGGCGCCGTCGGCACTCGTCTCCAACCCGCCGGGGAGCCGGGCGACGGTCGGCTCGCCGACGCCCAACGGATCGATCCCGGGCTCCGCACCGACCGCCACGCGCGCGTGGTCGCACAGCCGGGGCGGGCGCCCGCCGGGGCTGCCGGGCCGCAGTTCGTACGAGGCGCGGTCGCCGACCAGCGTCCGCCGCCCGGCGTTGTACGCGTCGGACAGCAGCTCGGTGACCGGTACGTCGGCGGCGTCGCCGTACCAGGCCTCGCGGTCGGCCATGGCGAGCTTGCAGCCCTCGATCAGCAGGTGGTGGTAGTCGGCGGAGCCGTACGGGGGCAGCTCGGGCGGCAGCAGGGCCAGTTGTTGCAGCAGGGCGGGGCCCTGGCTCCAGGGGCCCGCCTTGCACACGGTCCAGCCGTGCCAGTCGTACGTCACGGGGGCCTCGTAGCTCGCGGACCAGCCGGCGAGGTCGGCGGCGGTGAGCGTGCCGCTGTGCCGTTCGCCGCTGGTGTCCAGGGTGGGCCGCCGGGCCTGCCGTACCAGTGCCTCGGCGATGAACCCGCACCGCCACACCTCGCGGGCGGCCTCGATCCGCGCCTCCCGGTCCCCCGCGCCCGCGGTCTCCGCGAGCAGCCGCCGCCAGGTGGCGGCGAGAGCCGGGTTGCGGAACGGCCGGCCGGGCCGGGGCGCCTCGCCGCCGGGCAGGTACACCTCGGCCGACGAGGTCCACTCGGTCTCGAACAGCCGGCGCACGCTCTCGACGGTCCCGGTGAGGTTCTCCACGGGCGGGTGACCGTGCTCCGCGTACCCGATGGCGTACTTCAGGACGTCGTCGAGGGACCTGGTGCCGTGGTCGCGCAGGAGGAGCAGCCAGGCGTCGAAGGCGCCGGGCACGGCGGCCGCGAGCGGTCCGGTTCCGGGCACCAGGTCCAGGCCGAGTCCCCGGTAGTGCGCGACCGTCGCGCCCGCGGGCGCCACCCCCTGCCCGCACAGCACCCGCACCTCACCGCCCGCCGGGGCCAGGAGGACCGGCACCTCGCCGGCCGGGCCGTTGAGATGCGGCTCGACGACGTGCAGCACGAACGCGCCCGCGACGGCGGCGTCATAGGCGTTGCCGCCGTCCTCCAGCACGGCCATGGCGGACTGCGAGGCCAGCCAGTGCGTGGAGGACACCATGCCGAAGGTGCCCTGGAGAGTGGGTCGGGTCGTGAACACAGGACCTCTCACCTCGCTGTTTCCGTGCATCGGCCTGCATGATGGTCGTTCAGGACGGGACCTGGGGAGAACCTGGGGAGTTTGCGCCAGGGATCTCCTTCTCCCGCCCTTCCGGAAGGCTGTCGATCGCCCTGCGCCCCTTCTTCCCTGCCTCCGGCATGAAGCGAGCGTAGTGGTCGAGGGTGATGGTCGGCGACGAGTGCCCCAGCCACTTTGCGAGGGTTACGACCGACTCTCCTGCCTCAAGGACGAGGACGCATATGTGCGCCTCAACACGTGGAACCCGTCCTTCGGCGCGGCTTGCCACTGCCACGGCTTCGCCCCCTTGGCCTGCGGCAGGATGACGCCTGCCCTGGCCAACGCGGGCTTCCAGATCTCGGTGTTTCACGTGTTGGCAGCGATCGCGTTCCCGTACTTCGTCGTCAGTACGAGGCTGAACTTCTTCCGCTCTTTGCCGTGTTCCGGGCCGCCCCACTGTCAGGTCCTCTCGGTGAAGAACCAGCTCTTCGCGCATGCGTTCAGGGAAAAACGGCACTTTCATGGACCGTCCCGTCCACATCACCTCAACATCCGGTGACAGGTTCCGTGCAATCGTCTCGGTCACCTCGACAAGCCGTCCGCACCGGTGAAGGAAGGCAGACCAGAGCTGCCCCGGCTCAGTCAATTTCCGACAGGGGATCTCACCATCGAACCCCCGAGTTGCTACCGGCTCGCCTGTCATGTGGGCGGCGAGCACCCGGGCCAGTTCTCGGCGTTGCCCGTCTGGTGGATCAGGATGTCGCGGGCGGTCCATGCCGCACACCAAGTGCCGTCATCGGACAGACGCGACTGGACGGCGCGGGCACATACTTCCAGTTCAGGAAGGACCTCTTTGGCACGGGTCGAAACCATGCGGAGACGGGCATCCGAATGGCCGGTCGCATGAACGCGCGGTTTGTTCGACCCGCGCCGACGCCGTGCTCCGGCCGGAGCGGCTGCCTCAGCGTGGTGGCCGGTCAGATGTGCGGCGAGCAGGGGCAGTCACCGAAACTTCGGTCGCCGGACAGGAGACCGACGTCCCCGCGGCGTGACACGCGACTCGGCGCACACCCTCGCGACCGCTGTCGTCAGTTGTCGTTGCAGGGGTCCAGCCAGGGGGGCACCGCCTACTGTGGTCACCACCTCTCCGGCCACGCGGTGCACTTTCGTGTTCGTGTTCTGGGACGCGTCGACCAGCACTTGCCAGGCTTCGTCGGCGCTCAGGCCGAAAGATGCCATGAGGATGCCGCGGGCCAGGTCGATGGCGGGCCGGGTCTGCAGGGCGCGCTGCATCTGGATCAGCTCGACGCGCAGGTCTTCGTCGACAGTCTCGGGCCGCCGGCGGCCCGCCGACGTAATCGAGACTTCTACTTCGGCAGCCTGCCGGTGGCAGAAGAGCGCGCGCGTGTCAGTGAGCGCCAGAATCCGTTCGACGGCGGGGCCATCGGCGACGATGGTGATCGACTTGTTCCGTGGCTGCGCCTCGCGGCGTGCATTGAGCAGGATATTCAGCATGGAGCAGTCGCAGTGGTCCACCTTGGAGAGGTCGAGTTCGACGCGAGTGGCCGAGCTGTTCAGGGCGCCGGTCAGGGCTTTCTGGAGGGATTGGCAGGAGTCAAGGGTGAGGTCGCCGCGCACGCTGACGAGCGTGTGGTCGCCCTCCGCGCTGGGCTCGATGACCAGGTCGGGCGGCGGCGTGCGATACGCGTGCGCGCTGGTCATATCGGCCCGACCGTCGACTGCTTCTCGTGCTCAGGTTCCGGCATGACTACCCCTCTGCGTGGAACCCGTCAGTCGTCACTTCAAGCTCACCCTGACCCCGGACCGCACGTCAAGAGTTACACGAAACAAAATTCACCCTTTTGGAAACATGAATTCACGAACATAAGGTTTCGTTATGGATGCAGCGCCTGAGTCGCACTTCGGTTGGACGTTTCTGACCAACCACGCCCGAGTGCTGGCCGTCATCGCCGACAAACGCAACGTGCGCATCCGCGACATCGCCCTGCATTGTCGACTTACGGAACGTGCCGTACAGAAAATCATCTCCGATCTGGAGGAGGACGGTTATCTCTCGCACAGCCGGAAAGGGCGCGGCAATATCTACCGGGTCGATTCCAGCAAGGTTCTTCGGCACCCGGCCGAAGCGGGGCTGACCGTCGCCGCACTGCTGTCGTTGCTCGTCCGGGACGAAGCGGACCGCAATCGTGTCCTCCAGGATGCGCGGCGGAGGTGATGCGGGTGTTGTCGGTCGTCCGGGTGGATCTGATCAATGGGTCGAAGAGAGGGAGGCACAGGACACGCAGCTGACCGGCCGGCCGGAGTCAATGTCGCCTCGGCTGCGCGCGCAGGGCGCTGCGCCGCTGCCGCCAAGCGCCCAGCAGACGCGCGCCGAGCCGGTCCTCCAGGAAGCCGGTGGCCCGGATGCCGAAAACCACGTCCGGCTCCAGTGCGGGTTCGGCGGCGAGCAGCCCGCCGACCACATCACGGCGTACGACCTGCTCGTGGACGGCGTCCGCCTCCACATGCTCGTCGTAGAAGCGCTGGGCCGCCGGGCCCGCGCCGGTGCGGCGCAGGGCCTCGGCCAGCCGTCGCGAACCCGGTGGAGAGGTCACCTCGACGGCTGCGAAATGCCCGACCAGCGCACCGCGCAGGGCCCGGTGCAGGCCGAACAGCGACATCAGGTTCACCGTCGCCAGTCCCTCGGCGGGGGTGGCGTCGAGGTAGTGGCCGTACGCCGTTTCCAGGGCGAGGTCCGCCATGAGATCGGCGTAGAGCCGGGCATGGACCTCGTCAGCCCGCCCGGCGCCGAACTCGTCGAACTCGATCGCCGCCATGGCCGCCTTCGCCTGTCCGTGCAGCCGGGGGATGACCCAGGCATGCGGGTCGGCCTCCTTCAGGTGGTACAGGGAGCGGACCGCCGCGTACCCCCTCAACTGCCATGGCTCGCCCTCCTGTTGGAGATAGCGGCTGACGCTCGTGTCCGGGCATCCCAAGGAGTCGACCAGGAGGCAGGCGAAGGCCGCCTCGGCACCGGCCGACGCCGGAGTGTCGGCGCGCAGGGCCGTGAGGAACGGTTGTTCCAGCGAGCGTCGCAGAGCCAGCAGCTCGGGGTCCCACTCGCGGTCGTCGGCCACACCGTCGAAACCCTGGTAGTGAAGTTCGTAGAGGACGTAGAGAGCCAGTTGGAGATCGTCTCCGTAGGGATCGGCGAACCGGGTCAAGGACGGGGCCGCGGTGCCGGTGCTCAGCGCGTTGATGACTCCGTCGGACAGCTCCCCGCGCGGCGAAGGGAGCGCGGGGCTGTGCAAGCGTGACTCCTGCTGCGCCCGGGTCACTTCGTACCCTCCCCCCGGAGGGTCGCACGGAGCCGGTGACTGGTGTCGCACCATGGGTATCGGCGGCTTCTGCCGCATGCGCAGACGGCCACCACGAAGCGGTTCGAGGTGAAGACCCTGCCGTCGGCGGTGACCACTTCGACCGGTCCCTCCACGAGCACCGGCCCACCGGGGTCGGCGATGACACGCCGGGGTCGATCAGATGCGTTCCGCACGGACCACCACCAGCCTCTCCAGCCCGTCGTCCGGTTCGCCCAGTAGGCCCTGCCGGCGCAGCCAGGTACGCCTGGAGCGCAACACGGGGCCGAAGGGAATGAGGGCCTGTTCGGTCACCGAGGCGCACAGTCCGGCGTCCGCCAGGCGTTTGAGGGTGGCCTCGACACCGCACAGTGCGGAGTGGACGAACAGCAGCACGCCTTTCGGCCGCAGTACGGCCGGTGCCTCGTCACAGATCCTGTCCACGATCGCGCGGCCGTCGTGCCCTGCCTCCCAGGCGCGTGACCAGCCCCGGTGCGGCAGGCTTCGGGGCGGCGAGGGCACATAGGGCGGATTGCTCACCACGAGGTCGTACGACCGGCCGGAGACGGCGTCGGTGAGGTCGCCATGGCGTACGGTCAGACGTCGTCGTGCCAGGTGTGCGTTCAGGCGAGTGGTGAGTACGGCGGGCCAGGCTATGTCGATCGCGGTGACGCGAGCGCCCAGCCGTGCCGCCCTGAGGGCAAGCACGCCACCGCCGCTGCCGAGGTCCAGTATGTCGGTTTCAGGGCCGACACGTTCGCGGCTCATGGCACGGCCGAGCAGTTCGGTGTCGTACTGGGGCGTATAGACGCCCGGCGGGGTGAGCAGACGTTCCGTCCGCACGGCTGCCGGCGCTTGGCTGACCATGGGTCCCCTCTTCCCTGTTTTGCCCGTCGCCGCATCCCACGTCCGTCGCCCGGGCCGCGGTGAACGGGATCTGCATCGCCGGCGGACGTCCGGCCCGGCCCGGGAAAGTCACCTCAGTGATGGCGGAGGGCGTCGATCAGTTGGTTCTTGCTCATCTGGGAGCGTCCTTCGATACCGACCTTCTTCGCTTCCCGGTAGAGGTCGTTCTTGGTCCGGTCCTCGTACTTGCCGGCTTTGCCGCCCTTGCGGCCGGTCCGGCTGCGCGATCCGCCGTCGGCATTGGCGATCCGCGCGGCCTTCTCCTTGCTCTCACCTCGGCGGCGCAGCGCCTGGTAGGTCCCCTCGTCCTTGATCTGTGCCCTGGGCATTGGCGCTCACCTCGCTTTCGGGCGACGAGTACCCCGTTTCGTCTCTCAGACGTCGCAGTTCCGGCCTCTGGCCCTCGACGCTGCGGGCCACATGCAGGGGCGCACTCCGAGGATCGGTACGGCGTCCGGCGCCTCAGGGTGTGCTTCCCGGGTCTGTCGCCCGGCGCGGGGTCTCGAACTGCATGACCCGCGTGTCGTACCGCTTCCGCGAACGGGGCGCCGGGGACCGCAGCCGCGGTGACAACAGCGACGGAACCGTGCGGGATCGCCATGACTTCCTCGGCGTAGTGCTGGAAGGAACTGCTCAGCGGTACGGGAGTGACCAGCACGTCGCCGGGCTGCGTCAACCAGATCTTCGCGCGAGGCTTGCTGCGCCCAACGGTCCAGCACGTCCTGGGCGGACCGGCTCACCGCGAGGTTCGGTGACGCCGAGCACGAGAAGAACCGCGAACCGGCGGACCTGTTCCGCACGGCCCAGGCCGACGGCCGCAAAGGCGTCAAACTGAGCAAGGGCCGGCTTGGCGTACCTGAACCGCCTCGGCAGGCCCGCCCGCAACGATCCGCGCACCGTCTTGCGGTAGCCGGCGGGCGGCGCCGTGCCCGGTCCGGTTCCCATCAGCCACCGCGACTTGCCAACGCCTCCTGCGCCGCGGTGTCGTGCAACGCGTCCACCGTCTTCATCTGTGACGTCGCCCGGTCAAGGAGCCGGTGCAGCCGCGCCTCGTCCGCTTGGTTCAGTTCTCCCGCCACCGGGAGCAGCGCCTGCCACAACTGTTGCTTTCCCTGTATGCCCAGACGCAGGGACTCCAGCTCGATCAAGGTGCTCAGTCCGGAGCGCCGCCAGAATCGGCCGTTCGGCTTCAGTCGGGTGATCTTCTCGGCGGCCCACCCGCCGTACACCTTGTGCCTTCTCGGCGGCACGTGCAGCGACTGCATCAGCGCCAGCAGGCTCAGCCGGTCCTGGGAGACGTCCTCGGCCAAGCGCCTGAAGTCTCCTCCGGTGGCACAGGACTTGTGCTCCCGTGCCATGCGCCACGCCAGGTCCTGCCCGAAGGTGGCACCGGACAGGTGATCATTGAGGTAGATGCTCAGTGCTTTGTGTTCCATGGTCCTTCTCCAGTCCGCTGCTCGTGGGGCGGGGCAGCATCCCCTTCTGCTGCCCGCGCAGGCCGACCGAGTCGCCCCCGGCCCAGGTCAGCCGTGGCAGGGGCGCGGGGACGGGATGGTGAGCCGTCACGGAGTCCGAGTACCCGTTGCGGCCGTTTCCAGCTGGGCAAGGCTCACCGGGCACGACCTCGCCTGGATTCTTCGCGACGGACGACATTCACAGGGGAAAGCGAGCCGCTTGGCGCACTCACGTACCTTGCGAATCGATATAGGGCGCGAATTCCGGCCAGGTCGTCTGGACCGTGCGCAGAAAGATGGCGACGGCCCGTGGGCCCGAGCCCCGGAATCTCCCGAAGTGCGATCTTGGGGTCGTCCGTCTCACGCAGCTTCCGCGTAGAGCGGACGAGGAGTGTTGCACAAACTGACATCCGCCTGTGTCAGATAAATTCCTGACGGTCGAGCAACGCTCGCGCGACCGCCTTTTCCACGCGGTTGCGGGAGCCCGTTCCGTGGGCGGAGTTCATGCCCTCGCATCGCTGACAAGGACCTGGGTGCCGTCCGAGGGCCGTCTGCGGGCTTCAGGGGTTCGGCAGCCGGAAAATCGGACGCAAGGACTTCGACAGCAGCAAGCGGGGTGGCAGGGAGCCCTCCGACCAGTCGGCATCGGACCGCGTCGTGTCGCATGTGGCGTCCGCCACGCGGGCAGGTGACCGGACCGCTTTCCCGCTGCGGAGGTGGCTCTCCATATCCGAGTCCGGGCACGCCATGGGCCCATCCGGCTGGAGTTCGTGCACAGCGGCCGGCTGGGCCCATCGCCCCACTCGCAAATACCCATTACATGTTCTTGCGAGTCTTGCCCTTCAGCTGTTCCGCCTTGCCTTTCAGTTCTTCCTTCGTCCCGCGCGCCGTCTTGGCCGCCTCACCCGCCGCCTCGCGGGTCTTTCCCACGGCACGGTCGCGAGCGCCCTTGAGGTGCATGCTCTCGTCACCGACGAGGTCTCCGGTCGCTTCCTCGACCCTGCCCTTCATTTCCTGGGCCTTGCCATGAATCTTCTTTCCCTGACCAGCCACGGGTATCAGCTCCTCGATCGGCGAATTTCGTTCTCGCCTACGACTACCTTCGAGGAGGGAGTCAAAACTTCACACGTCCACCTTTCTCCGCTTCCCTGTTTCTTCTTTCGCCGCTCCGTCCGTGGCCTGGCCCGGCGGACTCCGGCATGAGCGCAGGTCTCGGTCCGGAACCTCCGGCCAAGTGGCTCCGTCGGGTACTCCGGTCTGCTTTGGCGTGGCCGCACGCGCCGCCCGAGTCGGCGCCTCTGTCCTGGCCGGGAGCGGGCCACCGCGCCTTGCCTCATCGAGGAAGCAGCGGGCCCAGTGGCCCGAGGTCCAGGTTGAGGTCCTCGGGCCGCAACCCGTAATGATCTCGGAGTTCGGCCATGCGTTCCTCAAGGAGCATGAGTGTGAGGCCGATACGTTCCTCCTGGTCCTCACTGAGGGTTCCGCTCTCGAAGCGGCGCAGCGCTTGGCGTTCCATCAACTGCCGCAGCAGTTCCACCACAGTCAGGACGAGCTTCACCAGATCGCGTTCCACGGTGTCGGGTTCGAGTTCGAGGCGTTTCGTCATGACGGCTCCTCCGGTCCGGCCGTGCCTTCCGGCCAGGGCGCGGGGACCTTCTGGTTCACCGAGCTGATCAAGGCGTTGAGATCGATGCGTACGAGGTCGACGTCCGCGATGTTCAGAGTGAGGTTGCCGACGACCACCACACCACCGGCGAGCAGCCGGTCCAGGATGTCGACGAGGCTCACCTCCCTGCCCTCCACAACGGTCATCGCCCCGTCCCTCCCTCTCCTTCGCGCCGGTCTTCCCGCTCCAGCCCCTCGTCACCGCTGAATGAATAGGCAGCCCAGGGACCCGTGAGTTCCACTCGGAGTCCTTGCGGACCACCGGCCATGGCCACGGTCTCGTCCTTCTTCTCTTCGACGATCTTGGTGAACTCGCCGGATCTCACCCGGTCCACCAAGTAGGCGGCGTTCAGTACGTTTCTCCCCCGGGCACCGGAAAGGACCGCTCCCTGAGGGCGGTGGAGCCGGGTGGCCACCGCATGCCGGGCCAGTTCTGCGTGCAACGTCTCCGAGACACCCTCCGCCTGCTGCCACTGCGTTTCCCGCGCCGTGTGCCGGTGGGACCGCTGCCGGAGGTAGTCACGCCCGGTGGCGGCCCTCTTCTGCTCTGTTTCCGGCGTTGTCTCCGGGAGATACATGTAGACCTTCACGCCCCATTCGACCCGGCCGTCCACCTGGCCCAGCAGCTCCAGAAAGCGGTCCTTCTGCGTCCGGAGCATGGTGTGCACCCCGTCGTCGTCGTGGAAGACGGTCCCGAGCCGCAACGGCAGCGGACTGGTCACCGTCATCAGCGCGGCGACGACGGCCTCGTGGGCGCGTGCCGTGCTGCTGACCCAGTCGAGATCCTCCAGACGCTTGCGCAGCGCGGACTCGGCGAAATCCGCTTCCCCCACGTCGCTGACGATCGCGACCAGGCCCTCATCCGCCAATAGCCGGGGCGGAGCGCCGGCCACGCCGGTGAGGGCGGGCACAGGCGCGTCGAAGGGCAGGCACACGGCGTAGACGTATCTCAGCTCACCCACCGTCTTTCCCTCCTCGCGTTCCGTTCACCGCTGGCCCTCCGCCTCCTCCAGTTCCTGAAGGCGTTCCCGCAGTCGTGCGTTCTCGCGGGACAGCTCGTTGCGCCGAGCGCTGGACGACAAGGCGGGATCGGTCTCCCACCAGTCGATTCCCATCTCCTTGGCCTTGTCGACCGAGGCGACGACGAGCCGCAGCTTGACCGTGAGCAGCTCGATGTCCAGGAGATTGATCCGGATGTCGCCCGCGATGACGATGCCCTTGTCCAGGACCCGTTCCAGAATGTCGGCGAGGTTGGAACCCGGCGCGGACCGGTACGGCTCCGGAAATCTGCCGGCGGTCGTCATCGGAACTCCCCGCCGATGGGGCCGGCTGCCTGCAATCGGTCGAGCAGTTGCTCCTCCAGACGATCGAAGGTCTCCTCGTCGATGTCTCCCGCAAGTAGCCGCTGCTCAAGCTCCGCGAGTTCCCGTCGAACGGTCGCGGGGTCGTAGTGCTGGCGCTCGGCCTCGGCCGCGATCTGTTGCAGCACCCAGAGGCTGCCGCGGACCGGCGCGAGGGGGAGCAGCAGAATTTCTTCGACAAGTCCCATGACCTCACCTCAGGCGGTCTCTGCGTCGGCCACGGCACCGGCCCGGCCGGCCGGTACGGGCTCGACGAAGCTGTACGGCGGTAGCGGACCGGTGATGCGGATGTCCAGGTGCGGGTTTTGCTTGCGGACCCGCTCGACCGCGGACAGGAACTCCTCGACGGACGTACGGCCGACCAGGAAGGAGATGTTCACCAGCCATGCCGTGTTCTCCGGGCCGACGCTGACCGCCTCGGTCAGCGGCACCAGTGCGTGCCGCACCTGACGGGCATCCTCGGCCTCGCGGGCTTTCACGGCACCTGCTACCAGCTCACCCAGACGCATCCGCTGCTGCTGGCCGTCACGTCGGGCGCCTCGATTCTCGTCCAGCAGGGCGCGGATCTCCGGATGGCCGGCCAGAACGCGGTGCAGCACCGACTCCGCCAGATGCGCGGCCTTCACGTGGTACTCGGCCCTGCCGTCGAGCGCGTGCAGCCGTTCGATGAACTGTTCCGCGTACTCGGCGAGGGCTGCCGTCACCGCTGCGTCGTCCGCGCTGACGCCGCCGAAGCTCATGGGCAGCACCGGACCCGACACCGCTGACTCGTGGACGACGGTCTGGTGAGCCCGCAGATCGTTCCCGCTCGGCCGGAGGCGGAGGGGTGCGTCGCTGACCACTGCCGCGAGATCACCCTCGGTCACGACACGTACCGCGGGCGGCGGATCTCCTACGCCGGCCAGCCCCTCGGGCACGGCGAGACCACGGTGTCCGATGCAGTAGACATACGTACTCATTCGCCTCCACCTCCTGCGTGCGCCTCGGTGCTTCCGGCGACTGGTGGTGGACCTGCGGCGCGGGTGGCGCCTGATACCGGGGCCGGCCGCGTGCTGTCTTCCTGCTCGCATCGTGCCGACCCCGTGGCCCCGCCAAGACGTCGAATTCCGCTCACGTCGCCCATCGAGTGACCCCGACCGCCTCGGGCAAACGCATGACGCCATACGGTCGGAAAGGCCCTGGCCGTACGGTCGGTGAGGACCTGCTCGGCCTGTGTAAGGCGACGAGGGAAAGGGCCTGCTCAGCCTGCGTGGAGCGACTGGGGAAAGGGCTTGCTCCGCCCTGCGCGCACGCGGGCGGTGCGACGTCGCAGCGGGGCAGCCGAACACGATCCTTCCGCGACCGGTGGTGGCTCGATCCCTCAGGATTGCTGCGCGAGGCGGACGTCGACAGATCCGTCGGAGGACACTCGGCAGTCGAACCGCGGCTGGGGCGCCGTCGCCGGGCCCTGGACGTTCGAGCCGTCCGACAGCCGGAACTGGCTTCCGTGCCAGGGGCATTCGATGCAGCCCTCCAAAACCTTGCCGGCGTGGAGCGGCCCGTCCATGTGGCTGCACCGGTCGGCGAGTACGTTCAGCACTCCGTCCCCGTCCCGTACGACGACCAGCGCCACTTCGTCGGCCGTCCGCCGTACGGGCTCGCCCGTCGGAAAGTCGTCCAGGGTTCCGACCCGGTGCCAGCCCGGCTCGACCAGTACGGGAACGGCTTCCGCGTGGTTGACGCCGGCGGCCTGCCGATAGGCGAGGTGGCCGCCGAGCAAGCCCCCGGCCGTGGCGATCGACAGCCCACCGAAGCCGAGTGTGCGGCCCAGTACCGGGCGCCCCTTCGTCCGCGCCGACAGCGAGGCGGCGTACGCGGTGACCGCTGCGAGGTTCGCCGCGGCGTGGACCAGGCCCACACGGGCCTGCCGCGGGCGCTGCTCCGCCCAGTCCACCCAGCCGGCCAGGGCGGCCGGTCCCGCGGCGGCCAGGCCGACCGCCACCAGACGGCGCGCGGCCCGGCTCTCACCCGGGAACACGTCCAGGACCGCGGCAGAACTCCAGGCGCCGATGGGCAATTGCACCAGGACGGGGTGGAGGGGATGGCCGAGCCAAAGCCCCCGCAACACGTCTCTGCTCTTTCCCAAGGGAAGTGCGCGAACCGCCGTGCGTATCGATCCCGAGATACCGTCGAGCCGTTCCTGCCCTTCGAGGGCGTCCATGACCGTCGTGAGCGTGCGGCTCAGCGGTCCGTGTGATGCGGTCGTGTGTCTCATGGGTCTCATGCGAACCGACTTTCCCTTCCGAAACACAACAAACCAGACGGGCGATCTGTTCGGTTCTGTCGTGAGCAGCGTGAACAGGAGCGGCGGTTCCCGGCACATCTCCGGCTCCGGTCGGCCTCTGGGGCGACCGGAGCCGTCCGGCGTGCCATGCAGAAACGATGGATCGGCTCGACGTCGGTGACCCTGCTGGAGACGAAAACAGGCCCGTGTCGTCGGTTGTGACACCGAAAAAATCATGCTACGGATTGCCGGAAATCCACTTCCGGAGTTTGCGTTCCGGTGAAAGGGGCATGCGGGACCATACAGGTGTTTCGGACCAGAGGCACGCCCGTGGGAGCGACGTCGGCTCACCCGGCCGCGGCTGTCCGGAACACGGTCGCACTCCCATGGAGATCGCTCATCCACACATGAGAGTGGCGACGCATCATGCGAACTCGACCAAACACGCAACACCACCCGCACGACGACGCCCCCGACACTGCGGACGCGTTCCGCAGGCTCGCCGGGCTCCCGGCCGGCCGACAACGTGACACGCTGCGCGACGAGATCGTGGAAGCCTGGCTGCCGATGGCCGAACGCATCGCGGGCCGGTTCTCCGGCCGGGGTGAAGCCTATGAGGATCTGCGCCAGGTCGCGGCCCTCGGGCTGGTCAAGGCGGTCGACCGGTACGACCCGACGCGTGGGAAAGTCTTCGAGAGCTATGCCGTGCCCACAGTCACGGGGGAGATCAAGCGGCACTTCCGCGACCACATGTGGACCCTGCACGTGCCGCGCCGGGTCCAGGAACTACGCAACCGGGTCCGGGCCGCCTGCCAGGAGCTGTCCTGGAGTGCGCCGGACCGCTGGCCCAGCGTCGCCGAGATCGCCGAGTGCGCGAACCTGAGCGAGAAGGACGTGCAGGTAGGTCTGGACGCGCTGGACACATTCAACGTTCTGTCCCTTGACGCCGGGCTGCCGAGCGGGGACGGCTGCTGTCTCGGTGACACCCTCGGTGCGGCCGATGCCGCGCTGGACACCGTCGTGGACCGTGAGGGGGTCAAGTCCCGTCTGCAGGCTCTCCCGGAGCGGGAACGCGCCATTCTCTACCTGCGGTTCTTCAAGGACATGACCCAGAGCGGGATCGCCGAGCAGCTCGGGCTGTCGCAGATGCACGTCTCGCGGCTGCTCAGCAAGTGCTGCCGACAGCTCCGGGAGGAAGTCCTCGCGGACGCTGCTGCCTGATACCGCCCGAAAGGAAGGCCGCATGGCTACCGATAGGCAGCCATGCGGCGGCGACAGCACCGACGCCACGGCCTCGAACTCGCGGCCTCCGCGGGTCCGAACGGTCAAACCGTTGGTGCTGTTGCCAAGCGCTGAGTGAGAGCGAGGGAAGACGCCGACGGCGCGCGCGTGAGAAGTGCCCGGCGCGACCGCCGCCTTGCTCATCGCTCGCGACGGCCTCCTTCCCCGGCGTACTCGTACTCGTTCTCCGACTCCTCGCTCTCGGGTTCTTCTCCCTCCCCCTCGTACTCTCCTTCCGCCTCCCCCTCGTACTCTCCTTCGTCCTCTTCCTCGTAGTCGCCTTCGTCCTCCTGTGCGTACGGCTCGTTCCCCTCCGCTTCCTCTCCTTCGTACTCGGCCTCGGCCTCGGCTTCGTCCTCTTCGCCGTACTCGGCCTCCTGCTCCTCCTGGTCGAGCGCGTCCTCGTGGCTGAGGACGACCTCGCCGTCACGGATCTCACCGCGCCAGCTGTCCTTGGCCTCGCCCTTGAGGCTGATGAAACGGGCGAAGTTCTTCAGATCCAGTCGTGCGCGACGACCTTGGGCACGCCAGATGTTGCCGGTCTTCTCGAACAGGCCGCTGGGGTAGTACTCCATGACCAGGAGGACCCGGGTGAGATTTTCAGCGAGGGGATGGAAGGACACCACGCCCTTTGCGGTGCCCTTCGCGCCTTCCGAGACCCACGCAATGCGGTCGTCCGGCACCTGCTCGGTCGTGTGCGCCTTCCAACTGCGATTGGACCAGAAGACCTTCAGCTGCCAGTCGGAGTGTGTGTCGTCCGCGCGGTTGGCACTCTTCACACCCTTGGCGAAGGTGCTGAAGTCCTGGAACTGGGTCCATTGGTCGTACGCCGTGCGCAGGGGTACGCCGATGTCGATCTGCTCGAAGATGGTGGTGGGCTTGTTGCCCACGCCCTTTCCCTTCGCCTTTCCCTTGCCCTTGCCGACGCCCAGGTTCTTCAAGGCGCCCATGACATTGTCCTTGGCGTGGGAAGCACCGACTTCGAGGACCGAGCGCAACGGGGATTTGCCTTCCGCGAGTTTGCGGCCGCCCTCCAGGGCGAAGTGGATCAGACCCGGGCTGTTGCCCTCGGCGATGTCATTGAGCCTGGCTGTGGCCTTGCCGAGCTGCTGCCCGACGCCGACCAATGCTCGCTGGGCCTGAACCGCAAGGAACTCCTGTGCCTCCGCCTTCAGCCGGTCGGCGGCCTCGCTGTGCGCCAGGCCGCTCAGCATGTCGTCCTTCGCTCCCCTACGAGCGCCGTCCACGGCGGACGTCGCGGAGCCGAGAGTCTCGGTCATCGTCCTCCGCCACCCTTCGGTCGCCGGGCCTGGCCGGTGGAACCGCTACCGGCCGCGGCTGTCTTCCTGGCCGCGGTCTTCTTCGGGGCCCCCTTCCTGGCGGGGGCCGTCCTTGCCGCATTCCGGGCCGTCGTCCGGGCCGGCGCCTTCTTGACGACTCTCTGTGCAGGCCCCTGCGCCTCTTCGTCCTTGCTTTCCGGTTCTTCCCTGCGGCCTGCTTCGTCCTTGCGTTCTGGTTCGTCCTTGCTTTCCGGGACTTCCTTGCGACCCGACTCGGTCTCCTCGTCGGGCTCGCCCGGCTCCTCGTTCTCGCCCTCGTCGGCGGCGGGGGCCGAGGTATCCGGCAGCACACCGGCGAGCTGGTCGCGCATCTGGGCGGTCTGCCCGTGGAGGCGGTCGGCCAGCGCGTTCATCTGCCGCTCGACCATCGCGCCCGACGCTGCCTTGCCGACGCCCTCGAGGTCCTCACGCAATTGGCTGCCGATCTCCTTGAACTGCGGATTGTCCCGCAGCTGCTGGTTCACCAGGTCAGCGACCGCCCGTGGGCCGAGATTCAATCGCTTGCCGGCCATGAGCGAGCCGATGGCGAACGCCAGTTTCATCTTCTTCGTACGTCCAAGGACGTATCCGGCCCCCATAGCCAGGCCGAGTCCCACTCGGTTCATCACGCCGTCCTATCGTCTGGGCCTGCCTCGCAGTGCAGGCCGCTCTCCACTCGGTCGAGGATCCGAGGCCCGGTGCCGACCGAACTCCTTCTCGTCGGCCACGCACCTGGCCGCGCACCTCTGACCGGTTCCATTGCGCTACCTCGCTCCTGGGTAGGCGCTGTCGGGCGCACGGTCCATGGGCTCCGACGGGCCGGGCTCCACGAAGCTGTACGGCGGCAGCGGACCGGTGACACGCAGTTCCAGGTGCGGAAGTGCCTTCCGGACGTCCTCCACGGCCGCCAGGAATGCCTGTGCCGTGTTCCGCCCCACCAGGAAGGACCGGTTGACCAGGCAGTCCGTCGACTCCGGACCGGCGCTGACGGCGACGGCCTCCGGTTCCAGGGCCCGCGTCGCTGTTGCGACGTCCTCGGTCTGCTGGGCCTGTACCGCGGACACGATCATCTCGCCGAGCTGGACCTTCTGCTCGTAGCTTCCGCCTCCCGCCTGGCGGTTGGCCTCCGCCAGGTCCCGGATCTCCGGGTTCCTGCTGATCACGCGGCGCAGTACGGCCTCCTCGACGGGGAGGGCCTTGACGTTGTACTCGACCGTGCCGCTCAGCGCCCGCAGGCGCTCCTGATAGTGGTCCGCCCGCTGCGCGAGCACGTCGGTGACGGTGCCGTCGTCGGGCGCGACACTGCCGAACCGCATGGGGAGCACACAGCCCGCCGTGCCCACCTCGGCGAGCACGTTCTGATGGGCCAGGAGGTCCTTCCGCTTGGGACGCAGACTCTCGGGCGCGTCACTGACAACAGCCGTCAGCTCACCCTCGGTGAGCGTCCGGACCGGCCGGGCCGGATCGCCGACGCCGGCGATGCCCTTCGGCGGCGCGGGGTGCGAGGCGGCCGTGATCCCGTAGACGTAGGTATTCACTCCTGCTCCTCTTTCCTTCGTGCTTCGGTGCTCCTGCGGGGCCGCGGGCGGGGCTCGCCCTGTTTGGCCGAATGCTCCTCACGCGCTTCGTGGAAGGCGTCGGAGACGGTCTGGGCGGCTCCGGAGAGTGCACCCTTCGACTTGCCCCGCGCACCCGACTCGGTGATCTCTCCCACCAGGTCCGGCAGTCCGGGGCTCTTGCGCGGGCCGGCCTCAAGGTCGAGGCGGTTGCATGCCTCCGCGAAGCGCAGATACGTGTCGACGCTGGCGACGACGACACGGGCGTCGATCTTCAGGATCTCGATGCCGACCAGGGACACACGGACGAACGCGTCAATGACGAGTCCCCGGTCGAGTACGAGTTCCAGCACGTCGTAGAGGCTGCTGCTGGTGCCTCCGGCGGCGGGTTGCTGTGCCGGTACTACAGTCATGCGCCTCTTCCTCCCTGTCCGTTGTGAGGTTCGTGGGGCCGGTCGCGAGAACGGCCCTAGCGGCCGTCCGATCCGCGTGGGTCGGCTCTGCCGCGTTCGTAACGTCGGATGCGCCGGTAACCCGTGAGCTGCCCTTCGGTGTCAAGATCGACCTGGTAGCTCGCCATCAGGCTCGTGGTGTCGGGCACGCGGGCGAGCTCCCGGATCTCCACTTCGAGGGACCAGCCCTCTTCCGTCCGCTCGAAGGACGACACGGTCTCGGCATCCATGCCGGTGAGCTCAGCGAGCTGGGTACGTGCCTCACGCAGCAGTTCCGGGGGCCTGGGCCGACCGCTGGTCCTGTCGTTCTCGGTGGACCGGCGCGCAGTCCGCGCAGGGCTGCCCTGCTGCGGATCATGTGGCTTTGATCTGCCGTCTGTGTTCGACATGGCCGCCTCATATCCGGGCCGCACAAGCGCGGCGGTCATGAGTTCGGAGTTCCAGAGGGCGAAGCGACGCGGGCCTGCGCTGTTGAAGCCGAGGGTGGCGGCCATTGCGCCCGCCGTCCCTCGTGCGTCCGCACCCTCTCGGCGGTCCTTGGAGCAGTTGTTCCAAGTTCTGCACGTCGAGTCCCCGCCGACCTGCCGCACAAACACCCGGGCGACGTCCTGGACCGACCACGGCGCGGGCCCCTTGCCGCGTGGAATGTGAGTCAGGCAAGGATCTCCGGGCGTACCGCGGCGGTGGGTCGTCCGTGGAATGCTGGATACATGGAGCGACCACCGGGACGGACCGGAGGTGGCGGAGCCGTGCAGTGGGCGCGGTTCGCGCAGCAGATGGCATCGATGGCGCGGGATCTTCTGGCTCAACCGTCGGTCGGTTCCACCCTGGAAAGAATCACCGATTCGGCCATCGATCTGGTGGAGGGCTGCGACGCGGCCGGCATCCTGGTGCTGCACGGCACGAAAGTGCAGACGCTGGCACCCACCGACCAGCTGGTGATCGACAGCGACCGGCTTCAGGAGCGGTTGAAGGAGGGACCGTGCTTCGACGCTGCTCGTACCAAGGAAGGCGTGTTCCGCATCCCGGACTTCACGGTGGAGCAGCCGGACTGGCCCTCCTACGCCCCCAGGGCGCACCAGCTCGGCGTCGGCAGCATGATGGGCTTCCTGCTCTACACCGATGACGAGGATCTCGGTGCTCTGAACCTCTACTCCGGCAAGCCCGGCGCCTTCACCGAGGCCAGCGAACTGGCCGGCTGGCTGCTGGCCTCCCATGCCGCGGTCGCCTTCTCCAGCGCCCGCAGCCACGCCCAGCTGGAACACGCCGTCGCCACCCGTCACACCATCGGTGAAGCCATGGGCATTCTCATGGGCAGCCACCAGCTCACCGAAGACCAGGCTTTCGACGTGCTGCGCCGCTATTCACAGGAGCAGAACGTCAAACTCCGTGAGGTCGCACGGCTGGTCTGCGAGCGGGGCAGCCTGTCCTGACGGCGTTGGCGACCCCTCCGGCTCAGGTCCGAACCAGAGGGGCCCGGTCGGGCCCGGCCCCCCGGGGGAAAGCTGCTGAACCCGGCCTGTATGCCAAGTATCCGGCTCCGCTCCTTTCACTCGGATGTTCCCGGAACGGGCCGTGGTGCAGCCGCCGCGGACGACCGCTGTCTCCGGTGCGAAGGCCGTACAGGGCGCCCTGCCCTTCGGTGTGATCAACCTCCCGGGCGCCTGCGCCCCGTTGATGGGTATCGGACTGCTGTACGCCCGTACCGGCGAGCTGCCATGGCGAAGATCGGCCGCGGCCCGCGCACGGCAGGCCCGACGCGCTCGTCCTCGCCGCGTTCGTCCTGGCCGTCACCGGGCCGCTGTTCGCCGCGGCCGGTGAGGGGGAGCACGCGTGGTTCGTCGGCTCGGGCCGCGCGGCGGCCCTGGACGGCTGCGTGGTGACGAGTCGGCCGCGGTTCGTCTTCGCCCGATCGCCCCGGGCTCTCCTACGGGTTTCCGGGTCCGCCGTGGATCCATTGCCGTGCGCCGGCCGCCGCTGCCGCGAGGCCGGCGCCCGCGGCGGCGGTGGCCACCGCCGGATGGCGGGCGAGGGCGGCTTGCCAGGAGCGGGGGTGGGAGATGTCGTCGAACTCGCCGTGCGCTCCGTAGTCGCCGCCTGGTGGTGCGTCGGCCGGGTGGAACAGGTTGTCCGGACCCGGTTCGGCCGGCCTGTCCGTCTGCTGCGCGTCGAAGCCGGTGCGGGCGAGGTACCGGTCCAGCAGGGCGGGGGCGAGGCGGTTGGCCCAGATGGTCGCCTGCGTCGAGGCTCCGATGTAGTACTGCTTGCGCCTCGGGTGTGGTCGGCGGCGTACAGCACGCCGCGGGCGGCGACCTCGGGCTGGTAGATCGGCGGGACCGGTTGCGGATGCCTCGGCAGCCGCGACCGTACCCAGGAGAACTGCGGGGTGTTGACCGCGGGCATGTGCGCGATGGTGACGTGGACGCCGCTGTGCCGGTGGAGCAGTTCGACGCGCACGGACGACGTGAAGCCGTTGATGGCGTGTTTGGCACCGCAGTACGCCGATTGCAGCGGGATGGCGCGCTCACCGAGTGCGGAGCCCACCTGCACGATGGTGCCGCGGTCACGGGGCAGCATACGGCCGAGAGCGGTCCGGGTGCCGTTGACGAATCCGAGGTAGGTCACCTCGGTCACGCGCCTGAACTCTTCGGGCGGGATGTCGTCGAAGGGCGCGAACACGCTGGTGAAGGCGCAGTTGATCCATATGTCGATGGGGCCGAAGGTTTCCTCGGTCAGGTCGGCGACGTCTTCGACCTGCCGCGCGTCGGCGGTGTCGGCCTCCTGCACGAGGGGGCGTCCGCCGAGTTCCACCACTTCGCGGGCGGCCGCGTCCAGCCCGGCCCGGCCGCGGGCGACGAGGGCGACGTCGGCACCGCGCCGGCCGAAGAGACGTGCCGTGGCGCGGCCGATGCCGGCGCTGGCGCCGGTGATGACGATGGTCTGAGACATGGTCCCTTCCTTAGGGCTCGGCGCGCTCGGTGGCGTCGCCGTGTCGTTCACCGGGTCCGGAACGGCTGTCCGCGTTCGGTGTTGAGGCTCAGGCCCAGGCCCGGGGGGCGGTCACCGCGCGGGGTGACGCTGCCGCCTCGGGGGTCCAGAACGCCGTCGAAGAGGAGGCGTTCGACGCGGACGTGGTCGTGGAACCACTCCATGTGCCGCAGATTGGGGACACCGGCGGCGGCGTGGGCGTGGGCGTGCGGGGCGCAGTGCGCGGAGATGTCCAGGCCGTGGGCCCGGGCGAGGGCCGCGACGTGCAGCCATACGGTGAGGCCGCCGCAACGGGTGGCGTCGGCCTGGAGGCAGTCGACGGCGTCGGCGGCCAGCATGTGCTGGAAGTAGGGCAGGGTGTAGCCGTACTCCCCCGCGGTGACGTCGGCGAGGATCCGGTGGCGCAGCGCTGCCAGGGTGCGCAGGTGGTCGGACGAGACGGGTTCCTCGAACCAGGTCACACCCTGGTCGGCGAGGGTGCTGTCCGCTTCGGGTGCGTCGGTCGGAACGGTGTACACGGCGCTGTCCACACGTCCCACGACGTCCTCGTCACTCACGGGTGCGCCTCGGGTGCCGGTGGCCGGGCAGGAAGTCCTGGACCTTGGCCCGGAACCCCTGCCGGACCATGGCGGCGCGGTCGCTGTCACCGCCCAGCACACTCGCCGCCGCGGCCTCGATCTGGTCGAGGGTGGCGTGCGGCGGGATGGGCGGCACCGCGGGATCGGTGACGAAGTCGAGCACGCTGGGCCGGTCCGCGGCGAGGGCGGAGTGCCAGGCGCCTTCCACCTCGTGGGGTTTCTCGATGCGGATGCCGTGCAGACCGAGCGAGCGGGCGAAATCGGCGTAGGCGACGTCGGGGATCGACTGGGAGGGCAGGAACTGGGGTGCGCCCTCCATGGCGCGCATCTCCCAGGTGACCTGGTTGAGGTCCTGGTTGTTGAACACCGCGACGATCAGCCGCGGGTCTTCCCATTCCCGCCAGTACTTGGCGACGGTGATCAGCTCGGCCATGCCGTTCATCTGCATCGCGCCGTCGCCCACGAGCGCGATGGCCGGCCGGTCGCCGTGCGCGAACTTGGCCCCGATGGCGTACGGGACGCCGGGCCCCATGGTGGCCAGTGTGCCCGACAGCGAGCCGCGCATGGCGCCGCGCAGCTTGAGATGGCGGGCGTACCAGTTGGCGGCCGACCCGGAATCCGAGCTGAGCATCACGTTCTCGGGCAGCAGGCCGCTGAGCGTGTGGGCGACGTACTCCGGATTGATCGGGTCGGCTTCGACGGCGGCGCGGCGCTGCATGATCTCCCACCAGCGGGCCACGGCGTCCTCGATCCTCCTGCGCCAGCCGCCGTCGGTGTTCTGCTCCAGCAACGGCAGCAGCCGGCGCAGTGTCAGCGCGGCGTCGCCGACGAGATTGACCTCGAAGGGGTAGCGCAGGCCGACCATGTGCGGGTCGATGTCGATCTGGACGGCCCGCGCCTGGCCGAACTCGGGCAGGAACTGCGTGTAGGGGAAGGACGATCCGACGACCAGGAGGGTGTCGCAGTCGCGCATCATCTCGTACGACGGCCGAGTGCCCAGCAGGCCGATGGCGCCGGTGACATAGGGCAGATCGTCGTCGAGCGCGTCCTTGCCCAGCAGTGCCTTGGCCACGCCGGCTCCCAGCCGGTCGGCGGTCTGCACCACCTCCGCCCGCGCTCCGCGCGCGCCCTGCCCGATGAGCAGGGCGATGCGGTCGCCCGCGTTCAGGACCTCGGCGGCCCGCATGAGGTCGTCGTCGTCCGGCACCGGCGCGTAGTGCGGCATGCCGAGGCTGGAAGGCACCATCTTGAAGGCGTGCTGGGGCGGGGTGTAGTCCAGTTCCTGGACGTCGGCGGGGATGATCACGGCGGTGACCGAACGCCGTGCCATCGCGGTGCGCAGGGCCCGGTCGAGCACGTTCGGAAGCTGCTCGGGGACGGTGACCATCTCGCAGAAGTCGGAGGCGACGTCCTTGTACAGGCTGAGCAGGTCGATCTCCTGCTGGTAGGAGCCGCCCATGGCGCTGCGGTTGGTCTGGCCCACCAGCGCCACCACGGGCACGTGGTCGAGCTTGGCGTCGTAGAGCCCGTTGAGGAGATGGACGGCGCCGGGCCCGGAGGTGGCCGCGCAGACGCCGACCCGGCCCGAGAACTTGGCGTAGCCGACCGCTTCGAAGGCGGACATCTCCTCATGCCGCGACTGGATGAACCGGGGGTTGTTCTCCGCCCGGCCCCAGGCGGCCAGCAGACCGTTGATGCCGTCGCCCGGGTAGGCGAAGACACGCTCCACCTGCCACTCGCGCAGCCGCTTCAGGACGTGGTCGGAGACTTTCGGCGACATCTCTTGGATCCTTTCCGGTGTGGCTGTCTCACCTGCGCCGGATCAGGGACGGCGCAGGCGCCGTACGACGCCGAGGCCGGCGGCGGCCGAGACCGCCGCTGCCCCTGCGGTGGCCGACCAGCGGGCCGTGCGGGACGGGACGGCCGGCCGCCGGGCCAGGCGCTCGGGGCGGTCGACCGGCAGGGTGCCGTCGAGTCCGAGGGCCAGTGCCTCGGCGAGGTGCAGGGCACGTCGGCCCGTCCCGCCCTGCTCGATCTGGGTACGGCAGCTGAAGCCGTCGGCGAGCAGCAGGCTGTCGGGAGCGGCCGCACGGACGGCGGGCAGGACACCTTGCTCCGCCACGGCCATGGAGAGAGCGTGGTGACCGCGTTCGAAGCCGAAGTTGCCCGCCAGACCGCAGCAGCCCTCGTCGAGGACGTCCGCGTCCAGGTGGGCACGCCGCATCAGCTCGCGGTCGGCGTCGGACTTCATGACGGCGTGCTGATGACAGTGGGTCTGCACCGTCGCCTGCCGTGCCAGTCGGGGCGGACGCCAGCCCCGGGAAGCGTGCCGGACGAGGTGTTCGGCGAAGGTACGCACCTGGCCGGCCAGCCGCCGTACGTCCTCGTCGTCCGGCAGCAGTTCGGGGGCGTCGGCCCGGAAGACGGCGGTGCAGGAGGGTTCCAGGCCGATGACGGGTGTGCCCGCGTCCAGGTAGGGCCGCAGGACATGCAGGGTATGGTGCAGTACCCGTTCGGCGACGGCGAGTTGTCCGGTGGAGATCCACGTCAGGCCGCAGCACACGGGCGCGTCGGGTACGGCGACCTGGAAGCCCGCGTCCTCCAGTACACGTACGGCCGAGATCGCCACCGACGGGTGGAAGAAGCTGCTGAAGGTGTCCGGCCACAGCATCACCGTCGCCGGATCCGCCGGGTCCGGCCGGGGGTTCTCCCGGGCGTGCCACCACCGCGGGAAGGACTCCCCGGCGAACACCGGCGCCGGCCGGGCCCTGTCCACGCCCGCCAGCCGCTTACCCGCCGGGGCCAGGCCCGGCGCGTGCAGCACGCTGTTGACCAGTCCCGGGCGGATCTGCGCCAGCCGTGCCCACACGGGCAGCCAGCCCATCGAGTAGTGCGCCGCGGGCCGCAGCCGCCCCGCATAGTGGTGGGCGAGGAACTCGGCCTTGTAGGTGGCCATGTCCACCCCGGTCGGACAGTCCGACCTGCAGCCCTTGCACGCCAGGCACAGGTCGAGCGCGTCGCGCACCTCGGCCGACCGCCAGCCGTCCGTGACCGGCGAGTCGGGGTGGCCGTCGAGCATCTCGAACAGCAGCCGGGCACGCCCGCGCGTGGAGTGCTCCTCCTCCTTCGTGGCCCGGTAGGAGGGACACATCACACCACCGCGGTGGCTGCGGCAGTTCCCGATGCCCACGCAGCGCAGCACCGCCCGGTTGAAGGAGTGGTCGTCGTGCGGATAACCGAAGTACGTGTCGGCCGTGGCCGGCCGCCAGGAGGAGCCGAGCCGCAGTTGTCCGTCGACCGGATTCGGGTCGACGACCTTCCCCGGGTTCATCCGGTTGCCCGGGTCGAACACCGCTTTCAGCTCTGCGAAGGCGGCCACCAGCCGCTCGCCGAACATCCGGGCCAGCAACTCGCCCCGGGCCTGCCCGTCACCGTGCTCGCCCGACAGCGAACCGCCGTAGGAGGCGACGAGGTCCGCCGCCCGCTCCACGAACCGGCGGAAGTCCGCGACGCCCTGCGCCGTACGCATACCGAACGGGATGCGCGTGTGCACACAGCCCTGCCCGAAATGGCCGTACACCGAAGGATGGTCGTAGTCGAACTCCGCGAACAGCTCTTTCAGATCGCGCAGATAGCTGCCCAGCCGTTCGGGCGGGACGGCGGAGTCCTCCCAGCCCTCCCAGGTCTCCCGGTCGTCCGGCGGACGTGCGGTCACACCCAGCCCGGCCTCCCGGGCCCGGAGCATCTCCTGCTCCCGGTCGGGATCGTCGGAGAAGGCGACCGAAGTGTCCTTCTCACCGCGGCCGATCGACTCCAGCAGCGCGTGCGCCTGCTCGTCGACGTCCTCCTGGCTGTCACCGGCGAACTGCACCAGCAGCCAGCTGTCGCCCTCGGGAAGGGCGTCGAGCGAGCCGAGATAGGCGTGCTCCTCGCGCATCAGCTGGGCCATCCGCCCGTCCAGCGCCTCCAGTTGGCCGGGAGAGCAGTGGTCCAGCAGCCGGGGCACGTCGTCGGCGGCGCGGCAGATGTCGTCGTATCCGAGGACCAGCAGCGACTGGCGGGACGGCACGGGTACGAGGGCGAGTTCGGCCCGCAGCACGGTCACCAGGGTGCCCTCGCTGCCGACCAGGGCCTTGGCGAGGTCGAGGTTGTTCTCCGGCAGCAGGGAATCGAGGTTGTAGCCGGACACCCTGCGCGGGATCTTGGGGAAGCCACGCCGGATGTCCCCCAGATACCTGGCGACGATGCGATCCACACCGTCGTAGATCTCGGCCCGGCGCCCGCCCTCCGCGGCGATCCTCGCCCGCTCCGCCCGGGACGTCGGCCCCACCCACATCCGCAGGCCGTCGTACGTCTGGACCTCCAGTCGGCGCACGTTGTCCACCGTCTTGCCGTACGCCTGGGCGGAAGCCCCGCACGAGTTGTTGCCGATCATGCCGCCGAGGGCGCAGTGGCTGTGGGTGGAGGGCTTCGGCCCGAACTGCAGGCGGTGGTCGGACAGGCGCCGGTTGAGCTCGTCCAGGACGATCCCCGGCTCCACCACACAGATGCGGGTCTCGGGGGCAACGGAGACGAGGGCATGGCAGTACTTGCTCCAGTCCACTACCACGGCCGTGTTCGTCGCCTGGCCGGCCAGGCTCGTGCCCCCTCCTCGTGACAGGAGGGGCGCCTGGAACCGCGCACACACCTCTGCCGCCCGCGCACCGGCCTCCACACTGCGCGGAACCACGACGCCGATCGGCACCTGCCGGTAGTTGGAGCCATCCGTGGAGTAGGCCCCTCGGGTGCCGGGATCGAAGCGGACCTCCCCGTCGGTCTCGTCCCGCAGGGCCGCGGCCAGCCCAGCCGTGTCCATGGCGGCCGCGCGGCGTTCAGGCGCGGAACTCATCGACGGGACCGGCCCGTCACTCCGGCGGCGCCGGTCCACTCAGGGCGACGGTCCGCCGTCCGAATCCGCACATGTCCCGGACGCTTCTCACCTGCACGTTTACTCATGATCGGTCTCCAGCCCTCGTCCTGGAATCCGCACACGGCACTGCCACCGGGTACCCCGGCAGGACGGAGCAAACGGCGTTCCGGCGGCGTACTTGAGGCCACGGATGACGTGAGGAGACTGCGGCGGCGGAACGGTCGTGGACGCCAGAGTGCAGCGCCGTACCCGGAGCCGGGCTCCTTCTCCTTCTCGCGGGCCGCCGCTCGCCCCGGGTACCGGTCCGGCGCCCGCACCCATGGGCCGTGCGGCCACCCGGTTGCGGTGGCGCGGACGGCAGCCGACCCCGAGCGGACCGATACCGGGTCGGGCGGGGCGCGTCGGCCCGGTTCGACTGCCGTGCGACGGGGCCGACACCCGGAGGGGTGAACCGGCGTGAGATCACTGGCGCGTCGCCTTGTGTAGTCGCTTAGCTTCTCTCCGTATCCGGTACCTCCGGGCTGCTTCCAAGGAGGAAGTGCATGTTCCACAGCAAGAGGACCCGTTCCCTGACCCTCGGTGCCGCGGGGCTGGCGGTCGTGGCCGCGACCGCCGGCGTGGCGGTCGCGGTCGCCGACAACGTCCGGGCACCGTACGCGGAAGCCGGCGCGACCGTCACCGCCGGCGGCGAAGTGAGGAACGCCAAGGGCATCGAGGATGTCCGGCGCCTGGGTCCCGGGGAGTACTGCGTCACCTTCTCGGACCCGAAGTTCGACCCGGCCAAGGTCCTGCCCAGCGTCTCCTCGCTCCAGCGGGGCCGGATCGTCAACTACACCTGGGCCGGCGGCTGCGACGCGAGCAACCACTCCGCCAAGGTGTGGGCGACCAATGAGAACGGGCAGGTGGCCGACTCCTGGTTCGCCATCGTCATCCACTGACGAACCGGTGCGGGCCGGAGCACGGCTCCGGCCCGCACGCGGTCGGCCTCACCGCTGCACGTCCCTCCGGGAGACAGCCAGGTATCCGACGCAGCAGGCGATGGCGACGGTCCAGGCCAGGGTGACCGGCCCCAGTCCCAGCCCGAGCCCGCCCCGGGCCTGCCCGGCCGCCGTCCAGTCGGCGAGGGAGGCACCGAGGGGACGGGTGATGACGTAGGCCGTCCAGAAGGCGGCCACGGCGTTCATGGCGGCGACGCGGTGGGCGACCGCGGGCACACAGATCGCGGCGGCGAAGATCAGGACCGACCCGGCGTAGCCGAAGCCGGCGGTGGCGGTGAGGTCGCCGGCGGCGGTGCCGAGGGCGAACGTGGCGAGGACCGCCGCCCAGTAGAAGATCTCGCGGCGGCGGGTCCGGATGCCATGGACGGACAGCGTCCGCTCGACGGCGTACCAGAGGGCGAAGACGGCGGCCAGCACGACGAGGAAGACCGGTGTGGACACCGCGTAGGGCACGTCGAGACCGATGTGCAGGACATCGGCGGCCATCGTGCCGAACACGCTGACCATGACGACGGCGTTCCAGTACACCCAGGCGACGTACCGGCGGACGGCGAACTGCACGGCCAGGGAGACAGCCAGGGCGAGACCACCGAGCGCGACCGCGGGCACCGGGCCGAACACCCGGGCCAGCAGGTCCGACGCGGTCTCGCCCATCCCGGTGGTGAGCACCTTGATGATCCAGAAGTAGACGGTCACTTCCGGCACCTTGTTCGCCAGGATGCGGACGGGTACAAGGGGGCGGTCGTCGAGGAGGCGCTCTGTGGTCATGGACCGCACGATGACACGGTGAACTCCTGGTGCCACAGGGGCGTTTGCCATTGCTTTGGACCCTCTGGTGCATGACTTTCACCGCCGGGCGGACAACCTGACAGCGACCTGAACGCCTCCCCAGAACACCTGGTCAAGTGAGGTGAGTCGGTGATACGCAGAGAATTTCGCCCGGCCGCGCCACAGGGTCGCCCTCCTGTCCGACGCCGCCTCCGCCGACTCCGAGTCCGACTCCGACTCCGACTCCGCCCCCTGCCCCGCGCCATGAGCTCCGTGCTCCGCCTCCGCGCCCCGCGAAACCCCCGTCAAGCAGGTCGTCATCCGCACCGCACCGCGAGGGTGACGCCCGTCACGGCAAAGGTGCTGCGGGGCCGGGACACCCGCACGGCTTATCGACCCGGATCCGGGCGATTCGTCCGTACCTTCCCCCGTCATCGCGCAGGTGGGAAGCGAGTTGGCACTTTCGCCGCGCAGCCAGTCGTGTGACACTGTCGTCCCGCAGTGCGGACGCCCTCCGCACACCCTCCCCCACGAGAAGTACGCCGTGCGTCATCTTCCTCTGCCGCTCGCCCTCACCGCGCGTCTGTCTCCGGTCGCCGTGCTCGCCGTGGCCGGCTGGGCACTGACGTCCGGCCCGCTCGCCGCGGCACCCGCCACCGAACACCAGCCGGACCAGGAGACCGCCGCTCAGCCGTCGGCCGGCGGATCCTCGTCGGCAGACGCGTCGAAGGACACCTCGACAACGTATGCCACCGCGCCCGCGCCCTGCGGCAGCGTGCCGAAGGCGACCATCACCTCGCTGGTGCCGGGCGCCAAGACGGCCGGCAAGGAGATCCCGTCGACGGACGCGAAGCTGCGCCGCACCTGTTCCTGGAACGCGCTCAAGGGATACGACTACCGCTGGCTCGACGTCTCCTACGAGATCGCCGACACCAACAGCGCGGCACAGAAGGAGTACGAGGAGCGGGTCTCGGACAAGAGCGGCGGAGGGAACGTGCCGGGGGTCGGCGACTCGGCCTACTCGGTGGTGAACCTCACCACCGAGTCCAAGCAGCAGACCCGCGAGGGCGTGGTCGTCGTCCGCGTCAACAACGCCCTGGTGATGGTCACTTACAACGGCAGCGACTTCGAGTCGAAGAAGGCGCCGGCCACGGACGAGATCAACAAGGGTGCCATCAAGGCGGCCAAGGAAGCCGTGGCCGCGCTGCGGGACGGCGTCTGACCGCGCTGCGGGGAGTCTCCCCCTTCGGGATCAGCGCAGGCGGCGCCTGACGTGCTCGGCGACCTCCGCGCGGTGCGGACTCAGATAGAAGTGGTCACCGCCGGGGAAGACGTGCACGTCCGTCGCGGCTTCGGTGTGCGCGGACCAGGCCCTGGCCTGCTCGACCGTGACCCGGGGATCCCGGTCCCCAACCAGGACGGTGACCGGCACGGTGAGCGGCGCGGTGCCGGCCGGGCAGCGGTAGGTCTCGATCGCCCGGTAGTCGGCGCGTACGGCGGGCAGCACCATGCCTCGCAGTTCCTCGTCGTCGAGCAGTCCGGGACTGGTGCCGCCCAGTGACTCGATCTCGGCCACCAGGCCGTCGTCGTCGAGGAGGTGGACGCGTTCCTCCACGGAGAGGGACGGAGCCCGCCGTCCGGAGGCGAACAGCCAGAGCAGGGGTTCCGCCGCGGGGTCGGCGGCCAGCCGCCGGGCGACCTCGAAGGCGATCACCGCGCCCATGCTGTGGCCGAACAGCGCGAGCGGCCGGCCGGTGTAGGGGCCGAGCGCGGCCGCGGCACCGTCCGCGAGCCCACCGATGTCCTCGATCGCCGGTTCCCGCCGCCGATCCTGCCGGCCGGGGTACTGCACGGCCAGCACCTCGATCTCCGGGGAGAGCATGCCGGACAGCGGGTGATAGAAACCGGCGGCACCCCCGGCGTGCGGAAAGCAGGCGAGGCGGACCTTGGCCTCGGGCACCGGGTGGAACCTCCGGATCCACTGGGCCGACTCCTCGCTCGTCACTTCGCCTCCGGTCTCGGTTCACAGTTTTCGGCGTTCATACATCACGGCGTTCTAACATCACGGCGTTCACGCACTTCGGCTGCTGCCCGGGAATGAACGGCACGCCGATCAGGCATGGGCACACACCATTCCAGTGAGACGGTAGCACCGCCGGAATGACGACCGGGACCCCTAACCCCGTTCGACAACCCCCTAGCTCGCCGTGCGGAACCTTCGCGGACATCCGGTCGGTGATGCAATCTCCTCAAGGTTCCCAAGGCTGCGACAACGGAAGGCAGTGGCTCCAGGAGCGGACCGGCCACGGCGAAGACGACTACGTGGAGATGGCACTGGTGAAGGCGCTCATACTCTCCGGCGGCGCGGGCACGCGCCTGCGCCCGATCACGCACACATCGGCGAAGCAGCTCGTACCGGTCGCCAACAAACCCATTCTCTTCTACGGCCTCGAAGCGATCGCGCAAGCCGGGATCGTCGATGTCGGGATCATCGTGGGCGAGACCGCCCAGGAAATACAGGAGGCCGTCGGAGACGGATCGCAATTCGGGATAAAGGCTACCTATATTCCGCAGGAGGCACCGCTCGGGCTCGCCCATGCCGTGCTCATCGCCCGGGACTTCCTGGGCGACGACGACTTCGTCATGTATCTCGGCGACAATTTCATCGTGGGCGGGATCTCCGGTCTGGTCGACGCGTTCCACAAGGAGCGGCCGGACGCCGGGATCCTGTTGACGAAGGTGCCCGATCCCCGCGCCTTCGGCATCGCCGAACTCGACGTCGACGGGCGGGTGGTGGGGCTCGAAGAGAAACCCGACGTGCCCAAGAGCGAGATGGCCCTCGTCGGTGTCTATTTCCTCACCCCCGTGATCCACACCGCGGTGCGCGCCATCGCGCCCTCCGACCGGGGCGAACTGGAGATCACCGATGCCCTGCAGTGGCTCATCGACCAGCGCTACGACGTGCGCTCGACGACGATCTCCGGGTACTGGAAGGACACCGGCAAGGTCAGCGATCTGCTGGAGGTCAACCACACGGTCCTGGAGAACGTGGAGCCGCTGGTCGAGGGCGTGGTCGACGACGCGAGCGTCATCATCGGCCGGGTGCGCATCGAGGCGGGCGCGCAGGTGTCGGGCAGCCGCATCGTGGGTCCGGCGATCATCGGGGCCGACACTGTGGTCAAGGACGCCTACGTCGGACCGTTCACGGCCCTGTCGGACGGCTGCCGGATCGAGGACAGCGAGATCGAGTACTCGATCGTCCTGAAGGGATCGTCCGTGATCGGGGTGCGGCGCGTGGAGGCGTCGCTCATCGGCCGGGACGTCGAGGTCACTCCCGCGCCGCGCAATCCGGCCGCGCACCGGCTGGTGCTCGGCGACCACAGCAAGGTGCAGATATCACGATGACGACCCGGATTCTCGTGACCGGCGGCGCCGGTTTCATCGGCTCGCACTACGTCCGTACGCTGCTCGGTCCGCACGGACCCGAGGACGTGCGAGTGACCGTCCTGGACAAGCTGACCTACGCCGGGAACCTCGCCAACCTCGACGAGGTCCGTGACGCGCCCGGACTGTCGTTCGTCCAGGGCGACATCTGCGACCCGCGGCTGGTGGCCGGGCTGATGGCCGCGCACGACCAGGTGGTGCACTTCGCGGCCGAGTCGCACGTGGACCGGTCCATCGACGGCGGTGCCGAGTTCGTACGGACCAACGTCGTCGGCACCCACACCCTGGTCGACGCGGCGCACCGCGCGTCGGTCGGCAGGTTCGTCCAGGTCTCGACCGACGAGGTGTACGGGTCCATCGACACGGGCTCCTGGCCCGAGTCGCATCCGCTGCAGCCCAACTCCCCCTATTCCTCGTCCAAGGCGGCCGGTGATCTGATCGCCCTGTCGTACCACCGCACCCACGGTCTCGACGTCCGGGTCACCCGGTGCAGCAACAACTACGGGCATCACCACTTCCCCGAGAAGGTCATCCCGCTGTTCATCACCCGGTTGCTGGACGGCGGGAAGGTCCCGCTGTACGGCGACGGCCGCAACGTACGGGACTGGCTGCACATCGACGACCATGTGCGGGCCATCGAACTGGTCCGCACGAAGGGCCGGCCGGGCGAGGTCTACAACATCGGCGGCGGCACCGAGCTGTCGAACCTGGAACTCACCCGGCGGCTCCTCGACGCGTGCGGCGCCGACTGGGACGAGAGCGTCGAGTACGTCAGCGACCGCAAGGGCCACGACCGGCGCTACTCGGTCGACTGGGCCAAGATCCGGGACGAGTTGGGCTATGTCCCGCGCCGGGACTTCACGACCGGCCTGGCCGAGACGGTGCGCTGGTACCGGGAGCACCGTTCCTGGTGGGAGCCGCTCAAGGCGCGCGCGACGCTGTGAGCCGGACGGCAGGGCGCGGCGCCCCTCCCCGGTCCTCGGGGCGGGCGCCGCGCCGTCGTCCCCGGGTCATCGGCTCCCGGTCGGCCCGAACAGTTCCCGCACCCGTTCCAGGGAGCGGAGTTTCTCCTTGGTGTCGGTGACGTTGTTGGTCACCATCAGTTCGTCCGGCCGGGCGGCGTCGAGGAGTTCGGCCAGCCGGCGCCGGACGGTCTCAGGACCGCCGACGGCCTGCCCGGCGAGCAGCGTCCCGGCGTAGGTGCGCTTCTCTTCGGGCCAGTCGTAGCCGGCCGCCTCGTCGGGCGTGGGCAGCGGATCGTGCCGGGCCAGGCCGCCGATCTCCAGGGCCGAGACCACCGCGGGCAGGGCGAGTCCGGTCGCGTGGCCGTCGTCCTCGCCGCACACGGTGTGCACGGTGAGCATGGCGTACGGCGCGTCGAGCAGCGCCGAGGGACGGAAGGCGGAGCGGTAGGCGGCCAGGGCCTCCGCGGCGCCGCGCGCACCGAAGAAGTGGTGTGCGAAGGCGTACGGCAGCCCCCGTTGCCCGGCGAGGGCCGCGCTGCCGACGCTGGATCCGAGGACCCAGACCTCGGGCGGCGCGGCCGGTACGGGCATGGCGGTGAGACCGGCGTACGGGTGCTCCGGCGGGAAGCTGTCCGTCACGAAGTGGACGAGGTCGCTGAGGTCGTCGGCGAAGGCGTCCACGGGCAGCCGGCGCAGGGCCGACGCGACGGCCTGGCCGGTGGCCGGTGCCCGTCCGACGCCCAGGTCCACCCGGCCCGGGAACAGCGTGCCCAGCGTGCCGAAGGACTCGGCCACGACGAGCGGCGCGTGGTTCGGCAGCATCACCCCGCCGGAGCCGATCCTGATCGTGCGGGTCGCCGAGCCGAGCGCGGCGAGGAGCACGGCGGGTGCGACGCTGGCCACTCCGGGGGTGTCGTGGTGTTCGCCCACCCAGACCCTGAGGAAGCCCAACTCCTCGGCCCGGCGGGCCAGTTCGCCCACGGTGCCGAGGGCCTGTGCCGTGCTCCGGCCACGTTCCACCGGCGCGATGTCGAGCACGGACAGCGGGATCCGGGGCAGCGGGGCGCTCATCGGACACCGTCCTGCTGGGGCACGGAGGCGGCATTCTGCCCGGTCACGGCGGCCGCCGCGGCGCGGGCCCTGGCCAGCAGGCGGGCCGTGCGGTCTGCGTGGGCGGCGGTCTCGGAGGCGGTGAGTGCGGCGGCGCGGCGGTGCAGCGCGCCGGCCTCCTCGGACACCGCGTCGGCCTCGTCCTCGGCCGCGCGGAGTGCGGCCCCCAGCTCCGTACGGCCGCTGTGCGGGTGCCCGCCGGCGGCGAGGCGGCCGGCGGCCGCGCCCAGCGCCGCCTGGGCGAGGACCAGGTGGAGGGTGGGGACGAGGAGGTCGTTGTAGGCGCGGGGCTGGAAGACCTTGCCGACGTATCCCAGCGCCCCGCTCCACGGGATGTCCGCGTCGCGCACGGTGACGGTGCCCGAATCGTCGTCGTCGAAGGTGAGTCCGACGTGGGTGGACATGGCGAGCGAACTGACCGGGGACCCGTCGGGGAACCGGCCTTCGAGCAGGGTGATGTCGCTGACCCGGGCGGCAGTGGACGGGGTGATGCGCCCGTTGAAGACGATGTCGTCGCCCCGGTCGCGGACGGTGAGGGCGGCGCCGCGGACGTCGAGGGCACCCCCGAACAGCCACCGGGCCCGGGCCGAGACCTCGTCGATGTGTTCGGTCTTCTCCCGGGTGGCGATGAAGGAGGCGAGCCTGACCCAGACGTAGTGGCGGCCGAGGAGTTCGCCGAGCGCGGGGTCGGCGGCCGAGACGATCCGCACCACCCGGTCGGCCACCGGCCACTCCTGTGCCCCGCCGCCGTGCTCGGCGGGCCCGAGCAGAGTGATCAGACCGGAGTCCTTGAGCAGGGTCACCTCACGGTGCGGCAGCCGCGCGCTCGCCGCGCGTTCCGCGGCCGAGGCGGCGAGTTCGACCGCGACGGTACGAGCCCGCTCGCCCCAGTCGCCGGCGTCCGCCTCCGCCTTCCAGGTGGTGTCAGTCATGCACACTCCGTCGTTGTGGGATTTTCCGGGAAGGGACGGAAGCCGAAGACGGGCTCCCGTGCGGGGTGGCCTCGCCGGTGGCGCGGGACAGCTCCGGTATCGCGTCGACGAGGGAGCCGGTGTACGCGTGCCGGGGGTGGCGGAAGACGTCGCGCGTCGGGCCCTCCTCGACGATCACGCCGTCCCTCATCACGAGCACGCGGTCGCTGATCTCCTGCACCACCGCCAGGTCATGGGTGATGACCAGCAGGGCCACCCCGGTGTCCCTCTGCAACCTGCCGAGCAGGTCGAGCACTTGGGCCTGCACCGTGACGTCGAGCGCGGAGACGGGCTCGTCGCACACCAGCAGCCGGGGGCGCGGCGCGAGCGCCCGGGCGAGGGCGACCCGCTGCCGCTGGCCGCCGGAGAGCTGGTGCGGCCGGCGCCGCAGCAGCCCGGCGTCCAGTCCGACCTGATCCAGGAGTTCGGCGGTGCGCTCCGTGCGGTCCCTGCGGGTGGCGGCGGGCAGCGCCTCCGTGATGATCCGGCCCACCGTGAAGCGCGGGTCGAACGACGCGTACGGGTCCTGGTGGACGAGTTGCACCTGGTGCCGCAGGGGTCTGCGGGCCCGCTCGCCCAGGGTGCTCCAGGGCCCGCCGTCCAGGCGTACGTCTCCGGTGTCGGCCGGGAGCAGGCCGAGCAGCACCCTGGCCAGGGTGCTCTTGCCCGAGCCGGACTCGCCGACCACGCCGAGGCTCTCGCCCGCGCGCAGGGTCAGCGAGACGTCGTCCAGCGCGCGCCGGGCGGGGGTCTTCCCGTGCCCGGGGTAGGTCTTCACGAGGTGCTCGGCGGTGAGCAGGACCTCGCCGGGCGGGTGTGCGGTGCGGCGCCGCCCGGTGGGGACCGAGTCGATGAGGGTGCGTGTGTAGGGGTGCCGGGGCTCGGTCAGCAACTGTGCGGTGGGCCCCTGCTCGACCACGTCGCCGTCGCGCATCACCAGGACGCGGTCGGCGAGTTGGGCGACCACAGCGAGATCGTGGCTGATCAGGAGCAGTCCCCGCCCCTCGCCCTTGATGCGTTCCAGCAGCCGCAGGATCTGCGCCTGCACCACGGCGTCCAGGGCGGTGGTGGGTTCGTCGGCGATCAGCAGCCGGGGGTCGGCGGCCAGCGCCGCGGCGATCAGGGCGCGCTGGCGCAGCCCGCCGGACAACTGGTGCGGGTACTGGGTGCGCCGGCTCTCGGGCTCGGGTACCCCGGCGTCGGTGAGCAGTTCCACCACGCGTTCGGTGACGTCCCGGCCGGCCGCGGCCCGGTGCAGGGCGACGCCCTCGGCGATCTCGGCGCCGACGGTGCGCAGCGGATCGAGGGAGACCATCGCGTCCTGGAGCACCATGCCGATCCGCCGGCCGCGCACGGAGCGCCAGCGTCGTCCGGTGAACCGGGTCGCGTCGGCGCCCTCGATGTCCAGCCGGTCGGCGCTCACCCGGGCGCGGCGTCCGGCGAGGCCGATCAGGGCGCGTGCGGTGACGCTCTTGCCGGACCCGGACTCGCCGACCAGGGCGACGCACTCGCCGGGCGCGACCGCGAGGCTGACGCCGCGCACGACGGGCCGGTCCGTGCGTCCGAAGGCGACACTCAGGTTGTGCACGTCGATGAGGTTCATCGCACCGCCGAGGCCTGGAGGTGGCGGCCGATGGCGGTGGCGGCCACGACGACGAGGGAGATGACGACGCCGGGCGCGACCGAGATCCACCAGGCGGTCTGCAGGAAGTCCTTGCCGTCGGCGACCATGGACCCCCAGTCGGCCTGCGGTGGTCTGGGGCCGAGGCCCAGCAGGCTGAGTCCGGCTCCGCTGGCGATGGCCGCGCCGGAACCGATGGAGGCGAGGACGACGACCGAGCCGCCGATGTTCGGCAGCACGTGCCGCAGGAGGTAGCGCCACGGCGGCACCCCGAGCACCTTGGCGGCGTCGACGTACTCCGAACCGAGCACCAGCCGGGCCTGGCCGCGCACGAGGCGGGCGTAGCCGGGGATGCCGGCGAGTCCGATGGCCACGGCGACGTTCAGCGTGCCGCCGCCGAGCACGGCGACGACGAGCAGCGCGAGAAGCGTCTCCGGAAAGGCCATCAGGACGTCGACGACGCGCATGAGCAGGGCGTCCGCCCGGTGGGTGCCGACCGCTGCCAGCAGGCCGAGCAGGGCGCCGCCGCCGACGCCGATGGCGGTGGCCGCCGCGGACACCGCGACGGAGATCCGGGTGCCGTACACCAGGCGGGCGAACACGTCGCGGCCGAGCTGATCGGTGCCGAGCAGGTGGCCGGCGCCGGGTGCCCGGAACGTCTGGACGACGTCGGTCGCGTTCGGGTCGTGGTCGGTGAACAGGCCGGGCGCGGCGAGGACCAGGGCCAGCAGGAGCAGCAGGGCGCCCGCGCACAGCAGCGGGACCCGGCCCCGGCCCGCCCACCGGGCGCCCGCGCGGGGCCCGCTGGGCGACGCGGCCGCGGCACCGACCCGCACGGCCCGTCCCCTCCCCATGGTTTTCCGTTCGTCCCTCGGCCTGCCGTCGACGCTCATGGGGTCACCTTCCTCAGCCGCGCATCGATGACCGGGTGCAGCAGGTCGACGACGATGTTGATGACGACGAAGACGACGGCCGACAGCAGGACCAGGGCCGTCACCACCGGGATGTCGCGGGCCTCCACGGCCCGCACGAGGATCCGGCCCAGGCCGGGCCTGGCGAAGATGTTCTCCACCAGGACCGCGCCGCCGAACAGCCCGCCGAGCAGGAATCCGGACATGGTGGTCAGGGGCAGCAGCGCGTGCCGCAGGGTGTGCCGCAGCAGCAGCCGTGTCTCCCCGAGGCCGCGGGCCCGGGCGGTCAGCACGAAGGGCCGGCCGTCCGTCTGCTCCAGTTCCTGCCGCATGACCTGGGTGAGGACTCCGGCCAGCGGCAGGGCCAGAGCCAGGGTGGGCAGGACAAGCGCGGCGGCCGAGCCGTCCCCGGCCGCGGGGAAGACATGGAGGTGGAAGGAGAACACGGTCAGCAGCACGATGCCGAGCCAGAAGGCGGGCACGGACACCGTGACCAGTTCCACGGCCGAGGCGAGGGTCCGGGCGAATCCGCTGCGGCCCGCTGTCGCGATGGCGGCGAGCACCGCCAGCAGCAGGGCGCACACCAGGGCGCACAGCGCCAGTTGCACGGTCGGCAGCACCTGTCCCGAGAGCACCTGGCCGACGGGCTGGTTGAGCTGGTACGACCGTCCCAGGTCGCCGCTGAGCAGCGCGCCCATGCTGTGCACGTACTGGACGGGCAGCGGGTCGTCGAGTCCGCTGTCGACGAGGACCTGGTGGCGCAGCTCGGGTGTGACAGGTGTCCCGGGGCCGATCAGCGCGGCCACCGTGTCGCCGGGCACGAGGTGCACGGCGAAGAAGGTGAGGGTGGCCGCGCCCCAGACGACGAGGGCGCCGGCCGCCAGCCGCTGGAGCACGAACCGCAGCACGCCGCCCGTCAACGTCCACTCACCCAGGCGTCGTAGAGGTCCAGCTCGCTGAAGGCGTCGTAGGTCAGTCCGTGCACCCGGCTGCGTACCGCCGAGTCGCGGGAGGCGACGTACGTGGGGATCGAGTACGCCTGGTCGATCACCCGGCGCTGGACCTTCTGGTACAGCTCGACGAGCCGGTCGCGGTCGTCGGTGCGCTGGGCGCGGTCGAGCAGGGTGTCGAGCTGGGCGTCGTGCACCCGGGCGCCGTTCAGGCCGCCCTTCCCGAACTGCTTCTTGGAGTGGTAGAGGTTGCGCAGCAGGGCCGGGTCGGGGCTCTCCCAGCCGAAGGCGAACATGTCGTAGTCGCCCTTGGCGGTGCGGTCCATGCTGGTGGCCGAGTCGACCGGGATCAGGTCGAGTGCGATGCCGACCTTCTTGAGCGCGTCCTGGATCCCGATGGCGATGGACTGGTTGTCGCTGGAGACGAAGCTCTGCACGTAGGGGAACTGGGCCGTCAGCCGCCGGCCGTCCTTGGTGCGGTAGCCGGCCGCGTCGCGTGCGGTCCAGCCGGCCGCGTCGAGCAACTGCTCGGCCTTGGCCTTGTCGTATCCCCAGAGGTCCCCGAGGTTCTTGTCGTAGGCGAAGGTCGAGGGGTTCAGGGGTGATCGGGCCGGCTGGTACTCGCCCTGGAAGACGCCCTTGACGATGGCGGGCAGGTCGACGGCGCACTGCACGGCCCGGCGGACGGCGAGGTCGTCGAAGGGCGCGCGCTGGGTGTTGAGGTAGAAGGTGTACGACGTGCCGGGCACGGCGGTGCGCAGCAGGCTCAGGCCGCTCTGGGCGCGTACGGACGCCAGGCGTGCGGCGGGGATCTCCTCCGCCACGTCGGCTTGGCCGGAGGTGACCGCGCCGACCCGTGAGGCGTTCTCGGTGAGGATGTTCACCACGATCCGGTCGATCCGCGCGGCGCCGGTGTGCGCGGCCCCCGCGGGTCCCCAGCGGTAGTCGGGGCGCCGCTCGAACACCGCCTGCTGGCCCGCGATGCGGGAGACGAAGCGGAAGGGGCCGGTGCCGACGATGGCCGGGCCGCCCGAGCCGAGCTCGGCGCCGCGTTCCTTGAGCGCCTTCGGCGAGTGGAAGCCGAGGAAGGTGGAGGCGACGGACCGCAGGAAGGAGGCGTAGGGCTCCTTGAGGTGGACGACCGCGGTGAACCGGTCGGGTATCTCGGTGCGCTCGTAGGGGCCGAGCAGCGGGGCCGCGGCCTTGGAGACGGTCTTGGGCGCGACCACGTGGTCGAAGTTGGCCTTGACCGCGGTCGCGTCGAAGGGGGTGCCGTCGCTGAAGGTGACGTCCTTGCGCAGCTTGAACGTGTAGCTCAGGCCGTCGTCGGAGACCTGCCACGAGGCGGCCAGCCACGGGGCGACCGTGCCGTCCGGATTCAGCGTGACCAGGGAGTCGAGGACGGGGCGCAGCAGCCGGGCGGTGACCCCGGTGGACGCCTGGTGCGGGTCCCAGCTGTCGGGTTCGGTGGATGCCGCGTAGGTGAGGGTGCCGCCGTCCTGCGGGGTGTCCCCCACGGTGTCCTCGCCGCCGGTGGAACAGGCGGTGAGGCCCATCGTGCCGAGGGTGACCGCCGTACTGGTGGCTGCCGACATCAGCAGGAATCCTCGCCGGGACTGCATGGTCTCTCCTCGGGTCCGACTCTGTGCCGCTCCCGAGTCTGCGTCTCCGGCGTACCCCTGGCCCCCCTGCCCTCCCCCCTATACCCACCCTTATTTGCGGTTGCGGACCGCGGTGGAGCAGCGCGCACGGCGAGTCGGCGCGCGGCACGGCACTACGCTCCGCCGCAGTGCCGGCGGACCGGCGACGCGGCCGGGGGCCGAACCCGACGGGGAGTGCGACATGACCGACAGGGGGAGTGCGACATGACCGGAGTTGCGCAGGGGGCCGCCGCCGCGGACGGCTCGTCCTGGCACACGATCGAGGTCGATCTCGGCGAACGGGGCTATCCGGTGCGCATCGGCGCCGGGGTCCGGCACACCTTGCCCGAGGTGATCGCCCGGATCGGCGCCCGGAAGGCGGTGGTGGTGTCGGCCCGGCCCGGGGCGTGGACCCCCGATCCGGGGGTCGAGGCCCTGCACATCGCGGCCCGGGACGGCGAGCGGCACAAGACGCTGGCCTGGGTGGAGGAACTCTGCGTCTGCTTCGCCCAGTTCGGCCTGACCCGGTCGGACGTGGTGGTCTCCTGCGGGGGAGGCACCACGACCGACGCGGTGGGTCTGGCCGCCGCGCTGTACCACCGCGGGGTGCCGGTGGTGCACCTGCCGACCTCGCTGCTGGCCCAGGTCGACGCGAGCGTGGGCGGCAAGACGGCGGTGAACCTGCCGCAGGGCAAGAACCTGATCGGCGCGTACTGGCAGCCCCGGGCGGTGCTGTGCGACACGGACTACCTGACCACGCTGCCACAGCGGGAACGGATCAACGGCTACGGGGAGATAGCCCGCTGTCATTTCATCGGCGCCGGTGACCTGCGCGGCCTCGGCACGGCGGAGCAGATCGCGGCGAGCGTGGCCCGCAAGGCGCAGATCGTGAGCCTCGACGAACGCGACGCCGGGCTGCGGCATCTGCTGAACTACGGCCACACGCTGGGCCACGCCCTGGAGCGGGCCACGGACTTCGCGCTGCGGCACGGTGAGGCGGTGGCCGTGGGCACGGTGTTCGCCGGGCGGCTGGCCGGCGCGCTGGGCCGGATCGGTCCGGAGCGGGTGGCCGAGCACCTGGACGTCGTACGTCACTACGGGCTGCCCACCGAGTTGCCGGCGGGGGTGAGCACGGGCGAACTGGTGGCCCTGGCCCGGCTGGACAAGAAGGCGACCCGTGGTCTGGCCTTCGTGCTGGACGGGCCCGCGGGTGCCGAACTCGTCTCCGGCGTTCCGGCGGAGACGGTGGCGGCGGTCCTGGACGCGATGCCGCGTCGTGCGACGGCGGGAGCGCCGGCGCGATGACCGGTGACGCGCCCTGGAGCATCAGCGGAACCACCCGGCTGCTGGCCGTCATCGGGGACCCGGTGCGCCAGGTGCAGGCGCCTGCCCTGCTCAATCCCCTGCTGAACCGGCCCGGCACCGATGCCGTGCTGGTGCCGGTGCACGCCCGCCCGGACGACCTGCCGGACGTCGTCAGGGGCCTGCAACGGGCGGGCAACGTGGACGGGCTGCTGATCACCGTCCCGCACAAGGCGGCGGCCCGCGCGTTCGCGGACGGGCTGAGCCCGGCCGTCCGGCTCAGCGGCAGCACGAACGCGCTGCGCCGTGAACCGGACGGCCGCTGGTACGCGGAGAACTTCGACGGCGCCGGCTTCGTGGCGGGACTGCGGGCCGCCGGTCACGCACCGGAGGGACGGCGGGTGATGCTGGTCGGCGGGGGTGGCGCCGGCAGCGCCATCGCCGCGGCGCTGCTCGGGGCGGGCGCCGCCCGGCTGACGGTCTGCGAGCCCGACCGTCAGCGACGCGAGGCGCTGCTCGCCCGGCTGTCCCGGGTGTGGCCGGGGCGGCTGGCGGGCCGTGGCGTTCCCGATCCGGAGGGTGCTGACCTTGCGGTCAACGCCACTCCGCTGGGTCTCGGCCCGGGCGATCCGCTGCCGTTCGCGCCGAAAACGCTGGAGCCCGGTGCGGTGGTCGCCGACATCATCATGAAGCCCAGGGACACCGCGCTGCTGAAGTCGGCCGCCGCGCTGGGCCATCCGGTCCATCACGGCGTGCACATGCTGACCCGGCAACTCGATCTCTACCGGGAGTTCTTCCGGCTGGCTCCGGACCGGTAATCGGAACCATGAACTTCGGTTCACCAATGGGCGAGCGATTCCCGGACAGTAGGCGTGGCCCCCGCATGATGTCTTTCGCTTCGTGAATGAGAACGCGCGTACGACCGCAACAAAATGGGGGTAACGAAGTGAAACCGGTCGAACGGGACAAACAGTTGGAGCTATTGGACAAGCTCCTGTCCGAAACAGCCCAGGGGCACGGCCACGTGGCCCTGCTCGACGGAAGCATCGCCAGCGGAAAGACCGAAGTCCTGCACGCCTTCGGTGACCGGGCCGCCCGATCCGGCGCCCTGTACCTGCACGCGTCCTGCCATCCGGCCGAAAGTCCGGTGCCGCTGGGCGTGGTGAGCCAGCTCCTCGACAGCGCCCCGCTGCGGCCGGAACTCGCCGCACGGGCGCGCTCCTTGCTGCGTGACGCCGCCGCCCTGCCGATCGGGCCCGCCTGCGGACCCGTGCCGCCCGAACTCGCGCGCGTCCTGCACGCCCTGTCCCAGGTGATCCTCGAACTGTCCGCGTCCGCACCGGTGGTGCTCGGCGTCGACACGGTGCGCCACGCCGACCGGGCATCGCTCGACTGCCTGCTGAGACTGGTGCGCCGACTGCGCAACGGCCGGGTGCTCCTGGTGGTCACGGACGACACCGGAATGCTGCCGTCCGGCCCGCCGGTCCACTCCGAACTGCTGCGCCAGCCGCACGCGCACCGGATCCGTATCCCGCCGCTCTCGCAGAACGGCGTCCGCCAGTTCCTGGAGGAGCGGATGGACGCCGAGAGGGCGCGGACCCTGGCGCCGGCGGTCCATGACGCGGGCGGCGGCCATCCGCTGCTCACCCGGGTCCTCACCGAGGACCACCTGCTCTCCGGCGAGCCCCGGCCGCAGGGCTTCGGCGCCACGTTCGTCAGCTGCCTGCACCGCGGGGACTCGATGCTGCTGCGCGTCGTCCAGGCCCTCGCCGTCCTGGACGGCGGCGCCGCACCCGCCGAGCTGGGCCAGCTGCTCGGCACCGAGACCGGCACGGTCGAACGCACGCTCCGTTCACTGTCCGACAACGGCCTGCTGAACGGCGTGGAGTTCCGCCACCCGCTGGCCCGGTCCGCCGTGCTCGACTTCATGGGCGCCCAGGACGGCACGGAACTGCACCGCAGAGCGGCCCAGCTGCGCCAGGAGCAGGGCGCGACCGCCACCACCGTGGCCCGCCATCTCGTGGCGGCCGGCCGCGGCCAGTCGGTCTGGGCGACCGGCGTGCTGCTGGAAGCCGCCGAGCACGCGCTGCTCGACCACCGGTACGAGTTCGCCGCGGACTGCCTGCGGCTCGCGCACCGCTGCACCACCGACGAACGCGACCGGGCGACCATCCGGGCCCGCCTCGCCCACGCGGAGTGGCAGTACAGCCCGTCGGCCGCCGGCCGGCACCTCACCCCGCTCACCGCCGGCCGTGGCGAGCACCTGGACCGTGGCCAGAACCTTGCGCTCGTCCGCAAACTGCTGTGGCTCGGGCGCACCGAGGAGGCCACCGAGGTACTGGAGCGGCTGCGGCTGCTCAGCAGCGGCGACGAACACACCGAGGAGTCGATGGCGCTGCGCGACGCCGAACGGTGGCTGGCCCTCGCCCACCCGCCGCTGTGCCGGCGCCGGCAGCCGGCCGCACCCGCCGACCGGCGCGGCCCCCTGGTCACCCCGCGCATCGAACCGCAGCTCCAGGTCACCGCGCTGCTGGCGGACGGCCTGGTGCACGGCAAGAGCGCACAACTGGTCGACCGCGCCGAGCAGGTACTGCGCGAGCTGCGCCTGGGCGGTGCCACCCGCTGGGGCGAGGAGGCGGCCCTGACGGCGCTGCTCACCCTGGTCCAGGCGGAGGGGCACGACATCGCCGCGGAGTGGTGCGACAAGCTCCTGGACGACGCGCAGGGCCGCGAGGCACCCACCCAGCGCGCCCTGTTCGCCGGGATACGCGCCCATGTCGCGCTGCGCCAGGGCGACCTGCCGTCGGCGGTGCGTTTCGGCCAGGCCGCGCTGACCTACCTCTCCCACCAGTCGTGGGGGGTGGCGGTGGCACTGCCGCTGGGCACGCTGGCGCTGGCCGCGACCCGGATGGGCGACTACGAGGACGCGGCGAAATATCTGACCCGCGCCCTGCCCGAGGCGGTGTTCCAGAGCTGGTACGGGCTGCACTACCTGCATGCGCGCGGGCACTACCGGCTGGCGACCAACCACTCCCATGCCGCCCTCGCCGACTTCCTGGCCTGCGGCGATCTGGTCCGCCGCTGGGGCCTTGACAACGCCGACCTGGTGCCGTGGCGCACCAGTGCCGCCGAGGCATGGCTGCGCCTGGACAACCAGGACCAGGCCAGGCAGCTGCTGCACGAACAGCTCGGCCGGCTCGGCAACGAGCGCGGCCGGGTGCGCGCCCTCACTCTGCGGCTGCTCGCCGCGACCGTACCGCCACGCCGTCGGCCGCAGTTGCTCGCCGAGGCGCTGGACCTCTTCGAGGCGGCGGGCGACCGGTACGAGCAGGCACGGGTGCTGTCGGAGCTGAGCCGGGCCTGCTACGCGACCGGCGACAAACGACGTGCCCGGCTGCTGTTCCGGCACGCGCTGTACGTCGCCAACCGGTGCGAGGCGGGGCCCGTCGCGCAGGAACTGCTCGCCGTCAACGACAGCGGGATGACACGGGCGGGCTCCGCCCCGGACAGCAGCGAGGACATCGCGTCGCTCACCGGCTCCGAACGCCGGGTCGCCTCGCTGGCGGTGATGGGCTACACCAACCGCGAGATCGCCGACCGGCTGTACATCACGGCGAGCACCGTGGAGCAGCACCTCACCCGGGTCTACCGCAAGCTCCACGTCAAGCGCCGCAAGGACCTGCCGGTCGGCCTGTGGGCCGACGTCAGCAAGAAGACCGCGTGACCCCGTGTCCCTCCCCTCTCCCCCCGCCCCCTCAACCCGGCCGAGACCGACACCGAAGCAGGTGGACCATGTCCGTCGCCCCACGCGCCTCCGTCACGTCCACGCACCCGTCCGGCCCGCAGCAGCTGTCGTCCGGGCTGCGCGCCCGGCTCGACGAAGCACTGGCCAAACCGGCGCAGCAGCAGCCCCGGTGGCCCGACCCTGGCGCTGTCGAGGCGGTGCGCGGGACGCTCGGCACCCTGCCCGCCCTGGTGCTGCCCGCCGAGGTCGACGAGCTGGGCGCGCGCCTGGCCGAGGTGGCCCGTGGCCAGGCCTTCCTGTTACAGGGCGGCGACTGCGCCGAAACCTTCGCCGGCAACACGGAACAGCACATTCGGGCCAACCTTCGTACGCTGCTGCAGATGGCGGTCGTCCTGGCCTTCGGCACCGGACTGCCGGTGGTGAAGATCGGCCGGATCGCCGGCCAGTACGCCAAACCCCGGTCCGGGACGGTGGACTCGCTCGGCCTGCCGGTGTACCGGGGCGACATCGTCCACTCGTTCCTGCCCACGCCGGGTGACCGGACCCCGGACCCCGAGCGCATGCTGCAGGCCCACGCCAACGCGAGCACGACGATGAACCTGCTGCGCGCGGTCACCGGCCCCGCGGGCGACGCGGGACTGCACCATGTGCACGAGTGGAACAAGGACTTCGTCCGGCGTACCCCGGCGGGCGCCCGCTTCGAGCGGCTGGCCACCGAGATCGACCACGGCATCGGCCACCACGCCAGCACGCTCTACGGCCCCGAGGTGTACGCCGGGCACGAGGCGCTGCTGCTCGACTACGAGCGCGCACTGCTGCGCCCGCACGACGGCCGGCTGTACGGGGTCTCCGGCCACTTCCTGTGGATCGGTGAGCGCACCCGGCAGCCGGACGGGGCGCATCTCGCGCTGGCGGAGCTGCTGGCGAACCCCATCGGTCTGAAGATCGGCCCCTCCACCTCGCCCGAGCAGGCCGTGGAATACGCGCGGCGGCTCGATCCGCAGCGCGTCCCGGGCCGGCTGACGTTCATCACGCGGATGGGGAACACCCGGATCCGGGAGGTGCTCCCGCCGATCGTGGAGCGGGTCACCGCCGCGGGCCACGAGGTGGTCTGGCAGTGCGATCCGATGCACGGCAACACCCATGAGTCCCCGAGCGGTTACAAGACCCGGCACTTCGACCGGGTGGCCGACGAGGTCCGCGGCTTCCTGGAGGTGCACCGCGCCCTGGGCACTCATCCGGGGGGTCTGCACGTGGAGCTGACCGGGGACGACGTCACGGAGTGCCTGGGCGGCGCACAGGAGATCTCGGACGAGGACCTCGCGGACCGCTACGAGACGGTGTGCGACCCCCGGCTCAATCCGGAGCAGTCCCTGGAGCTGGCCTTCCTGGTGGCCGAGATGCTCCGCGGCTGACGGGCGCGAACGGACACGTGCAGGTGGCTCCCCCGCGAGACCGCGAGGGAGCCACCTTCACCTGGGAGGAAGGGCCGGGTGCGGGCTCAGCCGGTCCGCACCGCGCCGACCAGGCTGTGCGCGCAGGCGATGAGGCTGCGGGCCTCCACGTTCACGTAGTGGCTGTGCCGCAGCAGGCCGACGAGCTGGTGCAGGGTGAGCCAGCGGAAGTCCGCCGCGTCCTCGGGCTCGTAGTCCTCGTCGGCCTCGATGACCAGATAGCGGTTGCGCGCTTGGTGGAAACGGCCGCCCTCCTCGGAGAGCAGACTGTCGAAGCGGATGCGGTCCGGGGCCGCCGCCAGCACCTCACCGAGGAACCGGGGCCGGGCCTCGTCGGGCAGCACCGTGTAGTTGCCGGGTGTGGCCTGCACGGTGGGCGCGAGTTCCACCACGTCCAGATAGCCGGGCTGGATACGGGCGTTGACCAGGGCGTGCAGCACGCCGCCGATCCGTTTGACGAGGAAGGCGTTGATGCCGACGCCGACGGGTTCGACGACGGGCTGGGTCCAGCCGGCGACCTCCCGGTGCTCGGCCTGCACGGAGATGCCGATGACCCGGAAGAAGCGGCCGGTCTCGTGGACGATCTCGGCCGGGGTGCGCCGCCACTGGCCGACCCCGTCGAGCGGCACGATCCGGGTCCGCACCAGGGCCCGGGCCTTGGCCTCGGTGATCCAGCTGAGGATCTCGTCCGTGGTGTGCAGCGCGCCCTGCTCGTCGCTGCACGAACGGATCACGGCCGCACCGAAGGACTCGTCGGGCCGCGGGAAGGCGGCCGCCAGGTCGGCGCCGGAGAACGGCAGGCAGGACAGCACGGTGCGGGAGTCCATGTTGACGATGTCGTCGCCGTCGAGCAGCCGGTGCAGCTGCCCCAGCGTCAGCCAGCAGAAACCGTCACGGAGTTCGACGTCCTCGGTCACCTCGACCACGATGTTCCGGTTCCGTTTGTGGTAGAACCAGGCCCCCTGTTCGGACTGGAGGACGTCGGCCACCACCCGGTGCCGGCTGGTGTCCTGGAAGTACTCCAGATAGGGCACGGCATGGCCGCGGTGCACCTTGGTGTAGTTGCTGCGGGTGGCCTGGACCGTGGGTGAGAGCTGGACACCGTTGAAGTTGCCCGGCTCGTTCTTGGCCTGCATCAGGCAGTGCAGGACGCCGTCGAACTCCTTGACCACGATGCCGAGGATGCCGATCTCCGGCTGGTCGATGATCGGCTGGGCCCAGGAGGGCACCGCGGCGCCCGGCATCTCCACGGACAGACCGCGGACCGCGAAGAAGCGCCCGCTGTCGTGCACGAGGTCGCCGGTGTCCGGGTCGCGACCCCAGCGCTCCAGGTCGTCGAGGTCGATACGGTCGACCCGGGCCACGTCGAAGCTGCGCCGGTGCGCGAACCAGCGGTGGAATCCGGCGAGGTCCATGACCCCCTCGGCCGCCAGCGCGGATTCGGTGATCCGCAGCGCCATGCGCTCGTCCGGCCTGCGCAGTCGTACGGCGGCCGATGTGTCGAGCATGGGAACTCCTCGGCGTTGATGGGCGGCCTGTCCTCGTCCACTTCCGGGCCCACTATGCGGGAGGCCGAATGCCGGTGGCGGGCGCCCACCTCAACTCAGGGGGGAATTAGGGGATTTCCGTGGCCTGTTACCCGGTCAGCATGGGGTTGACAGGAAATGGAATTCAACATCTACGATCGGTGCGCTATCGCCGGGAATTCACCCCGGAATATCCAGTCGATGTGCGGCCGTGCCCATGGAATGCCGGTCGGCCCAGTGGAGGTCCCGAGTGAAGGCAAGTCCGTTGCGGATCGGCGTGCTCGGCTGTGCGGGAATCGCCTGGCGGCGCATGCTGCCGGCGATCGCAGCGAACCCGGCTGTGACCCTCACCGCCGTGGCGAGCCGGAGCGAGGAGAAGGCCCGGCGCTTCACCGACCGCTTCGGCGGTGAACCCGTGGAGGGCTACGAACGGCTCCTGGAACGCCCGGACGTCGACGCCGTCTACGTCCCGCTGCCCGCGCTGCTGCACGCCGGCTGGATCGAACGCGCGCTGCTCGCGGGCAAACACGTGCTCTCCGAGAAGCCGCTGGCCACCACGGCCAAGCAGGCCACCGCCCTGGTCGACCTCGCCCGGGAACGCGGCCTGGTGCTGCTGGAGAGCTTCATGTTCCTCACCCACTCCCAGCACGCCCGGGTGCGGGAACTGGTCGCCGACGGCGTCATCGGCGAACTGCGCTCCCTCACCGCGGAGTTCGCCTTCCCCGCGAAGGCGACCGACGACATCCGCTATCTGCCGGACGTGGGCGGCGGCGCGCTCACCGACATCGGCGTCTACCCGGTGCGCACGGCCCTGCTGCACCTGGGCCCGCAGCTGGACGTCCTGGGCGCCACGCTGCACCACGACCCGGCGCGCGCGGTCGATCTGGGCGGTTCCGCGCTGCTCGCCCGGGCCGACGGCGTCACCGCCCACCTGACCTGGGGCATGGAGCACTCCTACCGCTCCCGGTACGCGCTCTGGGGCAGCTCGGGCCGGATCAGCGCGCAGTGGGCGTACACGCCGCCGCCCACCCATTCGCCCGTCCTGCGGATCGAGCGGCAGGACCATCTTCAGGAGCTGACGCTGCCGGCCGAGGACCAGTTCGGCAACGTCGTCGCGGCATTCGTCGCACGGGTGGTGGACGGCGTGCCCTCGGGTCTTGAGGGCGAGTCCGTACTGACCCAGGCAGGTCTGGTCGACCGTGTGCGGGAACGGGCTCTGCTGCGCCCGTGACCATCGATCCGAGGGGACTTCGATGAGCAGGACCGAGAAAGATCTGATCCTCGAAAGCGTGCGCAAGTACCACCGCGCGCAGGAGGCGGACCGCCGGTTCGTACCGGGTGAGACACCGATTCTGCCGTCCGGAGCGACGTTCGACGAGGACGACCGCGCGGCCCTGGTGGAGGCGGCGCTCGCGATGCGCATCGCCGCGGGGGCGAGCGCGATCCAGTTCGAGCGGAAGTTCGCCCGGCTGCTGGGCCGCCGCAAGGCGCATCTGACGAACTCCGGCTCCTCGGCGAACCTCCTCGCGCTGACCGCGCTGACCCAGCGGGAGGTCGGCGACCGGCGGCTGGTGCCCGGCGACGAGGTCATCACCGTCGCGGCCGGGTTCCCGACCACGGTCAACCCCATCGTGCAGAACCAGCTGGTCCCCGTCCTCGTCGACGTCGACCTGCCCACGTACAACACCACCGCCGACCGGGTCGCGGACGCCATCGGGCCGCGCACCCGGGCCATCATGATCGCGCACGCCCTCGGCAATCCGTTCCCGGCCGCGGAGATCGCGGAACTGGCCAGGCAGCACGACCTGTTCTTCGTCGAGGACAACTGCGACGCCGTCGGTTCCTTCTACGACGGACGGCCCACCGGCAGCTTCGGCGATTTCGCCACGGCCAGTTTCTACCCGGCCCATCACCTCACGATGGGTGAGGGAGGCTGTGTGGTGACCGACAGCCTGCCGCTGGCGCGGGTGGTCGAGTCACTGCGGGACTGGGGCCGGGACTGCTGGTGCGAGCCCGCGCAGAGCGACACCTGCCACAAGCGCTTCTCGCAGCAGCTGGGCCGGCTGCCGTACGGGTACGACCACAAGTACACGTTCTCGCACATCGGTTACAACCTGAAGACGACGGATCTCCAGGCTGCCCTGGGGCTCGCGCAGTTCGAGAAGCTGCCCGAGTTCGGGGTGGCACGGCGGCGCAACTGGCAGCGGATGCGCGAGGCACTCGACGGGGTGCCCGGTCTGCTGCTGCCCGAGCCGACTCCGAACAGCGATCCGAGCTGGTTCGGTTTCGTCCTGACCGTCACCGAGGACGCGTCGTTCGACCGGCGCGAGATCGTCGCCTTCCTGGAGTCCCGCAAGATCGGCACGCGCATGCTGTTCTCGGGCAACCTCGCCCGGCAACCCGCATATCAGGACGTCGATTTCAAGGTCGTGGGCTCGCTGGAGAACAGCGACACGATCACCGAGCGCACCTTCTGGATCGGCGTCTACCCCGGTATCACCAACGAAATGATCGACTACGTCGCCCAATCCATCCGCGCGTTCACGGCGCGCTGACGAGCGGCCGGCCGCGCATCCGCCCGAAAGGGAGTACGGATCATGACAAACCGCGCCGCCTCGTCGGCCCTCGGCATCCCGGCCCAGCGCCGGGCCCCGCTCCCCTCGCTCACCGGCCTCCGGTTCCTCGCGGCCATGCTCGTCTTCCTCGTCCACTCCTCACTGCTCGCCGACCCCCTGCAACCGACGGCTCCGATCAGCTTCTTCGCCGACCAGGACATCGCGCAGCCGCTGGCCGACGTCCTGCGTCCCGCCGGATCCATCGGGGTGTCGTTCTTCTTCGTCCTCAGCGGTTTCGTCCTGACCTGGTCGTCGGTGCCCGGGGACAGACCCAGAGCCTTCTGGCGGCGCCGGGCACTGAAGATCTATCCCAACCACGTCGTGACCTGGGCGCTGGCGATGTGGCTGTACGCCGCCGCCCAGACCCCGCTGCACGCCTGGCTGCCCAACCTGTTCCTGGTGCACTCCTTCAGCAACCGGCCCGACACCTGGGCGAGCGTCAACGGACCGGCCTGGACGCTCTGTTCGGAACTCCTCTTCTACGCCCTGTTCCCGCTGTTCATCCTCCTGGTGCGGCGGATCGCGGAGCGACGGCTGTGGCTGTGGGCCGGTGTGATGGTCGTCGGCGTCGCCTCGATCCCGCTGGTGACGCGGTTGATCCCCGGGGGCGTGCAGACCCCCCTGTTCGACCAGAGCCTGAACCAGCAGTGGTTCAGCTACGCGTTCCCGCCGCCGCGGCTGTTCGAGTTCGTGCTGGGCATGATCCTGGCCCGGATCGTCGCCGCCGGCCTGTGGCCGCGGATCGGCCTGCTCCCCTCGGCCGCCGTCTTCGCCTGCGGTTACGCGGCCGCGGTCGCCGCGCCCGACCCGTACGACTTCAGCCTCACCACGATCGTCCCGGTCTCCATGCTCCTGTGCGCGGCGGCGACCTCGGATCTGCGCGGCGACGGCGGCTGGCTGAGCAGCCGGACCATGGTATGGCTGGGAAACGTCTCCTTCGGTTTCTATCTGGTCCAGGGTCTGGTGATCTGGTACGGCCGCCCCGAGGTGCTGGGGGCGCGTACCTTCGCCACCCCGGTGGCCGTCCTGCTGCTGATCGCGCTGTTCCTGGCGAACCTGCTGGCCGGCTGGCTGCTGTACACCCTGGTGGAGCGGCCGGTGATGCGCCGCTGGAGCCGCAGCAGGAAGCAGCAGCCGAAGGGAGCGCCGCACAGCACGCCCCGTACGGGCTCCCTGGCCGGGTAGCGGGCGCGGAGCGGGCGGTTGTCATGCAACACAACGATCTGAACGAAGAGGTGATGTCGTGTCGGACACGATCCGGGTAGGGGTGATCGGCGCCAACGCGGACCGGGGCTGGGCCGCGGCGACGCATCTGCCCGCCCTGGAGCAGTTGCCGGGCCTGGAGCTGACCGCGGTGGCCACCACGCGCGCGGAGGCCGCCGCCCGGGCGGCGGCGCACTGGGGTGCCCCGTACGGCTTCGCGGATCCCGCGGAACTGATCGAGCACCCGGAAGTGGACCTCGTCACCATCGCGGTGCAGCTCCCCGCCCGGGACGACCTCGTCGCCCAGGCGATCGCCGCGGGCAAGCACGTGTACTGCGAATGGCCGCTGGCGGCGGACGCCGCCGGGGCAGCCCGCTACCGCGACCTCGCCGAGCAGGCCGGCGTCCGGCACGCCGTCGGGCTCCAGAGCCGGCAGCACCCGGCCGTCCGCCAGCTGCGCGATCTGGTCGCCGACGGCCGGGTCGGGGAGGTGCTGTCGGCGACGCTGTCGTACTCGGCGTCCACGCCGACCGGCACGCTGCTGCCGCAGCGCTACGCCTGGCTCGCGGACCGCGACAAGGCGGTCAACACGCTCACCATCGTCGGCGCCCACGCCCTCGACATGTTCCGGTGCGCGGTCGGGGACTTCACCGAGCTGAACGCGACGCTCGCCACCCGCACCCCGCACCTGGTGATCGCCGAGACCGGCGAGGACGTCCCGGTGACCTCGCCCGACCACGTCCTGGTGCAGGGCACCCTGGCGTCCGGCGCGATGGCCACGGCGCAGATCCTCACCGGTGGTCTGCAGGGTTCGGGGCTGCGGATCGAGGTGTACGGCAGGAAGGGGCGGCTCGTCCTCGAAGCCGAGACCGCCGCGCTCGCGGGTTCCGAGCTGCATGTGGGCTGGGCGCGGGACGAGCACACGACGGAGCGGATCCCCGTGCCGCAGGCGCACCGCACCGTCCTGCCCGACGAGCTGCCCGCCGTCCGCAACGTCGGCCGGGTCTACGCGGAACTGGCCGCGGCGATCCGGGACGGTGGCACCGTCGAGCCGGACTTCACCACGGCCGTCGCACTGCACCGCCTGGTGGACAGCATCAACGAGTCGGCGGACAGCGGGCGTCGTACGACGCTCTGAGCGCGCCGCAAGACGCGTCGAAGGGGTGGTCTCCCGATGGGAGGCCACCCCTTCGACGTGCGGTTCAGGCGGCGGCGCTCGCTTCGATCACGTCCGCCGCGCGCCGGGTGCCGCCGGCCGCCGCGACGTGCTCGCGCATGGCCGCGACCCGGCGGCCCACCTCGTCGTCGGCCGTGAGGTCGAGCGCGGCCGCGCGCAGCCGCGGCGCGTCGAAGTCCGCCGGCTCGATGAGCCGGCCCAGGCCGAGTTCGGCGACCCGCTGCGCGTTGGGGGCGACATCGAGCCACTGCGGCACGACCACCAGCGGCACCCCGGCGAGCAGGGCCTCCATGATGCTTCCCGTGCCGCCGTGGCTGACGAACAGCGAGGCGTGTTCCAGGACCTGGAGGTGCGGGACCCACTGGTGGGCCTCCACGTTGCCGGGCAGCGGGCCGAGGTCGTCGACCCCGACCTTGTCGCCGACGGAGATCACGGCGTGCCAGGGCAGGTCGGCGAACGCGTCGACCGCGGCCCGGAAGAACCCGAGGTTGTCGTTGTGCACGGTGCCCAGCGACACCAGGGCCAGCGGCCGGCCGTCGTCCGGAGCCCGCCAGTCACCGAGGAACTCCCGCTCGCCCAGGCAGGGTCCGACGAAGGCGAACCGGTCGTCGAACGTCTCACCGCGGTACTGGAAGTTCTGCGGGAGATACACGAGGTTGCGTTCCTCGGGGCCGCGCACGGTCCACAGATAGTCCTCCAGCGGACCGTCCAGACCGTGTTCGGCGAGCAGCGCGGTCGTCTCGTCCACCGGGTCGACCAGGGTGAAGCCGTCCGCCTCCTCCAGCATTTTACGGATGAAGGAGAAGTGCTCGTTGAAGGCGAAGCTGGGCGTGGACTGCACGGCGGGCCTGCGCCACTTGCGGGCCAGGACGCGGCCCGCCTGGAAGGCCGCCTCGTCGTAGACCACGATGTCGGGCCTGCGCTGCCCGTAGTGCGCCTCGATCGCCGCCAGCATGGCGATGTTCTCGCGCAGGAACACCGCGGGCGCTCCGCCCGCCTCGGGCTTGCCGACCAGCTCCAGCGGGTTCACCGAGTCGTACGTCAGGGGCTGCGCGCCCGTCGCCCGTACGGTGTCGGCGAACTCGTCGACCGTGACATAGGTGACGGTGTTGCCGCGCGCCACGAGTTCGGTGACGACGGCGAGGGTCGGGAACACGTGTCCGCGGGCCGGGATGTTGATGAGCAGGATGCTTTTTCCCATGTCTCGCTCTCTACTGTTCGGGGGCGAGCACCGTGCCGGTCTCCAGATCCGTCACCGTCAGGGCCTCCCACGGGCAGGATTCGGCGGCGTCGAGGACGGTCTCGTCGGGTGCGATCTCCGCCGCCACGGGCTGCGACTTGCGGTCCTGCAGCCGGAACCGGCCGGGTGCCGTGCCGATGCAGATGGCGGAGCCGTTGCAGACGGTCCGGTCGACGGTGACCGACCAGCGGCCCGCCGGCGACTGCGGCACGCTCACCAGGCGACCAGCAGCGCGCTCGGGCCGCGGACGATCCGGTCCCGGCGCCAGGGCACCTGCGCGGACTCCCCGGCCAGGTGCAGCCCGGGCAGCCGGCGGATCAGGGTGCCGATGGTCACCTGGAGTTCGACGCGGGCGAGCGGGGCGCCCAGGCAGTGGTGCACGCCGTGGCCGAAGGCGATGTGCTGGTTGTCGCGGCGGTCCAGGTCGAGCCGGTCGGCGTGCTCGAAGACGGACTCGTCGCGGTTGGCGAGCAGCGGCATGGCCACGACGGCGTCGCCCTTGCGGATGACCTTGCCGCCCAGCTCGATGTCCTCCAGGGCGATGCGCGCGTTGTCCGCGCCCGCGGACAGCGGGGTGTGGCGCAGGAGTTCCTCGATGGCCTGCGGCACCAGGTCCGGTTCGGCGACGAGCCGCTGCCAGTAGCCCTCGTGCGTCAGCAGCTGGTAGGTCTGGCTGCCGATCTGGTTCGCGGTGGTCTCGTGGCCGGCCGCCAGCAGGGTCACGGCCAGCACGATCAGTTCCTGCTCGCTGAGCCGGTCCTCCTCGTCGCGGGCCTGGATCAGCCCGCTGAGCAGGTCGTCGCCCGGATTCTCGCGGCGGCTGGCGATGAGGCCGCCCATGTACGCCAGCAGTTGGTTCAGGGCGTCCGCGATCTCCTCGGGGGAGGTCTCGTTGCCGGTGGCGAGGGCGAGTCCGGTCCAGGTGCGGAAGTTGTTGCGGTCCTCCTTGGGCACACCGAGCAGTTCGGAGATCACCCGGACCGGGAGCGGCCAGGCGACGATCTTCGCGAGGTCGGCGGGCTGCCCGGCGTCGAGCAGTTCGTCGATGAGTTCGTCGACCATGATCTGCACCCGGGGGCGCAGTTCCTCGATGCGGCGGACCGTGAACGCCTTGGAGACCAGCTTGCGCAGCCGGCTGTGGTCCGGCGGGTCCATGCTGAGGATGTTCTCGGACTCCAGCGGCGGCCGCAGCCGGGGCACGTCGCTGCCCACGGTGGCCGCGCGGCTGAACCGGTGGTCGGAGAGGACGGCCTTGATGTCGTCGTACCGCGTGGCCAGCCATGCCTCGCCGCCGTACGGCATGGTCACCTTGGACAGCGGCTCGTCCCTGCGCAGTTCCGCGTAGCGGGGGTGGACGTCTAGCCGCTCCGGGGGCCCGAACGGATAACTGGGCGCGGCCTGATCTGCGGTCGTCATACCGGCTGGGTCCCTTTCTGATGCACGTACACGAAAACGGAAGAACGGCTGAAACGCTACGGGTCAAGGGGGTGTTCGCCATCCCCTAATGCCCCCCTGACCTGGGCCGGTGTCCGGGGACGACCGTGCAGGTGGCAGGGCATGGGCGAGCGCCCGGTCGCGCGCTGGGGCACGACCGGGCGCTCGTCCGGCACCGGGCGGGGGTGACCGGCGCCGGATCCGTGACCGGACCGCTCGTGGCGGTCGGTCAGTTCTGGTTCGGAGACGGCACTGCGGCGTCCTCCGCGCCCTGTCCGGCCGCGTCGGCGGGAACCGCCGCGGCCTTCGGGGCACGCAGTACGAAGGCGGCGAGGACGACGCCGACCACCTCCAGCGCGGCGGCCACCAGGAAGGACACGTGGTAGCCGCCGGTCATGGCCTCGGCCGGGTTCTTGCCCTGGCCGAGCAGGCTCTCCGAGCGGGATCCGGCCAGCGTCGCGAGGATCGCCACGCCGAGCGCACCGCCGACCTGCTGGGTGGTGTTGATCAGGCCCGAGGCGAGACCCGAGTCGGCGGGTGTCGCACCGGACATGGCGAGCCCCATCACGGCGGGCAGCGCGAGACCGGCGCCGACTCCGAGGAGGATCACCGAGGGCAGGATGTCCGGGGCGTAGGACGCGTCCACGGGCAGCCGGCCCAGCAGGCCCAGCGCGACCGCGGTGACGACCATGCCCACGAGCAGCACACGGCGCGGGCCGAAGCGGGTGATGAGCTTGGCGGAGTAGCCGAGCGAGATCACGGCGATCACGATGGGACCGGGCAGGTAGGCCATGCCGGTCTTGATCGAGCTGTAGCCGGCCACCGACTGGAGGTACAGGGCGAGCAGGAACTGGAAGCCGAACAGTCCGGCCACGAAGAGGACCATGACCCCGTTGGAGCCCGAGAGGTGGCGTGAGCGGAAGATCCGCAGGGGCAGCAGGGGGGTCTTGGCCTTGGCCTGCCGCAGCACGAATCCGATGAGCATGACGATGGCCAGCCCGCCGAAGCCGAGGGTCTGGGCGGAGCCGAGCCCGTCGCTCTCGATCCTGTTGATCGCGAAGACGAGCAGCATCAGACCGCCGGTCACCAGGACGGCGCCCACCATGTCGGCTCCGGCCCCGAAGCCGAGCCCCCGGTCGGTGTCGAACAGCCGGGAGGCGGCGAAGAGGATGACGACGCCGATCGGCACGTTGATGTAGAAGATGGAGTTCCAGCCGGCCGCCTCGGTCAGCACACCGCCGGCGATGACACCGATGGAGCCGCCGGCCGCGGCCACGAAGCTGAAGATGCCGATGGCCTTGGCCTGGTCGCGGGGCTCCAGGAACATCGTCACGATCATGCCCAGGGTCACGGCGCTGGCCATGGCACCGCCGACGCCCTGGACGAACCTGCCGAAGATCAGCATCCCCTGGCTGCCCGCCAGCGCGCACAGCAGCGAGGCCGCCGAGAACAGGGTGATACCGCCGATGAACATGCGCTTGCGGCCGATGAGGTCACCGAGCCGGCCGGACAGCAGCAGCAGTCCGCCGAACGCGATCATGTACGCGTTGACCAGCCAGGCGAGGTTGGACTGGGAGAAGTCCAGCTCCTTGCCGATGGTGGGCAGCGCCACGGTGACGACGCTTCCGTCCAGGACGATCATCAGCGTTCCCGCGCAGAGCGTGTACAACGCCAGCCAGCGTTTCCGCTCGACCGGGGCGGCCGTGTCGGCAGCCATGGGTGACCTTCTTTCTCAAAGGGAACGACTTGTTACTGGATTCATCATGTGTGACCCTGAAGCCCGGTGGAAGGAGGCACTTTTATGTCCCAGGGGAACAGCGCTGTGACCGTCCAGGTCCGGGCCGTGCCGCCGGTCGAGAAAGTCGGCGGCGGCACCTCCGACGACCACGAGAAGACAGCCTGCACGGTGCTCCAGGTCCTGGAGCGGGTGAGCGGCAAGTGGGCGATCGGCATCCTGCTGGAGTGCGCGCAGGGGCCGCGCCGCTTCACCGAGCTGGAGCGCGCGGTGCGGGGCATCAGCCGCCGCATGCTCACCCTGACCCTGCGCAATCTGGAGCGGGACGGGCTGCTGACCCGGACGGTCTATCCGACGGTTCCACCGAAGGTGGAGTACACGGCTACGCCGATGGCCGTCGAACTGTACGAGTCGCTGGTGTCCCTCGCCCGGTGGGCGGAGCGCCATCGCTCCGCGATCGCCGACGCGCGCAGGGAGTACGACACCGGCGCGGTCGATCTCGTCGGCTGACCCCGCGGCCCGGTCCGGGCCTCGGCGGCTCCGGCCGCCGAAGGCCCGGTGCCGACGTCGGCGCCCGCGCCGGGCACCAAGCACCGGGTGTCCCTGGCCCGACTTCAGGAGACAGCGCGCAGGAACCCCGGCGTCAGCCGGTTCCGGCCACCGCGAGCCGAGCGCTCAACTCGTCGACCAGCAGGGCCAGTTCGACGGAGTCCGCCGCAGCGCCGTACACATAGAAGTCCGGGCGGACGACCAGCGCCGTCGCGCCCGCGGAAGCCAGCTGCGACAGATACGTACCGTCCAGATCGCGCAGGGCTCCGGCCTCGCCGGGGACGTCCGCATGGCCGGCGGGCACCAGCCGGACGGCCCGCACACCGAGGTCCGCGAGGGTCCGCAGCCGGTCCGCGTCGAGCAGTTCCTCGACGCGCACCGTACTGAACAGGGTGAACCCGGGACCGACGACCTCGTCGAACCGCCCCTTGGCCCCGTCCCGGGCGACCCTGCCCTGCGGGCCGAGTTCCCCGGCCGGAGCGATCGGCCGGTCCTCGGCGTCCCGGTGGAGCAGCCCCTCGGTGAGCTGCTGCACGGCCGGCTCGCGGCTGGTGCGGCCGAGGCCGCGCTCCCTGGTGGCGATCATGATCGCGTCGCGGTCCCGGGCGGCCTTCGGGTCGGTCTGGCAGATGATCCGGCCGAGGTCCATCGACATGCCGATCGCATGCTGCACATGGGCGCGGCGTTCCGTGGTGTACGTGTCCAGCAGTGCCTCCCCCGCCGTGCCGCGCAGCACGCGGCCGAGCTTCCACGCCAGGTTGGCGGCGTCACGGAAGCCCGAGCACATGCCCTGTCCGGCAAACGGTGGCATGAGGTGCGCCGCGTCGCCCGCGATCAGGACCCGTCCGATACGCCATTCGGTCGCATAGCGGGCCTGGAAGGTGTAGACGGCGTGCCGCTCCAGCGTGGCGTTGCCGGGTGTGACACCGAACAGGGCGAGCAGTTTCCAGGCGTTCTCGGTCCTGCCGAATGCGTCGACGGATTCGCCCGGGATCCGCATGAACTCCCAGCGCCGGTGCCCGGGGCCGGCCGACACCTCGGTCCTGGGGCGCAGGGGGTCACAGACCTGGAGGTTGTTGGGGTGGAACTCGCGGGGTTCGTGCAGCACGACGTCGCAGGTCAGCCAGTCGTTGAAGAACCCGTAGTCCTTCAGGCCGGCGTGCACGGCCTCGCGTACGAAGCTGTTGGCGCCGTCGCAGCCGACCAGCCAGGGAGCCGTGAACTCGCCTGGTCCGTCCGGGCCGACTGTGCCGACCCGGACCCGGTCGCCGTGGTCGGCCAGCGCCACGACCTCGTGTCCGCGCAGGATGCGCAGGCCGGGCAGGGTCTCGGCGCGGGCCGCGAGCGCCGCCTCCAGAGCGGGCTGGTACATGGACGTCGAGTCGGGCCATCCGGAGCGGCCCACGTCCGCGACGTCGACGTGGAAGAGAAGCGCGCCCTCGCCGTTGCGCCAGGTGTAGTCGCGGGACGACTCGCCGAACTCGTCGACCAGGTCGCCGACTCCGGCGGCGGCGAGGATCCGCGCCGACTCCCCGTCGAAGGAGACGGCCCGCGGCATCGGATAGGGCTGCGGCCACCGCTCCAGCACGATGACCCGGAGATCCTGCCGGGCCAGCAGGAGCGCGGTGACCAGGCCGACCGGTCCGGCGCCGACGACCAGGACGTCGGCCTCGGCGGGCGCGTCCTGGGCGGGCCCGGTCACCGCTGAACTGTCGTTCATCTCGTCGTCTCCGGTTGTCAGTCGGCGGTCCGCAGGATGTCGGCCACGACCTGGTCCAGGTCGGCCCGGTCGACGAGACCGCGGATGGTCTCATGGCCGTCGTCCACGGTGAGCAGGCGCCGGCCGATGAGGATCCGTTGACCGCGGTCGAAGGCCCGGCCGCGGATGACGGTTCCGGTGTGCGCCAGTTGCCGCGCGAAGGCCACCAGGTCGGGTGTGGGGTTCTCCCACTCCGCGAACTCCCTGGGGCGCAGCCTGAACCGGTACACCGGCTGCCGGACTCCGGTGCGCCCACTGCGTTCGACGACGTGGTAGTCGTCCTGGCGCAGGATGCGGAAGTCGTTGCCGTACTGGTGCTGGATCTCGTCGTTCACCCGAAGCGGTTCGAGGTACGAGGGTCCGACGAACCCGACGTCGACGAGGACCGGTTCGCCGTCCAGCCGTACGAAGCCGAAGACGTGCTCCAGGTCGGGCCCGAAGCTGCCGTCCATCTGCCGGATGCCGGCCGCCAGTACGCCGGTCTCGAAGCCGATCCGCTCCAGGAGGAGACGGAAGATCCCGTTGAGTTCGTAGCAGACCCCGCCGCGGCCCTCGACGATCAGGTTATCGAACGTCTCGTCCGGATCGATGTCGACACCTTCCCACAGGGAGGTGCCGTTTCCGGTGTTCCGGGTGCTGTCGTACGGCACGGCGATCAGGTGTTTCTTGTGCAGGGTCCGCAGGGTTTCCCAGTCGGCGCGCACCGGACCGGTGTGGCCGAGGACCTTGAGATAGCGCTCGACGTCAAACACCGGCCCGCTCCTCGCTGTTGTCGGAGTCGTCCGCGGCGTAGAGCTCGCCCAGGTGCTCGGCGAGCGCGGCCGGGGTGGGGTGGTCGAACAGCAGCATGATCGGCAGTTCGAAGCCGGTTGCGGCGGAGAGGCGGTTGCGCAGTTCCACGGCGGTGAGCGAGGTGAAGCCGATCTGGAAGAAGACGCCGCCGCCGTCGATCGGTGCGGGGTCGTCGTGCCCGAGCACGGCCGCCGCCTCGGCTCGCACGCGTTCCAGCAGCAGTGCGGCCCGTTCCTCCTCGGAGGCCCCGGCGAGCAGGGCGGTGAGCGTCTCGGCCTGCGGCTCCTGCGCCGCGTCGGGGCCGTCGCCACCGTTCGCAGGGTCGTCCATCGTCAGGTCCTCCTTGGCTGTGTGACGGGTACGCGATGTGGTCTCAAGCCAGTAGCGGCGGTGCTGGAAGGGATACGTGGGCAGGTCCGACAGGGGTCCTCCGGCGTGCGGCAGGACGGTCGACCAGTCGACCTCCACTCCGCGTGTCCACAGCTCCCCGGCCGAGGTCAGGAACCGCCGCATACCGCCGTCGTCGCGCCGCAGTGTCCCAGTGACGACCGAGGAGACTCCTCCAGCGGTCTCCAGGGCCTCCTGTACGCCGACCGTCAGCACGGGATGCGCGCTGGCTTCCACGAACACCCGGAACCCGTCCGCGGCCAACGCTTCCATCGCAGCCCCGAACCGCACCGGCTGCCGCAAATTCCGATACCAGTACTCACCCCCCATCCGACCATCCTCAACCCACTCACCATCCACCGTCGAGAACAACGGAACCCGCGGACACACCCCCCGAACCTCGCCCAGCACCTCACCCAACTCCCCCTCCAGCAACTCCACATGCGACGTATGCGACGCATAATCCACCGCAATACGACGCACCCGCACCCCCACACCCTCACCCCAACCCACCAACTCATCCAACG
>NZ_JBIAIE010000013.1:0-223069 GCF_042871185.1 Streptomyces sp. NPDC006012
GTTTGGCGGCGGCCGCGGGGCCGGTGTGGGTTTTTTTTTTTTTTGTTGGTGGGGTGGGGGGGGGGGGGCCCCCCCCGGGCGGGCGGGGGGGCCCCCCCCCCCCGCCCGGCCGGCAGTTCGGCACCTGGCCGGGCGTCGCCTGGAGGGACACTCGGTATCCGCTGCCATCAGATCATTTCCGCGCCCGCCTCGAACAGGGTGTGGCTGCTCCTGCCGGACGTACGCCGCGCAGGGTCACCAGGACGGCCCGCCCCGCCTTGTCCTCCCCCACCCCGGCCTCGGCGTCCTGCGCCCACGCCCACCCCGGCCGGGCCGGGGCCCCGGCTGCGTCCTGCCGGGCGGCCATGCCTGGTACGCCAGGAGCAGGGGCCGGCCGGACGCACCGCGCATGGGCTGGCAGGCCGCCCAGTGGCTGGCGCCCTGCTTGGCGGGCATGGGCCTGGTCTCCTGGCAGGGCGGCTTCGGCGGCCAGGGCAACCTGGGCCTGTGGTGGGACATCCTGGTGGTCGCGGCCTTCTCCCCGGCCGTCCACTACTGGGCCAGGGCCACCGCGTCCCGGCCCGGGGAGATCGAGCGGAGCATCGAGGAGGCCGCGGTCACCGAGGCACCGGCACACTGATCCGTGCCAACTGCCCCCTTCTGCACCGGCGTTCGCCTCTACACTGGAAGCCGCTGTTGAACAGGGGGAATACATGGCGACAGGCGGCGGTACCGGCGGTACCGGCACGATACGTCTCGCGGTGTCCGGTGCGGCCGACGTGGATCAGGACGAACTGGACCAGCTCACCGCGATGTTGCGGCGACAGTTGCTCGAACTGGACGTGACCGACGTACGGATGGCGCGTTCCGGCGGAGCGGTGCCGGAGGGCGCCAAGCCGGGTGAACTCATCGCGGTCGGCGCCCTCGTCGTCAGTCTCGCCCCGACCGTTCTGCGGCCCGCGCTGCGCCTGGTGGAGACCTGGATGCAGAACCGCCCCGTGCGCACCGTCAAGGTCGACGTCGACGGCCGCACCCTTGAGCTGGGTCACGCCTCGGCGGAGCAGCAGCAACAACTGCTCGATGCCTTCGTGACGGAGCTTCGGACGCGGGGAGCGGACGACGGGAACCCGGCCGGATCCGACGCCGCGGCGGGAACTTCGGCAGGTACCGCAGGACCGCCCGCCGTTCAGGAGTAGCGCCATGACCCGTCTCCCCTTCGGCCCGGGCCGCAGGGACGCCCTCCTCATCGCGACCGGGACGTACGAAGACCGCGCGCTCAGTACCCTGCGCTCCCCCGGCCAGGACTGCGCGGGCCTCGCCGGCGTGCTCGACGACCCCCGCATCGGCGGCTTCCACACCGAGCAGTTGAGGGATGCCCGGGCGCACGAGGCGATGCGCGCGCTGGAGCGCTTCTTCCGGGACCGCAGCCGCGACGACCTGCTCCTGCTGCACGTGTCCTGCCACGGCATCAAGGACGACGACGGCCGGCTGTACTTCGCCACCCGCGACACGGACCGCGACCTGCCCGCCTCCACCGCGATCCCGGCCGCCTTCCTGCGTGACCGCATGGATCGCTGCCGGGCCCGTACGATCATCGTCCTCCTCGACTGCTGTTACAGCGGAGCCTTCCTGCCCGGCGCGAAGGGCGACGACCGGATCCACGTACGCGACGAACTCGGCGGACACGGCATCGCCGTTCTGACCGCGACCAGCCGGACCGAGTACGCCTGGGAGGGCGAGCGCGTCGAGTCGAAGGTGCCGCAGCCCTCACGTTTCACGGGCGCGCTGATCGAGGGGCTGCGTACGGGCGCGGCCGATCTGAACCGGGACGGCCGGATCACGGTCACCGAGTTGTACGACTACGTGTACGAGTACCTGCACCGCTCCGGGGCGAGACAGCGGCCGCGGATGTGGGCGGACCTGGAGTACCAGGTGACCGTCGCCAGGACGGTCGCCGCGCAGGAGAACCGGACGGCGCAGGAGAACCAGGCGTTCGAGGACGCCATGGACGCGTTCTTCCAGGAGCCGGACTTCGGACGCGCACAGCCCCAAAGCAGTGAACAGCAGACGGCTCCGGAGCCGGAGGCCACCGCCGATCCCTGGGCCTACCCGGATCCGGAAACCGAGGCCGAGTGGGGAACCGGGACAGGCCCGGGAACGGCTACGGAGACGGAATCGGAGCAGCACTACCCACGCACGCGTGCCTACCGCGGCCAGGACGCCCTGATCCGTCTCGAACTCGACCTGTCCGAGACCGCGTTCGGCACGCAGAAGGACATCGTGGTGGACACCGCGATCGTGTGTCCGACCTGTTCGGGTCCGGGTACGGCGCCGGGAACCCATCCCCGGACGTGCGACGCCTGCGACGGACGCGGCACCGCCGGGACGTCCTGGCGCGGCTCCCGAGGCGGAACCGGCGCAACGCGGCCCTGCCGCACGTGCGACGGGTACGGCACGCTCCTTCCCCACCCCTGCCCGGAATGCGCCGGAGACGGGCGGGTCCGCTCCCGCCGGACACTCACCGTCAAGATTCCGGCGGGCGTCGACCACGGCACCAGGATCCAGTTGGCCGGTGAAGGAGAGGCCGGGGCCGGCGGCGGTGAGGCGGCGCACCTCTATCTCGAACTCCAGGAACGCCGGCATCCGGTCTTCCGGCGGACGCACGACGACCTGCACCGCACCCTGACCGTGCCGCGCGCCCTGGCGACGAAGGGCGGCACTCTCCCCATCCGGACGCTGGACGGCAGCCACACCATCCGCATCCCTCGGGGCCTCCGGGACGGCCAGACCATGCGCCTGGCGGGTCTTGGTGTCCCCCACCTCAGGGAGAGCGGCCGGGGCGATCTCCTCGCGCACGTCGAGATCCGCGACTGAGCCGGCGGGCCGGGGAGCCTCGCGCCCGAGGGCGCGCACACGGCCGGCCTGGCCGCTCCCCGGTCCACGGTGGCTGAGCCACCCTGAGGTGTCCGGGCGGGCGCGGCCTTCCGTGCGTGTCCCCGGGCGTGCACCGACCAGGAGGGGCAGAAGCTGCAGCAGATCATGCGCAGGGGCAGCACGATCCGCATCGGCCGTGAAGCCTTACGGTGGCTGCTCCGGCGCCGCGGCATCACCTTCCAGCGCACCAAGACCTGGAAGGAGTCGCCCGACCCTGATCGCGACGCCAAGCTCGACCGGATCGAGCAGGTGCTGGACCGCTTCCACCGCAGCCGCCCCGCGCAAACCCAGGCACTGCACCGCTACCTGCGCTGGCGCAATACCAACGCCCGCCACCCCGACGTACTCACCCGCCCAACGCAAGGAACGCGCCCGCGTCCGCAGCGAGAAGGGCATCCGCTGGGGCGGACGCCCCTCAACACCGCAGCCTGACCAACCGCGAACCGCAGCCCCCGAGCGCCGAAGGGGGCAAGTTCAGGAGAAGGACAGCGACAGAAGGATGACTCAGGAGGCGGACGGTTCGATCTCCCCCGCAAAGACGATGACCTGGTCGATGAGGCTCCGCCGCAGATGAACGACGTCCGTTCCCGCCAGGCGGGGACCTCCATCCGGCGTGGTAAAGACCCACTGGTACCGGGCCCACTCGTCAGGCATGTCCACCGCCGAGCAGCGCACCATCGTGCCGGTCCCCGCCGGGTGGCGCCGGATGTCCAGCACGAACCGCTCGACCGCCGCGATTCCTTCGCTGCGACCCAACGGCCCCCAGAAAACCACGTCTGAGGTCAGAGCCTGGGAGAGCAGGGCAGTCACATAGCTGTCGTCCGAGGCGTTGAACGCGGAGATGAACGTGTCGATCGCGGAGCGTGCAATCTCTTCCTGCATGCCCCAGTAATACCAGCCGTTTCGCGTGCGCTCGTCCCGCGAGCCGCCTTCCGATCACGGTGAACCATCCCGGTCACAGCACGAGGCCACCTCGTGGGCACGGCCCCGGGCCGCGGTGGCCGTGCTCGCGGAGTCGTCTCCGTAGGGCGGGGTCGGGCGGCCGAAGAGGTCGCCCGGCCACCAGAACCAGCGGCCGAGGTCCAGGGCCAGGGCGGGGACCAGGACCGTACGGACCAGGAAGGTGTCCAGGAGGACGCCGAGTCCGACGAGAACCCCCATCTGGGCCATCGTCACCAGGGGCAGGCCCGCGAAGATCGCGAAAGTGGCGGCCAGGACGATGCCCGCGGAGGTGATGACGCCTCCGGTGCTGGTCAGTTCTTCCAGGACACCGCGGGTGTGGCCCAGGCGCGTGGCCTCCTCCTTCACGCGGTGCATGAGGAAGATGTTGTAGTCGATGCCGAGCGCCACCAGGAACACGAACCCCATCAGCGGGATCGACCAGTCGACGCCCGCGAAACCCAGGACGTGTTCGAAGACCAGGTCGGAGGCGCCGAGGGCCGCGACGTACGACAGCACCACCGTGGCCAGGAGCAGCAGCGGGGCGACAAGGGCGCGCAGGAGGGCGATCAGGACGCCGAGGACGACCAGGAGCACGATCGGGACGACGGTCCGCAGGTCGCGGTCGGCGGCCCGCTGGGTGTCCAGCTTCTCGGCCGTGGTGCCTCCGACCAGGGTGTCCGAGCCGCCGGCCCGGTGGACGGCGTCCCGCAGATCCTCGACCGTGTCCTCGGCGGCCCGGCTGTCCGGGGCGTCCTGCAACACCACGGACAGGGTGGTGAGTCTGCCGTCCGGTGTGCGGTCGCCGTCCTCGACGCGGGCCACGCCGTCCACCGCCGCGGCGGCTGCCCTGACCTCGGCCGCTTGGTCGGTGCGGGTCACGACGTCCGCCGGGTCCGAGGCGCCCGACGGATAGTGCGCCGAGATCCGTTCCTGCGCCACCACCGATTCCGGCTTGTCCTGGAACGTCTCCGCCTGCGTCAGGCCCATGTCGATGCCCGCCGTGCTCAGCGCGAGTAGGCCGGTGACGGCGACCGGCACGAGCCACGACCAGCGGGGACGCCGAGCGACCAACCACGGCACCGATACGGGACCAGATCGTACGCGCCGGCCGCGGCGGGGTGCCGTGTCGCGGTACGAACGGCCAGAACACCCAGCGGCCCGCGACGACGAGCAGTGCGGGCAGCACGGTGGCCATCGCGAGGAAGGCGCAGCAGACGCCGACCGCTCCCACGAGTCCCAGTGAACGGGAGGAGTTGATGTCGGCGAAGGCCAGGCAGGACAGGCCCACGGCGATGGCGGCGGAGGCGGTGACCGCCGGGCCCGAGCGGCGCAGCGCGATCCGCATCGCCTCGTGCCGGTCCTCGTGACGGTGCAGTTCCTCGCCGTAGCGGGCGATGAGCAGGAGGGCGTAGTCCGTGCCGACCCCGAAGACGAGCACCATCGGCACGCCCGCACTCTGCGGGTCGACCGGCAGTCCGGCGTACCGGGCCAGCAGGTACGTGCTCGCCTGGGTGAGGACGGCCGCGAAGCCCACTGACAGCAGGGGCAGCAGCCACAGGGCGGGACTGCGGTACGTGAGCAGCAGCAGGACGGCCACGACCAAGCCGGTCGAGAACAGCAGGGTGGTGTCGAGGCCGTCGAAGACCGCCACCGAGTCGACGAGGGAACCGGCGGGCCCGCCGACCTCGGTCTGCACACCGGGTGGCGCGTTCGCGCCGGCCACCTTGCGTAGTTCGTCGACCTTGTCGGTGATGTCGTCCTCGCTGTCCAGCGGGACGACCGTCATCGCGGCCCGGCCGTCGTCGGAGGGTATCGGCTTTGAGACCTGCCGGCCGGAGGGGACGAAGCGCGCGAGTGCGGCCCGGTCGTCCACCGCCGTGGTGCGGGCGTCCTTGCCGGTGCGGACGACGACCGCCGGCATGATCGTATCCGTACGGAACTTCTCCAGTTCCGTGTTGACCCGCGCGGACTCGGCGTCGCGGGGCAGGAAGGCGTTGGAACCGCGGTACGGCCGGGAGTTGCCGCTCCCGGCCGTACGCCTTGCACGCCAAGGCTCATTCGATCTCGCGCATCATCTTCTCCATCGAGCGGACCGCCAGGCGGGTCTGCGTCAGCTCGTCCAGGGTCTGCCGCTGTTCGTCGACCGATCGGCGCTGCAACTCCACGGTGTCCTCAAGGAGTTAGGCGTATCTCGCCGCGAGCACCTTGTACTGCTCCTCGCGTGCGGCGAGCATCCGGGACCGCCAGGTCGCGGCGAACTGCCAGACGATCACGATCATCAGGGTGAAGACCCCGGCGGCGCCCACGACCCCGGCCATGTCCGAGCCGTCGGCGAGTGTCACCAGTTCCCCATTCACTTCGCTTCCTCTTTCCCGGCCTCGTTCTCGCGCACGGTGAGCGTCGTGGCCGCTTGCGCGATGACGGCGGGGGTCAGCTCGTACCGGAAGGGCATGATGTCGAAGTACTTCATCGCCTTGCCGTCCTGCGCGAGTTCGAGCGTGCCGACGACCAGGCCCGCCGCCTCCAGTCGCTGGAGGTGCATGTGCAGCAGCGGGCGGCTCATCCCGATCTCACGGGCCAGCGCACTCACGTAGTTGCGGCGCTCCACGAGCGCCGCGACGATCCGCATCCGGTGCGGATTGCCGAGCGCGGAGAGCACCCTCACCAACTCGTCCCCCGTCGGCGCCGGAGACGGGCCCTCGGGCATCGGCGCCCCTTTCCGTCGTACCTGCGGGAAGAGGCTGACAGGAGCAGATTTCACCTGTCAAAGAATCCTGACACCTCTCAGGGGAAGATGGGGGACATCTCAGGGTCGGGTCCGGGGCACGGACTTGGGCCCGGGGCACGACTCGGGCCCGGGCGAGGTCGAGGTGTCCCGGGCAGGACGCCGCGGGCGGGAGGGTACGAAGGCACGCGCGTGCCGCAGCGGTCGGGATCCGCGCTCACGCGTCGGGGCAGCCCTCGTCCGTCCCCTCGGCGTGCCATCCGCCGTCGCCGGACACCGTCACCGTCACGGCGACCTGGTCACCGGCCGGCTGGCCGATGCGGTGTGCGGCGGCGGCCGTGCAGATCAGTTGTTCCGTTCCGAGGCGGGACAGTTTGCCGAAGCCGGACGGCAGCCGGATCGAGAGCGCGTCGCCCCGCACCGACACGGTCGGGACGCCCCGCGCGGCCTGCTTCGGTACCGCGGTCGCCCTGCGCGCCGCGGCGGACGCGGCGGACGGTACGTCGCTGGAGAGAGGTCCGGAGGCGCCGACCGGGGACGGCCCGGCGGCGAGGAGTCCCAGGGCCGCCTCGGCGTCGCCGGGCCGGTCGGTGGGGAGGAACGCCGCGACGAGCGCCCCGCCCCGGATGAAGTAGACCGGTGTCTTCGGGGGGATCCCGCTCGCCGGGCCGCCGGCCTGCACCACCCCGGTCTCGGGGATCCCGCAGGCGGAGAGCGCGAGCATCGCCGACGCGATCAGCAGCGCAACCCGGTGGGTGGCCTTCATGACCGGTCCTCCTCGGGCAGGTCGTGCCGCCGCAGCGGGAGTTCCACGGTGAACAGGGCGCCTCCCGCCGGATGGTTCGCCGCGCGGACCGTGCCGCCGTGCATCCGGACGTTCTCGGCAGTGATCGAAAGGCCGAGCCCGCTGCCCTCGGAACGGGCTCTGGCGGTGTCCGACTTGTAGAACCGCTCGAAGACATGCGGCAGCACGTCGCCGGGGATGCCTGGCCCGCTGTCCCGCACCTCGATGACCACCAGGCCCCCGGTCCCGCCGGCACCGCGCGCGTGCAGGCCCACCCGCACGGGACGGGCCCCGTGCCGCAGGGCGTTGCCGACCAGATTGGCGACGACCACGTCAAGACGGCGCGGGTCGACATGTGCGCGCACCGTGCCGGGCGCCGGCAGGCGGGTCTCCACCGTGCCGGACCAGCCGCGGGAGGCGAGCGTTCGCCGGATGGACTCGGCGAGGTCTATCTCGTCCAGGTGCAGGACCGCCGCGTCCGCGTCGAAGCGGGACATCTCCATCAAGTCGTCCACGAGGCGGGCCAGTTTCACGGTCTCCGCGCTGATCAGCCGTACCGCGGTGGCGGTGTCCGGATCCAGCCGGGCGGCGTCCTCGTCCAGGACGTCCGTGACCGCGGACATGGCGGCCAGCGGGGTGCGCAGTTCGTGCGAGACGTCCGCGGCGAAACGCCGGGCCCTGGCCTCCATGTCCCGCAGCTCCGCCACCGACGTCTCCAGCGCGGCGGCCGTCTCGTTGAACGTGTCCGACAGGTCGGCGAGTTCGTCGGAGCCGTTGACCGCGAGCCGGGTGTCCAGACGGCCCTCGGCGATACTGCGGGTGGCGTGCCGCAGCGCCCGCACCGGCAGCAGTACCCCGCGGGCTGCCAGCAGGGCGAGCACCACGGCGAGGGCGAGTGCCACCACCATGGCGCGTTCGACGGCGGTGACCAGGGCGTCGACGTACGCCTGCTCGACGGTCTGCGGGACGACGAGAAACACCTGGACCCCGGAGAGCACCCGCTCCGCGCCCGGGGCGGAGAAGACGACCGGCATGCCGACGACCAGCGAGGTGTGCCCGTCCCTGCGCACCCGCTGGAAGACGGTGGCCCGGCTGGCTCCAACGGCCGCCCGCACGGCCGGCGTCACCTCGGTGAAGGGGTCACCGGCGACGGAAGAGGCACTCATCTCCCGGAACACGACCAGCACCCGCCAGTGCCCCTGCGCTTCGGTGTCCGCGAGGTCGGACGCCAACCGCCGCAACGTCTCCTGGCCCGGAGGGTAGGAGAGCCCGCCGGCCAGCTGGCCGACCTGGGTGCGCAGTTGCCTGATCACCGCGTCCTGGCTCTGCTGGAGCACGCCGGTGCGCGCCTCCCTGAAGGTCAGCGCACCGGTCGCGGCCGCGGCGACGGTGGCGACGAGCCCGAAGGCCACCACCATCCGTGCGCGCAGGCCGCGCAGCAGGCGGGCCCTCACCGGGCGGCGAAGCGGTAGCCGAATCCGCGGACGGTGTGGATGTAGCGGGGTGCGCGAGGCGGCTCGTCCAGCTTGGTGCGCAACCGTTTGACGCAGGCGTCCACGAGGCGGGCGTCGCCGTGGTAATCGTGCTCCCAGACCGCCTCCAGCAGTTGCTGCCGGCTGAAGACCTGGCCGGGTGAGGCGGACAGGGTGAGCAGGAGCCGTCGCTCGGAGGGGGCGAGGGCGACCGGCCCGCCGTTCAGCGTGACGGTCAGGCCGGTCCGGTCGACGGTCAGGTCCCCATAGCTGTCGATCTTCGGCAGGGCGGTGCCGGCAGCCGTCCCGGCGGTCCGGCGCAGGACCGCACGGATACGGGCGTCGAGCACCCGGGCCGGCACCGGCTTGACGACGTAGTCGTCCGCGCCCGCCTCCAGACCGACGACGATGTCCACCTCGTCACCCCGCGCGGTCGCCATGATGATCGGCAGGGTCTGGTCGAAGGCCCGAATGCCACGGCACACCTCAAGACCCGGCATTCCGGGCAGCATCAGATCGAGGACCACGATGTCCGGCCGGAAGGACCGCAGCCGGTCCATCCCCTCCTCACCGGTAGCGGCGGCGAGGACGTCATGGCTCTGCCGGCGCAGCCCCAGGGTGACACCCTCGCGGACGGCGCGGTCATCTTCGATCAGCAGTACACGTGGCATGGACTCAGTATCCAAAGGCCGCCCACTCGGGCGGAAAACTGTTACCGGTTGATCATACCTGCAGGCCGAGAGCGAGCATTATCGATTCGTTATCACACGGGCCGATCTCGATCACATGGCTGTCCGACCGTGAACCATCGTGACCGCGTACCAAGGAGATCCGCCGCCTTCCCGTCGCCGCCCGAGGGAATCCGGGCACACCGCGACGCGGAGCGGGAGGCGGCACCGCGGGAGGAGGAGCGGTAAGCGGCGGATGATCGGTGGTCTGATGGCGGTGGCCGTGCTCGCGGCCGCCGGCTGCGCGGTGGTGGCCTGGAAGTCGTCCGACGCTGGACGGTCCACGGCACGGACCGACGCCCCTGTACGGGCCAAGACCACCCCGCAGGCGCAGCGTTCCCCCGAACCGTCCGAGCCGGCCCCGGCCACCACGGCGAAGTCGAGCACTCCGGCCACACCGCGTGCGTCCGCCTCCCCTTCCCCGCCCGGCCTTCCCGCCACAGGCCCGGGAACGTTCGTCACGGCGCCCGGCACGAGCGCGCGCACGGGCACGGGCTCCGTGCTGCGCTACCGGGTCGAGGTGGAGGACGGCATCCCGGTCTCCCCCGCGGGCGCCGCCCATGAGGTGGAGCGCATCCTGAGCGATCCGCGCGGCTGGACGGCCGACGGGCACTCAGGGTTCCAACGGGTCTCCGGCGGCACCGCCGACTTCGCCGTCAAGATCGCCACCGCCGGCACCGTCGACGACATCTGCGGACGGTACGGACTCGACACCGGCGGCGAGGTCAATTGCACCGTCTCCCAGACCGTCATGGTCAACCTCGAACGCTGGGAACTGGCGACCCCCGTCTACGCGGACGACGTCACCGCCTACCGGGCACTCATCATCAACCACGAGGTGGGACACTTCCTCGGCCACGGCCATGTCACCTGCCCGGGCAAGGACAGGCCGGCCCCCGCGATGATGCAGCAGATCAAGGGCATGCACGGCTGCGTCCCCAACGTCTGGCCGTACGACGCGAACGGACAACGGATCACCGGCCCGTCCGTCCCGTGAGCGCCCTGGTCCGCATGGGCTGCTGGGTGTACTGCCCGGTGAGGCCGGCAACGCGCCCTGCGGGTGTGCCCGGCCGATCGGCAGGGCCATGGCGCCGCCCTGCCGATCGGTCGGCCCCGGTCGGGCGTCAGACGAGCAGCTTCGCCCGGAGGGCACCGATGGTGGCGTCGTCCAGCATCAGGCCCTGGTGCAGGTAGGTGTCGAAGTCTCCGTAGATGTAGTCGACCTCGGCGAAGGCCGCGCGCAGCCAGGACAGTTCCACCGCGCCCGGGTCCCCGGTGTAGGTGTTGCTGGCCAGGAAGTCCGCCTCGACGGTCGCCCGCGGTACGCCGAGCAGGGTGAGCAGCACGGCCGTGGCCCAGCCGGTGCGGTCCTTGCCCGCGGTGCAGTGGTAGAGCGTCGCGCCCGGGTTCGCGGCGATGGCGGTCAGGGTGTCGTGGAACGCGTGGTCCGCGCCGACGAAGTTCACCATGAACGGGTAGCCGATGGACTGGCCCAGGTTGTCGGAGCCGTTGAACAGGCCCGCGGCGAGGGCGGCCGCGAGCGTGGCCGCCGCATCCTTGTGGAACCTCAGACCGTGGCTGAGCGAGACCACGTCGGCGACCTGGTAGGCGACACCGGCGGGGATGCGGTCCGGGGCGTCGCTGCGCTCGCTGCTGTTGCGCAGGTCGACGTCGCGGGTGACGTTCTGGTCGAGCAGCACCTGCTGCTCCGCCGCCGTCAGTCCGCTGAGCTTGTTCGAGCGGTACACCGCGCCCATGCGGACCCAGTGGCGGTCGGTGGTGCGGTAACCGCCCGCGTCCCGGGCGTTGTCGGCGTCGGCGAGGCCGAGGGAGCGCTCCGCGACCGTCAGCGGGGCACCGGCGTCGGGGGTGAGGCGGAAGTACCAGCGCGCTTCGGACGCCAGCGTCCCCGCGGGGACGGTGAGGCTTCCGGTGCCGGCGCCGTGGCCGACCTCGGTGCCGGTGGTGGCGTTCGGGTCGGTGGAAGCGGTGACGACGACCTGACCGGCGGGTGAGGCCCAGGTCAGGGTGTGGACACCGGTCGCGGAGCGGTGGGCCTGAGCCGCGGTGAAGGGGATCGCCGAGGGTGCCAGGGCACGCGTGGCGGACGGCACCGTGGCGGGCGCCGCGAGGGCGGCTGGTGCCAGCGGGACCATGACGGTGCCGGCGAGCAGGGCCGAGACGAGGAGAGTGCCGGTACGCCGGGGAACGCGCATGATGACGACTCCTGAGATGCTGGGGGCCAACAGGGCGTGTACGAAGGCCATCCAGCCACACGTACTTGACGGGGACGGGACAACGGAGCCAACAACGGGGCCACCGCCGGGCGAAGTTGAGGACCGGACGGCACATATCTCCATGGTCGGTCCGTCTGTTCGGGGATCGCGGCCGGGACGGCGGCCCCGGCTCGCACGGCCGTTGCCGTCCGTCGACGCGGGGCTGGGGTGCGGCGCGGATCAGCGAGGGTGGGTGCGGGCCGGCGCCGTGGGCGGTTTCGCGGGTGTCGGCGATGCCTTCGCGGCGGTGCGTCGCCGTCAGGGCGCCACACCCGCACCGGCGAGGAGGATCCCGGCCGCCAGGGTCGCGCGGGCCCCGATGTGCTCGGCCGGCGCGGGGCGAGGCCGGAGGCGACGGCGCGGGGCGAGGCCGGACGCTGCCGTCCTCGGCGTCGGGTGAGCGCGTCCCGATCACGGGGCGCGGTACGACGGCGGTAGGCACTGCTTGCGATCGGAGCATAGGTTGATGCCCATGACGCAAGAAGACGGCGAGCTGGACAGCCTCGTACGCAAACGGATCCGCGCCCTGCGGCTGGCGCAGGGCTGGTCCCTGGAAGAACTGGCCGGCCGCGCGAAGCTCAGCCAGTCCTCGCTCAGCCGGATCGAGAACGGCCGACGCCGGCTGGCCCTGGACCAGCTCGTCACCCTCGCCCGCGCCCTGGACACCTCGCTCGATCAGCTGGTCGAGACGGCCACCGACGACGTGGTCTCCCATCCGATGATCGACGCGGCCCGCGGGCAGCTGCGCTGGCCGGTGCGGGCGGATCCGGGCATGACCGTCGTACGTCAGCGCCTGACGGACCCGCCGCCGGACAACCCGTCGCGTCTGCGCGCCCATCCGGGCCGTGAATGGCTCGTGGTCCTCTCCGGCACCGCCCTCCTGCTGCTGGGCAACCGCCGCTTCCGCGTGGAGACCGACCAGGCCGCCGAGTTCCCCACCATGCTGCCGCACGCCATCGGCGCCGACGGCGGTCCGTGCGAGATCCTCGGCATCTTCGACCGCGACGCCCGCCGCGGGCACCGGGCCGACGAGGGCGCCGCCGCAAAGCAGCGCCCGCCACGGTGACCGGAGCCCGCCCGCGTCGCTGGAATTGCGTGTCCGGCCGCTCGCACCCCGATCCTCTTGCCGTATGCGCAAGACACCCCGCACCAGGCGCATGACCTTCTTACGGTGCATCCATGACGCACACCGAGCACGCCCAGGGCGTGCACCCTGCCCGCCGGCCCGGCCCGTACCACGAGCCCACGGACCACGGCGACGGCCAGGCGGAGATACTCGACCTGGACGCGGAGGTGCTGGCCGAGCACCACGCCTCCGTCGTCGCCTGGCTGCCCGTCGGGTCCGCCCCCGCGCAGTTGGTGGACCTCGGCTGCGGGACCGGCACGGGCACCTTCGCCCTGCTCGCACGCTTCCCCGAGGCCCACGTGACCGCCGTCGACTCCTCGGCCGCTCACCTGCACCGCCTGCGGGAGAAAGCGTGCACGACGGGCGTGGCCGATCGCGTGCGCACCGTCCAGGCCGATCTGGACGCGCCCTGGCCGGACCTCGGCACGCCCGACCTGGTGTGGGCGTCGGCCTCCCTGCACCACATGGCCGACCCGGACCGCACCCTGCGGCAGCTCCACGACCTGCTCGTGCCCGGCGGGCTGTGCGCGATCGTCGAACTGGCCGGGTTCCCCCGGTTCCTGCCCGGCGACGCGCCGGCGGACCGGCCCGGCCTGGAGGAGCGCTGCCACGCCGCGAGCGAGCGCCACCACGCCGAGCACGTTCCGCACCGCGGTGCGGACTGGGGCCCCCGGCTGACCGCCGCCGGCTTCTCGCTCGAAGCCGAACGCACGGTCGCCGTCGCCGTCGACCAGGCCCGTTCCGCGGCGGTGGGCCGCTACGCCCTCAGAAGTCTTTCGCGGATGCGCTCCACCGTCGCCGACACGCTCCCGGCCGAGGATCTGGCCGCGCTGGACCGACTCCTCGACACCGACGGCCCCGGCAGCATCCTGCGCCGGGACGATCTGGCCGTACGCACCGCACGCACCGTGTGGGCCGCACGCCGTGCCTGAACGACTGCGTCCCCGGCCACCGGCTCCGTGCCGGTCGCCGCAGCGGTACGGGTCGGGCTGACCGTCCGACGCGACGCCCCCGGGCCGGAGATGCGGGTCCGCGCCCGGGAGGCCGCCCCGCACGGTCTGCCGCAACGTCGCCTCGATACGGCGCACGAGCACCACGGCACCCGGGCCGGCTTCGGCCGGACGGACCCCTCGGCCCCGGGCGCGGGGCGGTCCGGTCCTCCCCGGCGGGAGCCGGCCCACCGTCCGCTCACAGTCCGGGTGAGTGAGAGCCGTTCAGGTACCACAGGGCGGCCGAGTACCAGACCAGGGCGATCACGGTGACGAGGACGCCGCCGGCCAGGGGAAGGGCCCAGCCCGGCCAGCGACGGTGGCGGACCACGACGACCTTGGCGACGAAGGCCCCGTACAGGAAGCAGCCGGCGAGCGCGTGCAGTGCCCGGCGGGGGTTGGTCAGCTGGACGCCGTAGGCGGTGATGCAGTGCCGGGCGACGGGGAGGGAGACGAGGAAGGCGAGCACGCCGATGATGCGGTGCGTGGTGTGGATCCGGTGCGGTGCGGCGCGCAGTGCGGGCAGCCGGCCGTACATCCACAGGGCGAGGAACACCTGGATCAGCGCCAGGCACAGGAGGGCGGAGCCGAGCTGTGCCTTCAGCCGCTTGGCGTCGTTGCCGTACTGCCCGAAGAGGCCGGTCCCGTAGTCGGGGGTGTGCACCCGCCCGAACCACACCAGGCCGGCCACCACCGCCACGGGCAGGAGCAGCCACAGGACGTCGTGGAGCCGTCGGTGGCGGGCGCGGTGAGCGAGGCCGTCCACGGGGTCAGCCGCCCCCGCGGGTGGTCGCGCGGGCCGCCGGTGCGGGCCGCGGGCTCCCACCGGTCGTCGTCCTGCCGCCACCGGAACGGCCATGGTCCGCCGCGGCACGCGGAGCGTCGGCGGCGACCGGGGCGGTCGTGGGGCGCGGGTCTCTCAACGGAATCCTCCAGCCGGTACGGGCCGTTCTCGCCAGTACGTCCGAAGAGTCCCTGCCGGGTCCAGGCGGCGCGCTGGCGGGCGGGCCATTCGGACCATCGGTTCCGCGCCGTCGTGCGGATCGTCCGAACGGGGGCCGAAGGGACGCGCCGGTGGACGGGCCAGCGGGGCCGCGAGCAGGAGAGGCTGCGGCCGGCGGGCGCGGTGACCAGGCTGTCGTGGCCGGCCGGCACCTCCCCCACCGGTGCCGGTGCCCCGCGCACGGCTCGGGGCGCCGGTCCGTCAGAGCTCCCGGACGCCGGGCGGCGTCACCGGTACGTCGGGGTGACCGGAGTACGCACGCCGTGCAGGCGGTGGGGACCGGACGCTCCGGTGGTCCGGCGGCGGTCCGGCCGGGCCGGACCACCGCGGTCGCCGGCAGTCCGAGGGCCGCCGCGGCGGTGGTCCACCGGCGCAGCGGCCCTCGGTTCACAGAAGCCTCCAGAGGTGGTCGTCGGTGCCGTTGTCGTCGAACTGCACCACCTGGGCGCTGTTCGCCGTCGCCATGCCGTCCACGCCCAGGACCTTGCCGCTGTGCTTGTTCTGCACCCGCCGGAAGGCCGGCTCCGGAGTCCAGGGGTGGCCGTCGGGCGAGCTGGTCGGGATGGCGGTGATGCGCAGTCTGGCGGCGCCCATCGGGACGAGGGTGACGTTCTCCGTGGGTGCGGCGCTGCGGGCGGGACTCTGCTGCAGCGGGGTGACGACCTGCTCGTCGTCACCGATCCACTCGGGGATGCGGCGGGCCTTCGCGGTCATGCGCACCGGGGTGCCCTCGTGGGTGAAGGGGTTGGCCGTCAGCGGTCCTCCCTTGCGGGTGAACTCGGGTGTGGTACCGGCGACGAGACCGTAGTTCCAGGGCGTGGTGGCGTGCACCTCGTACTCGGGGAAGGCGTCGGTGCCGGCGCAGCGGACGTACTCCTCGCCGATCCGGACGGAGTAGGTGAGCGGTCCGTGGCCGACGCCGACCGCCCCGTGCTGGGCCTGCCAGGTGCGCAGCGTGGTGCGCTGGGGCAGGCGCACGACCACGATGTCGCCAGCCGACCAGGTGCGCTCGATCCGTACGAACGCGGGACCCGGCCGTGCCGTCACCGCACGGCCGTTGACCGTGACGCGCGGGTTCGTGCACCAGCCGGGGACGCGCAGCTGGAGCGGGAAGGAGACCTGCCGTGACGGTGAGACCGTCAGCTTGACCGTCTCGTCGAACGGGTAGTCGGTGTCCTCGGTGATGGTGACCGGCACGCCGTCCGCCACGGTCGTCGTGACCTGGCAGGCGGCGTACATGGCGGCGGCCAGGCCGCCGTCGGGGGTGCCGAGCCACAGCTCCTCGTTGAAGTACGGCCAGCCCATGCCGTAGTTGTGCGGGCAGCAGCGGTACTGGTCGACGCCGGGCTGGAAGGACTGCATGGCGAAGCCGTTCTGGAACTGGCCCTCGGACTTCACCCTGTTGTCGAGGTCGATGCTGTTGGCGCTGGTGACGTAGTGGATGGCCCTGCCCTGCGGGTCGAGGGCCGCGGGCAGCATGTTGAAGGCCAGGTCCTCGCAGCGGTCCGCCCACACCGGGTCGCCGGTGAGACGGGTGAGGAGTTCGTGGCTGGCCATGAACTCGACGATGCCGCACGTCTCGAAGCCCTGCCGGGAGTCACCGAAGCCGGGCCGGTAGTTCTCGTCGCCCGCGAAGCCGCCGCCGGGGAACTGGCCGTAGCTGCCGAGCACCGCGTCGTAGGTGCGGAGCCGGCGGCCCGGGTCAGGTCGGCCGAGCCCGCGCGCCGGGCGTACTGGGCGGGCTCGCGGAAGCCCTGGGCGATGTTGACGTTGTGCGGCGTCGGAATGTTGTCGGTCCGGTCGGCGCCGTGGGTGTGCATCCTGTCGGCCAGGTCGAGCAGGAAGGCGTCGCCGGTGCGGTCGTACAGCCACAGGGCGATGTCCAGTCCGTCGCCCCACCGGTAGGAGACCCAGCTGTGTTTGAACGCGTCCTCGCCCTGGGCCTTCATGAAGGCCATGAAGCGGGTGAGGAACGGGATCACCCGCTGGTCGCCGGAGTACTCCTCCCAGGTGCGCAGCGCCATCAGCAGGGGCAGGAAGGGCCAGAAGTCGGGGCCGCCGACCAGGGAGGTGCGCAGCTTGCGCGGGCCGAAGAAGCCGTCGCTCTGCTGGGTGGCGAGGACCGCGTCGAGCCAGCGGCGGACGGTGTCCAGGGCGGACGGGTCACGGGTGGCGACGGCGAGCGGCACGTAGCCGCGCAGCCAGTAGGGCACCTCCTCCCAGCCGTCGTTGTCCGGGTGCACCCAGCCGGTGGCGTCGAAGTCCAGGAAGTGCGAGCGGCCTTCGTAGCGGCCGCACAACCCGTCGAGCTGGAGCTTCAGTTGCCCGGCCAGCCAGCCACGTGCGGTGATGCTGCCGGGCGCGAGCCGGGTGAAGGCGACCGGAGCGAGCGCGGCGCCCCGGCCCTGGGCCACGGCGGCGGGTCCGAGGCGGCCGGCCGGTGCGGTGGCGCTGAGCGCGAGTGCGGTACTGGTCAGGAAGCGGCGTCTGGTCGGGGCGCGGTGTCCGCGAGGAGAGGACGAGGGGTGCACGTCGGCTCCAGAGACGGTGAGGGGGCGGGTCCACCCGGGCCTTGAGAACCTTGTACAACGTTGGAAACAGGCGCAGTTGGCATGACAACACGCCTCCTGCGGCTTGTCCAGGTGTCGCGCACGAGGTGCCGGACGCCTGCGGAAACGGGGGACGCCCATGAGGTCCGCCGGGCGGCACAGGGCTCAGCAGGGCGGGTGACCCTCCCGGTCACTCATGGCCCGGGAGCGGTGGCGCCGGATGGTGGCGCAGTGCGTCCAGCACGGCGTGCACCTCCGCGCGAGGCGGTGAGCCGCGGCGGGTCGCCGCCGTGATCGTGCGGGTCACGGGTGTGGCGAGTTCCCTCGTGGTGACCCGGTACCTGGGGTCGACCGCGAGACCGGGCAGCAGGGCGATCGACAGCCCGGCCTCGACGTGCTGGAGCGTCATCAGGTAGTTGCTGAACCGGCACACCACGCGCGGCTCGAACCCTGCCTGCCGGCACAGCCGCAGCGCGAGACCGGCCATGTACGACTGCGGCATGTCGAACGCCCACGGCTCGTTCGCGCAGGCCGCGAGATCCACGGGGCCGCGTCCGGCCACGGGATGCCCCTCGGGCACCACCAGCAGGACCGGGTCCGTGGCCAGTTGCACGAGGTCGAGGTCGGGCCCGAGCGGCAGCTCGTCGAAGTCCGTGGTCGTGACGACGACATCCGCTTCGCCGCTGCGCAGCGCGAGCAGGCTCTCGTGCGGTTCCAGTTCGAGCAGTTCGACGTCGAGGTGCGGATGCCGTTGCGCCAGCCGGGAGACCACCGGGACGGCCAGGGTGTGGATCGCGCTCTGGAACGCGCCGAGCCGCACCAGCCCGGACGGCTCCTCACCGAATCCGCGCAGCTCCGCCTCGACGCTGTCCATGTGGTCGAGGATCGCCCGCGCCCGCCGCGCGAGGATCAGTCCGGCCGACGTCAGCCGGACCCGGCGTCCGGTGCGCTCCAGCAGCCGGGTACGGGTCTCGGCCTCCAGCACGGCGAGCTGCTGGGACACGCTCGACGGGCTCAGGTTGGCGGCCTGGGCGACCGCCCGGACGGTGCCCAGCGCATCCAGCTGGCTCAGCAGCCGCAGCCTCCAGGGATTCATCACACCCTCATTCTTGTGCGGTTCCACCGAACAGGAAAGCCAGAAATATGAGATGGACGTGTCGCTCGAACGCGTCGTACCGTCGCCGCATGGCTGCTCCGAAGGACCTGACCGCCGTGCGGACCGACCCGCCGTTCGCCGAGGATTTCTGGGCCTGTGCCGACCGGCACCTCGTCCGCTACGGCGGCGGTTTCAGCCCCGCGATCATCGACCGGGCCGCCGGCAGTTTCCTGTACACCGCGGACGGCCGGAAGATCCTCGACTTCACCTCGGGCCAGATGAGCGCGATCCTCGGGCACGCGCACCCGGCGATCGTCGAGACCGTCCAGCGGCAGGTCGCGACGCTCGACCACCTCTACAGCGGCATGCTCAGCCGTCCGGTGGTGAACCTGGCCCGCCGCCTGGCCGACAGCCTGCCCGAGCCGCTTCAGAAGGTGCTGCTCCTGACGACCGGGGCGGAGTCGAACGAGGCCGCCATCCGGATGGCCAAGCTCGTCACCGGCAAGCACGAGATCGTCTCGTTCGCCCGGTCCTGGCACGGCATGACGCAGGCGGCGGCGTCCGCCACGTACAGCGCCGGCCGCAAGGGCTACGGCCCGGGTGCCCCCGGCAACTTCGCCATCCCGGTGCCGAACGCCTACCGGCCCGACTTCACCACGGCCGACGGTTCGCTGGACTGGCGCCGCCAGCTGGACTTCGCCTTCGACCTGATCGACGCCCAGTCGACCGGCAGCCTGGCCGCCTGCATCGTGGAGCCGATCCTGAGTTCCGGCGGCGTCATCGAGCCGCCGGCCGGGTATCTCGCCGCCTTGCAGGCCAAGTGCCGGGAGCGCGGCATGCTGCTGATCCTCGACGAGGCCCAGACCGGTCTGTGCCGCACCGGGACCTGGTACGCGTTCGAGCGCGACGGTGTGGTCCCCGACATCCTCACCCTGTCCAAGACGCTCGGCGCCGGTCTGCCCCTCGCGGCCGTGGTGACCAGTCCGGAGATCGAGCACGAGGCACACGAGCGGGGTTTCCTCTTCTTCACCACGCACGTCTCCGACCCGCTGGTGGCGGCGGTCGGCAACACCGTCCTCGACGTCCTGACCGCCGACCGGCTCGACGAGCGCGCACGGTCGCTCGGCGGGCTACTCCACGACGGCCTGTGGGCCATCGCGCGGCGCCACTCGGTCGTCGGCGACATCCGCGGCCGCGGTCTGCTGGCCGGGCTCGAACTCGCCGTGGACAGCGGGACGGGGCGGAGTTCGGACGAGCTGGGCGCCCGCATCACCCGGCGCTGCCTGGAACTGGGCCTGCACATGAACATCGTGCAGCTCCCCGGCATGGGCGGGGTCTTCCGGATCGCACCGCCGCTGACCGCCACCGAGGAGGAACTCTCGCTCGGTCTGGCGATCCTGGACGAGGCGATCGGCGACGCCTGCGCCGCGCTCTGATCACTGCGCGGGCGCGGGCCGCGACGGCGTGCGCACGCGTCGGCCCCTCCTGCGGCGACAGCGGCAGGAGGGGCCGACCGGTTCTGCGTGCGTGCGTCAGCCCTGACGGGCCTTGAGCCGCGGGTTCTTCTTGTTGATGACGTAGGTCACGCCCCGTCGCCGTACCACCTGCGAACCCGGCTGGGACTTCAGGGACCGCAGGGACTTCCTGACCTTCATGGCCGTATTCTCCTTCTGTTCCGCCCGGTCACCGCTCAGCGGGTTTCGCGGAACGGGACGTGCTCCCCCGCCACCGGGTCGTACTTGCGCAGGACCAGCCGGTCGGGGTCGTTGAGACGGTTCTTGCGGGTCACATAGGTGACGCCGGTACCCGCCGTCGATTTCAGCGTCACGACGGGACGCACGGTGCTGCGCGCCATGCGGCCTCCTTTCCACGGGCGGCCGCCGACGTTGTTCCGTCCATGCCAGCCGCCTTGCCACGTCGGTCACAACAACGACACCTGCGGCCCCATTCCCGGCGCACCGGGGGCGAGCGCGTCCCGCGACGGTAAAGCAGGGGTATGGTCTAGTCCAAAGAGGGCTTTGGTCTAGTCCAAATTGTTGACGTGGACGCAACACCGCGCTGAGGCTGGGGCGACTCCCCCCACCCCCTTGGAGGCAGCAGTGAGACGTCTTCACGCATGTCTGGGAGCGGCGGCCGCCGTCGGACTCGCCGCGGCGGGCTCGACCGCGCTCGTCGCAGGCCACGCCTCGGGCGCGACAGCCACGCTGAGCGACCGCTGGTACGCCGCCGCCCCCTATCTGATGCCGCTCGACAACGACCCGCCGGTCGCCACGGCCATCATGGACGCCACCGGCCTGAAGTCCTTCCAGCTCGCGTTCGTGCTCGCCCCCAACGGTGGCGGCTGCTCGCCCACTTGGGGCGGCACCGCCGCCGTGTCCTCGGACACCGCGGTGCAGTCGGTGATCGACACGATCCGGGCCAAGGGCGGCGACGTCTCCGTCTCCATCGGCGGCTACGGAGGCACCAAGCTCGGCCAGACCTGCGCCGACCCGGCCTCCACCGCCGCGGCCTACCAGCAGGTCATCACCAAGTACGGCCTGCACGCCGTCGACTTCGACCTGGAGGAGCCCGAGTACGAGAACACCGCCGCGATCAAGAACGAGATCGGCGCGGCGAAGATCCTCCAGCAGAACAACCCCGGCCTCTACGTCTCCGTCACCACGGCCGGCACGGCCGACGGCACCGGCTGGTTCGGCAAGCAGATGCTGCTGGAGGCCAAGTCGCAGGGGTTCACGCCGAACAACTTCTCCATCATGCCGTTCGACGGCGGGTTCAACGGCGCCGCGAGCCAGACCAGCGCGCTCACCAACTTCAACACGATCCTCCAGTCCACCTTCGGCTGGGACCAGGCGACCGCCTACGCCCACGAGGGCTTCTCCGGGATGAACGGCCGCAGCGACACCGGCGAGTACTTCACCCAGGCCGATTTCCAGATCGTGCTGGACTACGCCACCGGCCACCATATGGACCGCTTCACCTTCTGGTCGCTCAACCGCGACCGCCCGTGCACGCCGGTCGACAACGGCGGCCATACGTCCGGGACGTGCTCCAGCGTGGCGCAGAACCCGTGGGACTTCGCGAAGTACTCGGTGCAGTTCGCCGGAGTCACGCCGCCCTCCACCACGCCCACCCCGACCCCCACACCGCCGGGCACCGCGTGCAGGCCGGCTTGGAACTCGGCCACCGCCTACGTGGGCGGCGACGAGGTCTCGTACGACAAGCACAACTGGAAGGCCAAGTGGTGGACCCAGAACGAGGTGCCCGGCGCCTCGCAGTGGGGACCCTGGCAGGACGAGGGCGCCTGCTGACCGGCGGCCCGGCCGGCAGGCGTACGCCGGCCCCGCGCGTGGGTGCGGGCCCGGCGTACGCCTGCCGCACCCCGGTCTCCTGACGGCGGCCCCCTTCGTCCTCTCCCCGACCCGGTGTCACGGCCGAAGACGGTCTATCCGGCCGCGCGGCGCCCCGGCACAATGGGCGACGGCTCGTGCCCCTGCCTGACCGACTTCTCCCGAGGGGGACTTGGGTGATGCGTGCACGCCGTACCGCCGTAGGGCGTTTCCTACTGAGTCTGTTGGTCGTGGGTGGCTTCGCGGTGTCCGGCACCGGCGCCGCCGCACTCCCCGCTGCCGGTGCGCACGCCGCCGGGGCCTCGGCCGTCGAGTCCCTGGGGATCGCCGGGACGGCGTGGGTCGTGGACGAGAGCACCGGCACGGCACACGTCCTCGCCGATTCCGGAGTCACCGACGCGGATCTGGCCAGGCTTCGCGGCCTCGGCGGCACGGTCGACGTCGAACGGACAGCCGGCCGGCTCCGTCCCCTCGTCTCGGGCGGCGACGGGGTCTACTCCGCCGACCGCCGGTGCACCGCGGGGGTCAACGTGCAGGCCGGCTCCGCGTACTACTTCGTCACCGCGGGCCACTGCACCGACGGCCTGCCCACCTGGTACACCTCATCGGCCCTGACCACGGCGATCGGGCCCACCACGGCCAGCAGCTTCCCCGGCGACGACTTCGGTGTGGTCGCCTACGCCGACCCGTCCGTACCGCACCCCGGCACCATCGGCACGGTCGACGTCACCGGCACCGCGACCGCCTACGTCGGCCAGAGCGTCTGCCGGCGCGGTGCGGTGACCGGCGTCACCTGCGGCCGGGTCACCGGGCTGAACGCCACCGTCAACTACGGAAACGGCGAGATCGTCTACGGGCTGATCCAGACCGACATCTGCGCCGAACCCGGTGACAGCGGGGCGCCCCTCTACGCGGGCGACAAGGTCATCGGCATCCTCTCCGGCGGCTCCGGCAGTTGCACCGCCGGTGGCATCAGCTACTACCAGCCCATCCAGGAAGCACTCAACGCCTACGGCCTGAGCGTGTACTGACCCGGGACGGCCGCCGGCCCGCCGCACCCCGGACCGCTCCCGGCCGGGGTGCCCGTGCGCTCGCCGTCGTACAAGTGCCGTCCTCCCCGGGGAGCGTGTCGCACCGGTCGTCCTCAGTCGGTGTAGACATCTGCCCGGTCCACGCTCACGAAGGACGCGGTGGACGACGCGTTGTGTTCCCCGGTCACCCGGACGCGCAGGGTGTGCCGGCCGTTGGGCAGACGCGGGCTGAGGTACTGGAGTGTCTCGCCCGTCCGGGGGGACCCGTAGAAGTCGACGCGTTGTTCGGCGCCCCCATCGACGCTGATCGCCGCGATGCCGTTGCCGGTGTCCCGCACGGACAGCAGCGCGATCCGGGTGCCCGTGAAGCTGAAGGTCGCGGTGTTGCCCGCCCGGTCGCTCCAGTGGTCGTCGCTCCAGAAGCACTGGGCGGCGCAGCCCGTACCCGAGTTCCAGGCGCCCTGGTAGGCGATCTGGCCGCCGCCGCTGGAACGGCCGTCGTCGTTGATCCATTAAACCGGGCCGCGCGTTTCGTTCGGGACCGCGCGGCTCCGGGACGGTCCGTCTCCGGAAGCGGTGGACCGGTCGGCGCGGCAGCCGAAAGCCGTCAGCCCTCAGCCCTCAGCCCTCAGCCCTCAGCCCTCAGCCCTCAGCCGGAACGACATCGGAGAGCGGCACAGCCGCCCTGTTCCGGATCGGCGTCCTGTTCCCGATCGGCGTCCTATTCCGGGTCGGCGTCCTATTCCGGGTCGGCGTCCTATTCCGGGTCGGCGTCCTCGTCGAAGTCGCCCAGATGCACAGGCTCCCGGCCGCGGCCCACCGTGCTCAGCACGTCGGGCAGCAACGACGCCATCCTCTTCGGCCGGACGGTCTCCGCGGTGCGGGACAGTTCCGCTGTCGTCCACCAGTGATGGCCGTAACGGGCCTCCTCCGTGCGGATGTCCATCCCGCGCACCTCGGCCGGGGCGACCCTGGCGAGGCGGTACTCCTCGTACTGGTCGAAGACCTGACCGTCGATGCTGAAGATCGCCTGACGGGTCCAGACGACGGGCCCCAGCCGCCGGACGTCCAGGGAGAGTGCCGTCTCCTCCCAGACTTCACGCACGGCGGCCTGGGGGTAGTCCTCGCCCTCCTCGACGCCACCGCCCACGGTGAACCACCACCTCGCCCCCGGCCTGCGTGGATCACGGCCGCACAGCAGAAGCAGGCGATCGTCGTCGTCAACCAGCAGAACCCGGGAAGTCCACCGCTCCGTCAGAGTCATGGACAGGGATGCTATCCACGAGTTTCCCGCCCGCCCCTGCAGCGGGCCGCGCGACGCCCACGCCGCCCCGTCCCTCTTCCCGCTCGGCGAGGTCGACGCTGCGTTCCAGCGTTTCGCGCAGCGCCTGCTCGGTGATCGCGACATGGCGCCGGGCGACGGTGGCCGCCCGGTCCGGATCGCCCTTGACGATCGCGTCCACCAGCTCCCGGTGATCGCGCAGCGCACGCTGCGTCAGATTGCCCCGGTAGGGCTCGATCGGGAAGCCGGCGTTGATGTCCTGGAGCAGTTGGCGGCTGTAGACGGCCAGTGGCTCGTTCTTCGCAGCCCTGGTGATCGCGTGGTGCAGCGCGGCGTCGGCACGCCGGATCAGCATCGGCTCCGCGGCGGCGGCGTACGCCTGAAGCGCGGCCGTGATCGCCTCGATGTCCGTCGGGTCGCGGCGTTCGGCGGCGGTCCGTGCGATCAGGGACTCGATCAGCGCGCGGGTGTCGAACAACACCGTCGTCTGCGCCCAGCGGGGCAGCAGCGTGCGGCGGGTAGCCGACGCGGACTCCTCCTGCCAGGCGGCCCGGACGTAGTGGCCGCCCAGGCGGCCACGGACCACCTCAAGGCAGCCGATCTCCCGCAGGCGCGCGATGGCGGCGCGCACCGTGGGACGGCTGACCTTGAGCGTCAGAGCCAGTTCACGCTCGGTGGGCAGCCGTTCGCCCACGCTGAACTCGCCCAGTGCTATCGCGGTGAGCAGCCGGTCGGCGACCTCGTCCACGGCGCTGGCGACCCGCACCGGTCCCAGTCCGCCCGACGCGCCGCCCCGGCCCGTGGGCCGCTCCTGGTGCTCCATGTGCCCCCTTCCGTCAAGCGCGTTCACCCCGAGCCTGCCAGAGCGGAGACAATCACACAGTTTTTAAGGTCTTGTCTTATGACCTTTTCCCGGTCAAGATGGCTGCCGCAAGATCGCGTGAAGGAGGCAGCCTGTGGAGACCAGTGACGACCGGGTGGCCGCCGGCTACTGGGCTGCCCGCAGACCCGGCCGCCGTCCGACCCTGCTCACCCGGCCGAAATGACCCGCGCACTCGCAGCGCTCACGCTGCCTGCCGAGGTGTCGGTCTGGTGCGCGCGGCCCGGTGCGGCGGCGGCCTTCGCGCACGGCGCCGACACGCCGCACTACGCCGCCAGCCTGATCAAGCTCGCCGTGCTGCGGGCGGCACACCGCGACCTCGACCTGGATGCCGACGTGCTGGTGCACGACGAGTTCGCTTCGGTGCACTCGGGCCGGTACCGCACCGACCGGGACTACGACAACGACGACGAGCCCTGGCAGGAACTCGGCCGCACGGTGTCGCTGCGCCGGCTGTGCCACCGGATGATCGCCGCCAGCAGCAACCTCGCCACCGACCTGGTGCTGGAAGCGGTCGGCCTGCCCGCGGTGGTGTCCTGTGCCCCCGCCGGAGCGCACATCGCACGCCCGATCGGGGACCGGGCCGCGATAGCGGCGGGCCTGACCAACACGGTCACCGCGGCGGCGGCCGGCGCGCTGCTCGCCGAGTTGATCCGCACCGGGGACCCGTCGCTGCTCGCGCCGCTGCGGGACCAGCGCTACCGCGACGAGATCCCGGCGGCGCTCCCGCCGGGCACCGCGGTGGCGAACAAGAACGGCTGGGTGGACGGAGTGCTGCACGACGTCGCGCTGATCGAACCGCCGGACGCCCCCGCCTACCTGCTGGCCGTGTGCACCAGCGGGCTGCCCGGTGACGGCGCCCGCGCGCTCGTCCACACGGTCGCCGCGGCGAGCTTCGCCGACCGGCACCGGCTCGCTGCCGGTCCGTCCACTGCGCACAAGGAGCCACATGCCCATCACTGACCTGCGACTGCATCGCGTCCGGGTGCCCTTGCACACCCCGTTCGTCACCGCGGTCCGACGGCTGAGCACCGTCGAGGCGACCCTGGTCGAGTTGCGCGACGAGGACGGCCGTTCCGGATGGGGAGAGGCGACCGAGAACTGGAAGGTGACGGGCGCCGGGCTGGCCGGTGCCGAGGGTGCGCTGTCCGGGCCGTTGCGCGAGGTCGTGCTCGGCCGGGACCCGGACGACCTGGTCCCGCTGGCCCGGGACATCGCCTCAGTCGTCGTGGGCAACGAGGCGGCCAAGTCCGCCCTGGACTGTGCCCTCCATGACCTGGCGGCCGGCCGGCTCGGCGTGCCGCTGTCCCGGCTGCTCGGGACGACCGCCACCCAGGTGCCCACCGATGTCACCCTCGCCGCCGGAACGCCCGACGAGATGCGCATCGCGGCGAAGCAGCGGCATGCGGAGGGATTCCGGATCCTGAAGGTCAAGCTCGGTGACGGCGGCGACGACCTGCGCCGGCTGACCGAGATCGGTTTGGCCATCGGACCGGACATGCGGTTGCGGGTCGACGCCAACCAGGGCTGGTCCGTGAAGCAGGCGATCCGGCTCATCCGGGCCTTCGAGGACACCGGCCTGGACATCGAGTTCGTCGAGCAGCCGGTGCCCGCAGGAGATCTCGACGGTCTGGCGGAGGTGACCCGCTCCGTCGGGATTCCGGTCATGGCCGACGAATCCGTGTGGTCGCCGGCGGACGCCCTGCGCGTGGTACGGGCACGGGCCGCCGACCTGATCAACGTCAAGCTCGCCAAGTGCGGCGGCCTGTGGCCGGCCCGCCGGCTGACCGAGGTGGCCGAAGCGGCCGGGGTGGGCGTGATGTTCGGCTCGATGCTGGAGACCCATGTCGGTGTCGCCGCCACCGCCGCCCTGGCTGCGACCGCTCGTCCGGCGCAGATCGTTCCCGACCTGGACGCCGCCTGGTGGCTGGCGACCGCACCGGTGCGGGGCGGCATCGGCTACGACGGTCCCCGTCTCGACCTGTCCCCGCTCCCCGGACTCGGCATCGTCGGACTCGCCGACGGCGCCGAAGACCATCCCGTGCACGCCGAGAAAGGAACCCGATGACACTGAAGCTCCGCTTCGGCGGCCGGCCGGCCGCCGTGGCGACCGCGGCCGCGGCCCTGGCCACCGTGTTCGTCCTGCCGGCCGCCGCCACCCCGGCCGGGACCGGCACGCCGCCCACCGCGTATGTCGACGTGTCCGTCGCGACGGTGTGGACCAGCCCCGACAGCCCGCGCCCGGTGGACGCGCCCGCGCTGACCGATCCCGTGGACCTGACGAAGTGGCTGGCCGGCCTGACGGAGGCCGACAAGCGGGGGCTGAGCGGCGAGAACCTCACCCAGACCCAGGTGCTGTACGGGCATCCCGTGTACGTGCTGGCCGAACAGGGGGCGTGGGCCGAGGTCGCGGTGCCCGGCCAGTCCTCCCCGAAGAACTCGCTCGGCTACCCGGGTTGGGTGCCCAAGGCGCAGCTGACCAGCGACCCGGCCTTCGCCGCGACGGCCGCGAAACGGCCGTTCGCGCTGGTTCACCACACCACGACGGCCTGGCTGTACGACGACCGCGGACTGCGCTCGAAGGCGTTGCGGCTCAGCAACAACACCCGTCTGCCCGAACTCGCCCGGGCCGGTGAGGCGGTGCTGGTGGACACGCCGGGCGACGGTGCGAAGTGGGTGTCCGCGAAGGACGTCGACGTCTACTCTCGCGAGCGGGACATCCCGTACCCGACGGGCGCCGACCTGGTGAACTACGCCAAGAAGTTCCTCGACCTGCCTTATCTGTGGGGAGGCCGGTCCGGCTTCGGCGTGGACTGCTCCGGCTTCACCTCCACGGTGTACGAGGCGAACGGCGTCGACATCCCGCGGGACGCCGACGCCCAGGCGCTGCACGGAGGCGGGCGGAAGGTCGACAAGGCCGACCTGCGGCCGGGCGATCTGCTGTTCTACGCCGACGGCAACGGCACCGGCTCGATCTACCACGTGGCGATGTACATCGGGGACCAGCAGATGATCGAGGCCTACGATTCGGCCACTCCGGTCCGGATCACCACGGTCCGGTTCGGCTCCGACTACTGGGGTGCCGAACGGTTCCTCACGGCTCACTGATCCGTGGCCGGTCACTCCCCCGCGGCCCACGGCAGCACCGCCGTGGGCACGCGCCGAACGCCGTCGGCATGGTCGTGTCGAGCGACGGCCGCCCGCTCGTCGCAGGTCGGTCGCGCTCACAGTCCGGGCCGCCGGCCTCGATCCGTCCGCAGACCGCGTCGATCCAGACGCTCGCACACGTCACCCGGCCGGCCCGAGCAACCCGCCGGTGCCGCTCGGCGTCCGGAAACCGCACCGCTGCAGACGTACGTACCCGACATCCGGCCTTCCCGAGCGGCCCGCCGGTGCCCGCTCGGCGTCCGGTGAGCACTGCGGCCCCGCGCGGCGGCGGCAACTGGGGCAACCTGCGTACGAGCGGCGTGCCGCACCCCGTTTCCGCGGGCGGAGCCGGAATCCTCTGAATCCTCGGGGTTCTGCCGGTCCTTTCCTTCGGTCCTTTCCTTCGGCCGCTGACCACACCTGTCCGAAGGGATGCGTGACCGGCCCCGACAGCAGCAGGAGAGGAGCACGGAGATGGCCCCTCGGCGCGAGGTCCCGTCCCGCACGATGTCCGCCGGTCTTCCGGCCTGGCCGGGCCGGGGATGCCGGGCCGTAGGCCGCCCGGGTGGCGGGCCGGGATGAGCGGCGTCACGGCGGCGCTGTCGTTGCTGGGTGTGGCGGCGCTGGCCGTCGCGGGTGTCTACGGGGTGGCCACGGTGCTGCGGGTGTCCGCCGCCGCGGTGTCCGCCGTGCCGTTCGGGTCGGGGCTGGAGCCGGTCGAGCACGCGGTAAGCCGGTTCCACGTGCGCTGGTACACGGTGACGATGCTGTTCTTGGCCTTCGACATGGAAATGATCTTCATGTACCCGTGGACGCTGGTGATCTCCGCCATGGGGCCCAGCGCCGTGATCGAGATGTTCGTCTTCCTCGCGGTCCTGCTGGCGGGAGTCGTCCATGCCTGGCGGGAGGGCGCCCTGCGATGGACCTGACGGGCCTTGCGCTGCGAGCAGCCGCCGCGCGGCCGTACGTACTGCTGGCCACCGCGCCGGGCGGAACGGCCGCGCGCCTGGCGGCCGAGCGCCTGGTGCGGCTGTGGGACTGGCCGCCGGCCGACACTCCGGCCCAGGCGGATCTGCTGCTCGTCGCGGGACCGGACTGTCCGCCCCTGCGCGCCGCGGTCGACCGGCTCTGGCACGACCTGCCCGCGCCCCGCGCCCGTGTGCACGCGCCCGACGCCGACGACGTCGAGGCCGCGTTGCGGGCCGGGCAGGCCCGGCTGCGGTCGCGGGCCGGTTGGCGCGAGCGGTTCGACGCACCTGCCGAGGGGGGCGACGGCGATGACGGAGGAGCCCTTGAGGACGGTGCCGAAGGAGCCCGTGAGGACGAGGGCGGCGGACAAGCACTCCCGAACGGCGCCCGCGGCAAGGGTCGCGGCGGCGGCCGCCAGGGGCACGGCGCCCGCCACGAAGGTCGCGACGGCGGGCCCGGAGCGGGCACGGGTGGCGGGAGCCGGGATGCCCACGGCGGTCATGGGGAGCACGGTGGCGGCGCGGGGCACCAAGGTCATGGTGGCGGCGCGGGGCACCACGGTCACGGTGGCGGCGCGGGGCACCACGGTCACGGTGGCGGCGCGGGGCACCACGGTCACGGTGGCGGCGCCGGCGAACTGCCAGGCGGGCTGCCGATGGCCGAGCCGGGTGAGGACCGTGACGGTCTGACGCTCGACCGCCTGCATGTGCCCCTGGGTCCTTTCCTCACCGACTGGCCCGCCGGTCTGACGATCCGTCTGACGATGCAGGGCGACGTCGTGCAGGAAGCCGAGGTGGCGGAGCCCGTGCTGTCCGGCACCGGCGCGGCGTTCTGGGTGCAGCCCTGGCTGCGCGCCGCAGCGGGCGAGCCGGTGCCGAGGGGCGAGGCGGCGCGGCGGCGGGCGGCCGCGCATCTGGACAGTGTGGCCAGGTTCCTGTCGGTGGCCGGCTGGCCCGCCGAGGCGGTCGCGGCGCGGCGGCTGCGCGACGACCTGCTCGAGGGTGCTTCCGGCGCGGCGGTCGCGCCCCGGCTGACGCGCTTCGCCCGCCGGGTCGGCGGGTCGCGGACGCTGGCCTGGCTGACCCGCGGGATCGGCCGGCTGGACGCCGGGCAGGCGCGGGCGGCCGGGGTGAGCGGGCCGGCGGCCCGGGCCGGCGGGGACGTGACCGACCGGTACCGGCAGTGGCTCGCCGACATCCGGCGCGACGTGGGGCGGTTGGCGGACGCGGCACCGCTGGGGCCGGGGGCGGACGAGAGCCCGCGCGGCCTGTGGCGGGACGACGCCCCGCCGTCGGCCGCGCTGGTCGCGCTGCTGCCGGGTCTGCTGACGGGGGCGGAGCTGGCCGCGGCTCGGCTCGTCGTGGCCAGCCTCGACCCGGACCTGGACGAGCCTGCCGCCGCACGGCGGGACGCAGGGGTCCATGGTTGAGGCGGGGGCATGGTGGACGCTGCCGACGGCACCCGCGATGCTGCTCGCGCTGGCCGTGCTGGCGGTGGCCGCCGACGCGGTACTGACGGCCCGGGGCGCGGGCCGGCCGGTCACCGTCAGGGCCGCGGTACGGCCGTTTCTCGGCGTGCCGCGGGCGTTGCTGGCCCAGCCGCGGTGTTTGCCGGCCGCGGATGTGCTGCTGTGGCGGACCGGTGTGGTCGTCGTGCCGGTGTCCGCGGTGCTGTCCACCCTGGTGATCCCGTTCGGCGAGGTGGCGGTGGCCGACCTGTCGGTCGGGGTGGTGTGGTTCAACGCCATGGAAGTGCTGACCTGGGCGGGACTGTGGCTGGCCGGGTGGGGCCCGAACGCGGTGTTCTCGCTGATCGGCGGGTATCGGTTCCTGGCCCAGGGGCTGGCCTACGAGCTGCCGTTGATGTTCGCGCTGATCTCGGCCGCCACCGGGGCGCAGTCCCTTCGGGTGGGCGCCGTCGCGGCCGCCCAGCACGGGCTGTGGTACGCGGTGTGGATGCCGGTCGCCTTCGCCGTCCATCTGGCCGGGGTGCTCGCCTTCAGTTTCCTTGGTCCGTTCGCCTACCCGGCCGGCCGGGATCTCGCCGGCGGGGTGCTGAGCGAGGTGGCGGGCGCGGACCGGCTGTTGTTGCAGGCCGGGCGGTGGCTGTGGCTGGCCTCGGGCGCCGCCATGGCCGTACCGCTGTTCCTGGGCGGCGGCGCCGGTCCGGGGCTGCCGGCCTGGGCGTGGTCGCTGGTCAAGACGCTGCTGGTGCTCGCCCTGCTGGTGTGGGTGCTGCGGCGGCTGCCGATCGTCCGGGCCGACCGGTACGTGGAGTTCGCGTGGGTGGTGCTCCTTCCGGCGGCGATCGTGCAGGTGCTGGTGCCGGCTCTGGTCGACCTTGCTCGGTAGGCACGGAAGGAGAGACGTGATGGGCGCGACGGGTACGGTCCTGCCGGCGGTCCTGGGCGTACTCGCCCTGGTCTTCGGCGTGTTGGTGTTCACCCTGAACTCGATGGCGCGGGTCACGTTCTCGCTGCTCGCGGCCCTGGTGTGCGTCGGCGGTGTGACGGCCGCGCTCGGTCTGCCCTACCTGGGTGCGGTGACCGTGCTGATGATGGTCATGGAGATGCTGATCATGGCCGTGTTCATGATCGCCTACATGATGAACCCGGCCGGCCTGATGCCGATGTCGATGCTGCACAACAAGCGGGGTGCGCTCGTCATCAGCGGCGTCGTCTTCGCCGGGCTGGCCGCCGGGATCTTCGCGGTGCCCTGGCCCGGGCCTACGGGCGTCGCCCCGCAGGACACCACGTTCCAACTCGGCAGTTCGCTGATGGCCGAGCAGATGCTGACCATGGTCACCCTCGGGTTCGTCCTGCTGGCCACCATGGTCGGCGCCACCGTGCTGGCCATGCGCCGTGGCCGCTACGACCGGTTCGGCGACGACCTCGGCCGGCGGCCCGCGAACGATCCGGCCGGCGGCGGGGTGGGCCGGTGACCTTCGAACTCCTGCTGCTCCTCGCCGCCGCCCTGTTCAGCGTCGGGCTGTTCGGCGCGCTGTCCCAGCAGTCCATCGTGATGATCATGATGGGGATCGAGCTGATGATCGGCGGGATCATCGTCGCGGCGGCCGACGTCTGGCGCTTCCTCGCGCCCGCCCAGGGCAGTGGCCAGGTGGTGGTCGTGGCGGCGGTGGTGGCGATGGCGGTGGAGATGGCCATGGGCTTCGCCGTCACCACGGCCATCTACCGGTCCCGGCAGGTGGACGTGACCGACATGGCCGAGGACCTGAAGGGATGAGCGCCCTGGTGTGGCTGCTGGTCGCCCTTCCGCTCGGCGCCGGGACGCTGCTCGCGTCGGCCGGATCCCGCCACGACCGGCCGGCCCCCGCCGTCGGCGTGGCGGTGGCCGTGCTGACGCTCGGCCTCGCCGTGGCCGCCGCGGTCACCCGGCCGGCGGCGAGCGCGCCGCTGTTCGCCGGTGTGCGGGCCGGGCTGGCGGTGGACGGCCTGTCCGCGGTGATGGTGGTCACCGTGGCCGCGGTCACGACCGCCGTCCTGGCCTTCGCCGTCGGCGAGTTCGGCCCCGAGGAGGACCGGGGCCGGTTCTTCGGGCTGATGCTGGTCTTCGCCGGGGCCATGCTGGTCACCGTCACGGCGACCACGCTGCCGCTGCTGTTGATGGCCTGGGAGGTGATGGGCGCCACCAGTTGGGCGCTGATCGGCTACTGGTGGCGGCAGCCGGACCGGGTGCGCGCCGCGGACACGGCGTTCCTCACCACCCGCGCCGCCGACCTCGGCCTGTACCTGGCGGCCGGCGCGGCGGTGGCCGGCGGCGTCGGTTCCCTGACGCTTCGGGCACTGCCGCACACGGCTTCGCCGTGGCTGCACCTGGTGACCGCCGGGGTGGTGGCCGCGGCGCTGGGCAAGTCGGCGCAACTGCCGTTCTCGTTCTGGCTGTCGCGGGCCATGCGGGGCCCTAGCGCGGTGTCGGCGCTGCTGCACTCGGCGACCATGGTCGCGGCCGGCGCCTATCTGCTGCTGCGGCTGCGTCCGCTGCTGGACGCCACCGGCTGGGCCGGCCCGCTGACCGCGTGGACCGGCGCGGCCACCGCTCTCGCGATGGGGGTGGTCGCCGTCGCCCAGCGGGACCTCAAACAACTGCTCGCGGCCTCCACGTCCGCGCAGATCGGTTTCATGGTGCTGGCCGCCGGGAGCGGTGGGGTGGCCGCGGGCACCACTCAGCTCGTCGCGCACGCCGCCACCAAGTCGGGGCTCTTCCTCGCCGCCGGGGCCTGGCTGACGGCGCTGGGCACCAGGCAGCTGCCCGCCCTGCGCGGGGCCGCCCGGCGCTACCGGCTGGTGGGCACCTGCTTCGCCGTCGGCGCACTGGCCATGGCGGGGCTGCCGCCGTTGTCCCTGTGGGCGGCCAAGGACGAGGTGCTCGCCGCCGCCCGCGCCGACGGCACCGCGCTGTACGCCGTGGGCCTCGCGGCGGCGGCGGTCGCGGCCCTCTACAGCGTCAAGGCCCTGTGGTACGTGACCCGCCCGGTCCCCGCGGATGCGGCGCGCGGGTACGACACCGAGCGGCACGGCACCCGGCGCATCGCCCGTACCACGCCCGCCCCGCTGCTCGTCCTCACCAGCGCCGCGGCCGGGTCGGGGGTGCTGGCTCTGCCGGGTCCGGCGGCCTGGCTGAGGCGGCTGGCCGGCACCGGGGCGGAGCCGGTTCCCGCGCCGTGGGAGCTGGGTCTGTCCGCGGGCGTCGCGTTCGCCGCCGCGGCCCTGGCCTGGTGGCGGCTGCCGCACCGGGCCCTCGCGCCGCGGGCCGCGGTGCGGTGGGCCGCGGGGTGGCTGTATCTGGAGCGGGCCGCGCAGGCGGCGGTGGTACGGCCGGTGCTGGGGCTGGCGCGGGTGCTGGCCGGTTTCGACGACCGGGTCGTCGACGGCGCGGTGCGGCAGGCGGCCCGGGGCGCTCTCGCGCTCGCCCGGCTCGCCGGCCGGGTGGACGACGGCGGCGTCGACGGCGCCATCCGTACCGTCGCCTCGGGCGCCCGGAGGCTGGGCCGCCTGGCGCGTCACCCGCAGACCGGACTGCTGCACCAGTACTACGCCCAGGCCGCCGCCGGCTTCGCCGTACTCGTTCTGATCATCCTCGTGGTGAGGTGACCCCGTGCTGACCGCCGTCACGTTTCTTCCACTGCTGGTGTGCGCGCTCCTGCTGCTTCTGCCGCGCCGCTTGCCCGACCGGACGTACGTGTGGGTGTGGATCGCCGCCGGCGCCGCGGATCTCGCGCTGGTCGCCGCACTGTGGGCCGGTTTCGACGCCGGCGGCGGGATGCAGTACGAGCGACGGGCGCGCTGGATCCCCAGTGCCGGCGTCGGCTACCACCTGGGCGTCGACGGGCTCTCCCTGCCGCTGGTCGCCCTCACCTGTGTGCTGTTCCTGGCCGTCGCCGTGTACTCGCTCCGCGAGGTGCGCCGGGTGCGCTCCTACACCTGTCTGTTCCTGTTCCTGCAGACCGTCTGCGTCGGCCTGTTCGTCGCCCTCGACCTCATCCTGTTCTTCGTCTTCTTCGACCTGTCGATCGTCGGCATGTTCTTCGTCATCGCCGGATGGGGACACGGCGAACGTGCCCACGCCGCGGCGCTGAAGTTCTTCCTCTACACCTTCACCGGCTCGCTGGCCCTGCTGCTCGGCTTCATCGGCCTGTATCTGGCGGCCGACCCGCACACTTTTGACCTCACCGACCTGACCCGCACCAATCCGCTGGCCGGGCACGGCCTGTACGCCGGGCTGGTCCTGCTGGCCATCGGCGTCGGGCTGGCGGTCAAGACCCCCACGGTGCCCTTCCACACCTGGCTGCCGCCCGCCCACACCGACGCCCCCGCCACCGGCTCGGCGGTCCTCGCCGGGGTCCTGCTGAAGATGGGCACCTACGGGTTCGTCCGCATCGCCATGCCTCTGCTGCCCGGCAGTTGGCGCCGCTACGCCCTGGCCGTGGTCGTCGTCGGCACGGTCTCCGTGGTCCACGGCGCCCTGGTCGCCCTGGCGCAGACCGATTTCAAGCGCATGATCGCCTATACCTCGGTCAACCACATGGGGTACGTCGTCCTCGCCGTCGGCGCCGCGGGAATCCTGGCCGGCACCGATGCGCAGGCCCGCTCCCTCGCGGTGACCGGCGCGGTCACCCAGATGGTCAGCCACGGTCTGATCACCGGTGCCCTGTTCCTGCTCACCGGCGTGCTGTACGACCGCGGCGGGACCTACGCCATGGACGCCTACTCGGGCCTGGCCGCGCACACCCCGCGGTTCGCCGCTGTCACGGCCGTCGCGGCATTCGCCAGTCTCGGCATCCCCGGTTTCTCCGGCTTCATCGCCGAGTTCCAGATCTTCGCGGGTTCCCTGGCCTCGCAGACGATCGCCACCGCCGTCGCCGTGACCGGCATCCTGCTGACCGCCGCCCTGTTCCTGCGCGCGCTGCGCTCGGTGTTCCTGGGCGTCCCACGGCTGCCGCGGACCGTCGCCGGCGCCGGCATCGGTGACCTGCGCGGCGCCGAGACGCTGTCCGTCGTTGCGCTGCTCGCGCTCGCCCTGGTGATCGGCGTCGCGCCGCGCTGGCTGCTGGACGTCGTCGAACCGGCGAGCCGCACCCTGACCGGGCTGGTGGCCCGGTGAACCAGGACCTGACCGCCCTCGTCCCCGAACTCGCCCTGCTCGGCGCCGCGGTGGCCGGGCTGCTCGCAGGGTCCTGGCTGCCCCGCCGCCGCCAGTGGCCCGTCGCGCTGCTGGCGGCCTGCGCCTGCGTGGCGGGCCTGACGGCCGCCGCGGTCACCATGGCCACGGCCGGTGAACAGACCGTCTTCCTCGGGGCCTTCGCCGTCGACACCGCCACCGGCGTCGGCCGCCTCGTCGTCCTCGTCGCCCTGTTGCTGGTCATCGGCATGTCCGTGGAAAGCGTCCGCGGGCGCAGGCACGAGACCGAGTACTGGGTCCTGCTGCTCCTGACCGGTGCCGGCACGCTTGCCCTGATCGGCGCGAACGACCTGCTGATGCTGTTCGCCGCCTATCTGCTGGCCAGTGTCCCCGCCTACGCACTGACCGGCTTCGCCAAGGACGCCTCCGGCACCGAGGCGGCGCTGAAGTACTACCTGATGGGCGCCCTGCTCGGCACCACCATGCTGGCCGGCACCGCGCTCCTGTACGGTGCCGGCCACAGCACCCACTACCGCGAGCTGAACACCGGCCTGCCCGGGGCCGCGTACGGGCTCGTCGCCGTCGGACTGGTCGGCGTCCTCGCGGGACTGCTGTTCAAGGCGGGCGCCGTCCCGGCCCACTACTGGGTGCCCGACGTCACCGACGGCGCCCCCTCGCCGGTCGCCGCCTACGTCACCACGCTGCCCAAGGTCGGTGGTCTGATCGCCGGTTACCGCCTCCTGCACCAGGCGCTCCCCCACACGGACGTCAACTGGCCGACGCTGCTGGCGGTCCTCGCCGCGGCCACGATGACCCTCGGGAACCTCGCGGCGTTCTTCCAGACGTCGGTGAAGCGGCTGCTCGCCTACTCCACCGTCAGCCAGGTCGGCTACCTCCTGATGGCCCTCGCCGTCGCCACCCGCAGCGGGCTCGCGCAGCGGAGCCTGCTGTTCTATCTGGCGGCCTACACGGCGACCAATCTCGGCGCGTTCGCCGTGGTGACCGAACTCCCCGCGGCCCGCGCCCTCGGCGACTACCGCGGCCTCGCCCGCCGCCGACCCGGTCTCACGGCGGTCCTCGTGGTCTGCCTGCTCGGTCTGGTGGGCACTCCGCCCACCGGCGTCTTCCTCGGCAAGCTGCAGATCTTCAGCGCGGCCGTGGACGGCGGCTACACCTGGCTGGCCGCTCTCGCCGTGGCCAACACCGTCGCCTCCCTCTTCTACTACCTGCGCTGGCTCGTCCCGCTGTTCGCGACCGCCGCCCCGGCACCCGCCGACAGCCAGGCCGTCCAGGGCCGCTGGTCCGCCGCCACCGCGTACACAGCGGGCGCGCTGTCCCTCGCCCTCGGCCTGGCGGGCGGCACGATCATCCCGCTCACCACCGGGCCCCTGCTCCTGTGACCCGCGCCGGGCGGCGGGCGCCGTCAGCCGTTGCCGGCCTGCCGTGCCGCCCGCTCCACCCGGCTCCGGTAGTTCTCCCACCACTCCCGCTCACCGGACGGCATGCCGTCCTTGCCCGTCAGCTCCCCGACCGACCCGTCGATCAGCTCACGCACGATGTCCGCGTGGCCGGCGTGCCGGTGGGTCTCGGCGATCACCCGTACGACGATGTGGTGCAGCGTCACCTCGCGCCGCTCCTCGGGCCACCACGGAACGCGGCCCGTCGCGTCCAGTGCCAGCTCCTCGATCGTGCGGTCGGAGTGTTCCCAGGCCCGCCGGTACAGCTCCACGATCTGTGCACGCGGCTCATCCGCGGTGGCCCACATGTCTGCGTTGGCCTCGGCGTTCTCCGTGTACCACCACCGGGGCGGCGGCTCCTTGTCGAAATACGGCCGCCCGAACACGTCGCCCAGGTATCCCAGCTCCACCCCGGCGACATGTTTGACCAGCCCGAGCAGATTGGTGCCGGTCGGTGTGAGCGGGCGGCGGACGTCGTACTCGGACAGTCCGTCCAGCTTCCACAGCAGGGCCTCGCGGGCCTCCTGCAGATAGCGGTGAAGGTCTGCTTTCGGGTCGGGTGCAGTCATGGCGGGCAGTCTTCCACCCGGCACTGACATCGGACCGCCGCCGCACGCCGCGCGGGAGCGATGCCCGCCGCACGGGCGGGCGGACCGGGAAAAGGCCGCCACACAACTCAACAAGTCGCACTTTGACACTATTTGAGCCATTCGAGTCAGGGTCCGGCAGATTTCCGCGTCCGGCCACCGCCGCTCGGGTAGCCAGTGAATCTCCCCCTCCCCTGACCGAGGAGTCCTCATGCCGTGTCGTCCTGTTCTGCGCAGACGTGCCGTGGCACCACTCGTCGCGGCGGCCACCGCGGTCCTTCCCCTCCTGCTGCCGCAGGCCGCCACGGCCGCCGCCGACCGGCCGCACTTCTACGAACCGCCGGCGCGTCTGCCCGCGCACAACGGTGACGTGATCCGGTCCGAGCCGACCGCCTTCCACCTGGACCCCCTCAAGGCGATCGAGGTCAAGGCGGACGTCAACCGGATCATGTACCGCACGACCGACCGCACCGGGCGGCCCGTCGCGGTCACCGGCACCGTGATCACCCCCCGGACCTCCCGGCACAGCCCGCTTCCCGTGGTCGCCTTCGCGCCAGGAACCCAGGGACTGGCGGACAAGTGCGCACCCTCCCGCCAACTGGCCGCGGGCACCGAGTCCGAGGGGCTGTTCATCAAGAAGCTCCTCGACCAGGACTACGCCGTCGTGGTGACCGACTATCAGGGACTGGGCACACCCGGAGTCCACACCTACCTGGACCGCGAGGCGCAGGGCCGGGCGGTCCTGGACTCCGTCCGGGCGGCCCGGCGGCTGACGGCGGCGAAGCTCCCCGACTCCGGTCCGGTCGCCCTCTACGGCTACTCCCAGGGCGGCGCCGCGGCGGCCTCCGCGGCCGAACTCGCCCACACCTACGCGCCGGAGCTGAAGGTCAGGGGTGCCGTCGTCGGTGCTCCCCCCGCGGACCTGGACACGGTGGCCGGCAGCCTCGACGGCTCCGCCTACTCCGCGCTTCTCGGCTACGCCCTGTCCGGGCTCGGCGCCGCCTACGGCATCGACGTCGACCCGTATCTGAACTCCCGGGGCAGACAGGTGATCCATGACCTGCGGGACAACCGGTGCACGGCCCAGGCCGTCGGCGCCCACCCGTTCCTGCGAACCCGCACCCTGACGGTGGACGGACGGCCACTGACGGACCGGCTCCGGCATGCCCCGTGGGACAGGGTCATGGCGGAACAGCGGCTCGGCGACCGCAGACCCGGCATGCCCGTCCTGCTCTCGCACAGTGTCCTCGACGACGTCATCCCCCACCGGGTCGGCGAGAAGCTGGCCGCCGACTGGTGCCGGCTGGGTGCGACGGTGAAGTTCGCCCGCAACCACATCCCCACCCATGTGGCCGCCAGTGTGGTCACCAGCGCCGAGGGCGTCCCGTGGCTCGCGGACCGGTTCTCCGGCAAGCGGGCACCGAGCACCTGCTGAACCGGGGCGACCGGATGGCGGAGCCGGTCATGCCGTGCGGCGGAACGCCGAAGGGCAGGCCGCGGGCGGTCCCGCCGGACGTCTCCGGTTCCGCAGGCCGTCGCAGGTGCGGACGACCGGTTCGCGGGTCCCGCTGCCGGACGCACCGCTTCCGCCTCGCCCCGCGCAGCGTCACCGCCGTCCACGGCCGGCGGGCGCACCCGCGCGCAAGCCGTCCATCACCAGGTCCAGGAGCCGGGTGGACCGGGACTGCCAGTCGCCGTTCGGGTCGATCTGGAAGATGCCCGCGATGGCGAGGGCGAAGTCGTCGGCGGTCACTCCGGGGCGGATGGTCCCGGCTTCGTGGTTGGCGTCCAGCAGGCGTTCGATCGCGGCGGCCACCAGCGGCTGGCTCGCCTTCGCGGGACCGCCGGTGGCGCTGGTGACCTGGCACAGCGCGCCGGCCAGGCCGGTCTTGGCCATGGCGTACTGGGCCAGCCGGTCCATCCACTCGCGCAGCGCCCGGTCGGGCTCCCGCGTCCTCAGCAGCTCGGTCGCGCTGTCGGCGAGCTGGCGCACCTCGTGCCGGTACACCTCAAGGACCAGCGTCTCGCGCGTGGCGAAGTTACGGTAGAACGTGGCCTGCCCGACCCCCGCCTTCTTGGCGATCACACTCAACGGGACGTCGTGGGCGCGCATCAGCTCGATCAGCGCCACCTCCAGGATGCGCTCGCGGTTGCGCTGGGCGTCCGAGCGCCGGGGGGCGCCGCTTCTCGGCCCCGTCGGCCCGTTTCCGGCGCTCATACACGCCCCCTTGTAAAGTGGACACCTGTCCGTTACGTTTTCCGGAGTAACGGACTACTGTCCGTTTGTTTCCACCATAACGGCAGACATGACCGGGCGGACCGACGCCGACGGGCGCGGCCCGCCGTGGCGGTCCCTCCTGGACGTGTGAAAGAAGGCTGATCATGGCTCCGTCGACGACCAGCACGATCACATTGCACATCAACGGTGAGAAACACACGCTGTCCGTCGACCACCGCACCACGTTGCTCGACGCCCTGCGCGAGCGGCTCGGTCTGACCGGCACCAAGAAGGGCTGCGACCAGGGGCAGTGCGGCGCCTGCACCCTGCTGGTCGACGGGCGCCGGACCGTCTCCTGCCTGCAGTTCGCGGTGGCGGCCGAGGGGCGGGAGGTCACCACCGTCGAAGGGCTGGCGGACGGCGACCGGCTGCACCCCGTTCAGCAGGCGTTCCTCGACCTCGACGGCTACCAGTGCGGCTACTGCACACCCGGGCAGATCTGCTCGGCCGTCGCGGTGATCGAGGAGCACGCGGCCGGCTGGCCGAGCGCCGCCACCGACGACGTCCGGCCGGAAGCGGCGCCGCCACCCCTGACCGCGGCCGAGATACGGGAGCGCATGAGCGGCAACCTGTGCCGCTGCGGCGCGTACGTGGCGATCGTCGACGCGGTCGCCCGCGCCGCCGCCAGTGAGGGTGCGGAGGTCGCGGTATGAGGGAGTTCGGATACCGGCGCGCACACGACGTCGCCGGCGCGCTCGCCCTGCTCGACGCCGACCCGGAGGCGCGCTATCTCGCCGGGGGCACCAACCTCGTCGATCTGATGCGGACCGGCGTCGAACGCCCGGCCCGGCTCGTCGACGTACGCGAACTCCCCCTCGACCGCGTCGAGGCGACCGCGGACGGCGGCCTGCGCATCGGCGCCACCGTCACCAACAGCGACCTCGCCGCCCACCCCGAGATCCGCCGCCGCTACCCGGCGCTGAGCCAGGCGGTGCTGGCCGGGGCCTCCGGACAACTGCGCAACATGGCCACCGTCGGCGGCAACCTGCTCCAGCGCACTCGCTGCGCCTACTTCGGCGACGTCACCAAGCCGTGCAACAAGCGCGACCCCGGCAGCGGTTGTCCCGCGGTGGCGGGCGAGCACCGCAACCACGCGATCCTGGGCGCCTCCGACCACTGTGTGGCCGTCCATCCCTCGGACATGGGCGTGGCGCTGCTGGCCCTCGATGCCGTCGTCTCTTACCGAACGGCCGACGGGCCGGGCGAGTTGCCGCTCGCCGAGTTCTACCTCCCGGTGGGTGACACCCCGCACCGGGAGACCGCGCTGCCGCCGGGGGCGCTCATCACGGGGGTCACGCTGCCGCCGATACCCGCGGCGGCCGGCTCCCGCTACCGCAAGGTGCGCGAGCGCGCCTCCTACGCCTTCGCCATCGGCTCGGTCGCCGCCGCGCTCGACGTCCGCGACGGCGTCGTGCACGAGGCGCGGCTCGCCTTCGGGGCGGTCGCGTCCCGGCCGTGGCGGGCCCGCGCGGCCGAACGCGTACTGACCGGTGCCCCGGCGGACGCCGAGACCTTCGCCGCGGCTGCGGCGGCGGAACTGGCCGCCGCCCGGCCGCTCGCGCACAACGGGTACAAGGTGACGCTGATGAGCAACCTCACGGTGGCCGTGCTGACCGAACTCGCCCAGGAGGCCATCCGATGACCACGACCACCGCAGCACCGGCCGCCCGGTCCGTCGGCACCGCGCACGTCCGGGTGGAGGGCCGGGACAAGGTCACCGGGGCCGCGCGCTACGCGGGAGAGGTCCCCTTCGCCGAACTCGCCCACGGCTGGCTGGTGTTGTCCACCGTCGCCCGCGGCCGCATCCGCTCGGTGGAGGCCGGTCCCGTCCGTGACATGCCGGGCGTGCTGGACGTCCTGCACCACGGGCACGCCCTGCCGGTCGACGCCGACTGGGTCCTGCCCATGGGCACGAAGCCGGACCCGATCGTCGCCCTCTTCCAGAGCGACCAGGTGCCGTACGTGGGCTGGCCCGTGGCGCTGGTCGTCGCCGAGACCTCCGAACAGGCCAGGGAGGCCGCCGAGGCCCTCGTGGTGCGCTACGACGCGGAACCCTTCGACATCGCGTTCTCCGCCGAACGCCCGGACGCGTACCCGGCGCCGAGTTACGGTGGGCCCGGAGTCACGGAGAAGGGCGATCTGGAGGCCGAACTCGCCGCGTCCGCCTTCGTCGTGGACGCCGAGTACACCACCCCGCAGGAGCACCACCATCCGATGGAGCCCCATGCGGCGACGGCCCGCTGGGACGGCGACCGCCTGGAGGTCTTCGACTCCAATCAGGGCAGTACCGGGATCGCGGACACCCTCGCGAAGCTGTTCTCCCTCGACCCGGCCGCGGTACAGGTCCGGGCCGAGCACGTCGGCGGCGGCTTCGGCAGCAAGGGCGAGGTCCGCGTCCAGCAGGTGGCCGCCGTGATGGCCGCGACCCTGCTGCGCCGGCCGGTACGGGTGGTCCTGACCCGCCGTCAGATGTTCCCGCTCGTCGGCTACCGCAGCGCCACCGCCCAGCGCGTCCGGCTCGGCGCCGACCAGGACGGCCGGCTGCGCGCCCTGGAGCACCGCTCGCTGAACATGACCTCGACGGTGCGGGTGTTCGTCGAGCCGTCCACCGCGGTGTCCCGGGTGATGTACGACGCCCCCGCCCACCACACGGTCAACGAGGTCGTACATCTCGACGTGCCGACCCCGACCTTCGTGCGCGCGCCGGGTGAGGCCCCGGGCTCGTTCGCGCTGGAGTCGGCGATCGACGAACTGGCCGTGAAGTGCGGGATCGACCCGATCGAGTGGCGCGTACGCAATGAGCCCGAACGGGGTCCGGTGTCCGGGAATCCGTTCAGCAGCCGCAATGTGATCGCCTGTTTCCGGGACGGCGCCCGCAGGTTCGGCTGGGCCGAGCGGGACCCGCGGCCCGGTGTCCGCCGGGACGGACGCTGGCTGCTCGGGACCGGCACGGCCGCGGCCACCTACCACGTGGCGGCCGCGCCCTCCACGGCCTCCGTGACCGCCGAGGCCGACGGCACCTTCAGCGTCCGGATCGCCGCCGCCGACATCGGCACCGGTGCCCGGACCGCGCTCACGCTGATCGCCGCGGACGCCCTGGAGGTGACCCCGGACCGCGTCCGGGTGCACGTCGGGGACAGCGGTTTCGGACCGGCCGTCCTCGCCGGCGGATCCATGGGCACCCGGTCCTGGGCCTGGGCGGTCCGGGCGGCGGTGGACGAACTGCGGGAACGGCTCGTCCCCGGCGTGCCCGTCCCGCCGGAGGGCATCACCGCACGGTCCGACACCACCGCGGCGGTCCTCGGTCTCGCCCGGCAGGCGCCGCGCGAACGGCACACCTTCGGAGCCCAGTTCGCCGAGGTCGCCGTGGATCCCGCGAGCGGCGAGGTACGGGTGCGCCGCATGCTCGGCGTCTTCGCGGCCGGCCGGATCGTCAACCCGCTGACCGCACGGAGCCAGTTCGTCGGCGGAATGATCTGGGGCATCTCCATGGCCCTGCACGAGGAGGCGACCCTGGACGGCGCCACCGGCGGTCTCGTCGGCGCCGACCTCGCGGGCTACCACATCGCCGCGCACGCCGACGTGCCGCACATCGAGGCGTACTGGGTGGACGACCCGGACCCCGACGACCCGGTCGGCATCAAGGGCATCGGCGAGGTCGGGAACGTGGGCGCCGCCGCGGCCGTCGCCAACGCGGTCTGGCACGCCACCGGAGTCCGGCACCGTGACCTGCCGATCCGGCCCGACCGGATCCTGACCGGCGGGGCGCCGGATGCTTGACCTGGCCGGGGATCTCGGCCGCTGGGTCGAGGAGGGCCGGGACTTCGCCGTGGCCACCGTGGTGGCCACGAGCGGCAGCGCCCCGCGCCCGCCCGGTGCCGCCCTGGCCGTCGCCGAGGACGGCACGGCGGTCGGCTCGGTCTCCGGCGGCTGCGTGGAAGGTGCCGTCTACGACCTGTGTCAACAGGTGCTGGAGGACGGGGAGACCGTCCTCCAGCACTTCGGCTACAGCGACGAGGACGCCTTCGCGGTCGGCCTGACCTGCGGCGGGGTCATCGACATCCTTATCACGCCGGTCCGCGCGCAAGGATCCCTGGGGGAGGTGTTCCGGTCCGCGCTGGCCGCCGCCGCCCGCGATGAGCCGACAGCCGTCGCCCGGGTGGTCCGCGGTCCGGCCGAACTCCTCGGCACCGCCCTCCTCGTGCGCGCCGATGGCGCCTGGGAGGGCGGGCTCGGCGGCCACCCGCGGCTGGACCGGACCGCGGCGGCCGAGGCGCGCGCGCTGCTGGACAGCGGCCGCACGGGCGTCGTCGACCTGTCGGAGGACGGGGCGCACTGCCCGGGTGGTCTGAGGCTGCTCGTCGAGGTGAACACTCCCCCGCCCCGCATGATCGTCTTCGGTGCGATCGACTACGCCGCCGCGCTGGTACGCATCGGCAAGTTCCTCGGCCACCACGTCACCGTCTGCGACGCCCGGCCGGTGTTCGCCACCCGGGCCCGCTTCCCCGATGCCGACGACGTCGTGGTCGACTGGCCGCACCGTTACCTGCGGCGCACCCCGACCGACACGCGCACGGTGCTGTGCGTGCTCACCCACGACGCCAAGTTCGACGTACCGCTGCTGGTGGAGGCCCTGCGCAGACCGGTCGCGTACGTCGGCGCCCTGGGCTCGCGCCGCACCCACGCCGACCGCGTCCGACGACTGCGCGAAGCGGGCCTGGCCGAGCCCGAGTTGGCCCGGCTGCGGGCGCCGATCGGCCTCGACCTCGGCGCCCGGACGCCCGAGGAGACCGCCCTGTCGATCGCGGCGGAGATCGTCGCGGCCCGGCACGGCGGCACGGGCGCCCCGCTGGCCGGCTCCGGCACACCCATCCACCGGGACGGGGCGGCCCGGGGCACCGAGGTGGTGGTGTGATGTCCCGGAGCCGCCCGCGTCCCGTACGGCGACGGAGCCGTGCTACCGGCGGACCACCAGGCGCACGGCGTCGGCGATGACGTATCCGTCGGCGGCGTCGGACAGTTCGACGGTGGCCGGCTGACCGGCGGTGAACCGGAAGTCGCCCAACGAGACCCACTGGCTGCCGCGTTCGCGCTGGTCGACACGGACGACGCCGGCACCTCCCGCGTGGTGGACGGTGTACGGGGCGTCGGACGCACGGTTGCTCGCCGCCGTGTACCAGACGGCCACCTGGTAGGTGCCGCTGACCGGCACGTCCGACCGCCAGCGCACCCCCGCGCCACCGGTGCTCGCCGGATGGGTGCGGTAGTTGTCCCCGTAGTAGCCGCCGACGCCGGTCGCCTTGTTCCAGTCGCCCGCGACGGCTTCGTAGCCTGCCGAATCGTTGTCCACCACGGCACCCCGGTAGGTGAGGCGGACCGCGTCGGCGGCGATCTCCTGCCCGGCGCCGGCCGAGAGTTCGACGGTGCCCCCGCCACCCGCCGAGAAGGTGAAGTCGCCGAGCGGCACCCAGGTGCCCCCGCCAAAACCCTGGTCCACCGTGACGGTCGTCCGGCCCTCGGCGTGCGCGACCACGTACGAGGCGTGGGAGGTCAGGGCCGGGTCCGCCGGGTACCAGGTGGAGACCGTGTAGACGCCGCTCATGGGCACGTCCGGCGGGAAGGGTGCCTGGGCGCTGCTCGTGCTCGCGGCATGCCGGTGATAGCTCTGCCCATGGTTCCCGGTGGTCCCGGTCACCCTGGTCCAGGCGCCGGAGACCGTCTCGAAGCCGGGGGCGAAGTGGTTGTCGAACACTGCGGCGCGCTGGCGGTGGACGTCCTCATCGGTGCCAAGCTGAGGACGCTCGACCGGGTCTACGACGAGTTGAAGCTGCTGCGGCGCGGCTGCAGGATCGTCGGTGGTTCCTCGCTCGCTTCGCCGGTGTCGTCCGCCTCGTTCGCGAAGTCGGCGGCGGGGGCCGGGAAGGGCTGTCTCGAAGGGGCGGAGAACTACGACGTCTTCGGCCCTCAGACCGGCAACAAGATCACCAACATCGACCACTTCGACGACGACGTCCTCTGGGAACTGAAGGACACCCTGCCAAGGACATCAGACTGAGGTGGGACCACTGAGCTACGAATTCGAGACGGCCGACCGGACAAGGACGCTCTGGGACCCGGCACTCCGGGTGGGAAAGCTCTACGTCTCCCTCGCCCGTGGCGCAGGCGACCTGCTGGAACTGCCCACCGGACTGACGGCCGACGAACGCGGGGGCGCCGATGTCGACCTCGGCGCGTTCCAGGTGTTCACCCAGGGCCTGTACGACACGTGCTGTGCCACCAGGAACGTCCTCATGCACGATCTGCTGCGCGGTCTGCTGCTCGCCTCGATCGTGATGCCGGAGACGGGCGGCGGCACCATCGTCCGCGCGCCGGACCGTGAAGCGGGCCTGCTGGACGACCACGACGCCTACGTCCGCAGGATGTGGGTGGAGGACTGAGGAGGACGGGCGCCGCCGCGGAACTGCGGCGGCGCCCGTGACCGAGGCAGCGAACCCCGGAGCGTTGCAGTTGCGTACGGTGGTGGCCGGACGGAAGGTCCAGGAGGCGTCCACCGCGGACCCGGCTCTCGCCGTGGACGCGCTCCCGGCCTTCGCCGCCCGCTGGAGCATCCTTCGGCCGGGCGGTGTCCTGCTCACGGCGACCCCGCCGGAGTACGGCCACTGGTCTCCGGCGACCGGGTGGAGGTCCGGATCGAAGGTGTGGGGACCCACACGATCCGCTGGTCGGCACGGCTCCCCCGATGCCGGCGGTCCGAGCGGGAGCGGTGAGGTGTGAGAGTCGACACCTTGACCGAACGCTCTCCGATCGGGTCGAACGCTCCGCGACCGCGCACGACCGCGGAGAACACCGGCCCCCGCGTGGGGTCGCCCACCACCGCGACACGTGTGGGCCCCCCACTGCTCCCGCGCGCCCTCTCCGGAACGAGATGATTGTTTGCATTTCACTCTTTGGGAACTTACGCTCGGCGCGTACGAAACAGTTTCGATCCGTTAATGGATCGACAGCCCCTGGACACGGAGAAGCGAGGTGTCGTCGGATGAGCGCGATACGGGCAGCCGCCGGCACCGAGGCGGTGCCCCGCCGGAGCAGGCTCACCCCCGAGCGCGCGGGTGAGCTCTACGACGCCGTCCTCGACGAGTTGCGCGAGTCCGGCTACGACGCCCTGACCATGGATGCCGTCGCCGCCCGGTCGCACTGCAGCAAGGCCACGCTGTACCGGCAGTGGCAGGGCAAACCCCAACTGGTCGCCGCGGCGCTCCGGCACTGCAAACCCTTCGACCTCAGCAGGCTGGACACCGGCTCGTTGTCGGGCGACCTCCACGAAGTGGCCCGCCGTTTCACCGGCGCGCGCAAGGACGTCGAACTGAGCCAGGTCATCGCTCCCGCCGTGCACAAGAACCCCGACCTGGCCGAGGCGCTGCGCGAGGCGGTCATCGAGCCGGAGCTGGAGATGCTGCGGGAGATCGTCGAGCGGGCCGTGGCCCGGGGTGAGATGGCACCGGACTCCCCGACGGCCCGCTATCTCCCGCACATGCTCGTCGGCGCGGTCTTCGCCCGGCCCTTCGTCGAGCGGCGCGAGGCCGACACCGCCTACCTCAAGCACTTCCTGGACACCGTGGTCCTTCCGGTGCTCGTTCGCAAATGATCCTGTCACTCCCGGAGGACCTCTCACATGTCATCCACTTCTGTCGACGCGCGCGCCGACGCCGCACCGGCGAGGTCCTCGTCAGCCCACGGTGCGGAACACCACCACAGCCAGGGCCGGTGGTTGGTGCTGGCCGTGATCGGCCTCGCCCAGCTGATGGTGGTGCTCGACTCGACCATCGTGAACATCGCCCTGCCGTCCGCCCAGCAGGACCTGGGCTTCTCCAATGACGGCCGGCAGTGGGTGGTCACCGCCTACTCGCTGGCGTTCGGTTCCCTGCTGCTGCTCGGCGGCCGGCTGGCGGACCTCTTCGGGCGCAAGAACACCCTGCTGATAGGTCTGGTCGGATTCGCGGTGGCGTCCGCGGTGGCCGGCGTGGCGCAGAACCTGACGTTGCTGATCATCGGCCGTGCGGTGCAGGGCGTGTTCGGTGCGCTGCTCGCACCCGCCGCGCTGTCCCTGCTGACCACGACCTTCACCGACGCCAAGGAACGCGCCAAGGCGTTCGGCGTCTACGGTGCGATCGCCGGTAGCGGCGGCGCCGTCGGTCTGCTGCTGGGCGGCCTGCTGACCGAGCACCTGAACTGGCGGTACACCCTCTACGTCAACCTGCCGATCGCGGCCCTCGCGGTGGTCGGTGCAGCAGTGCTCATCCGCAGCCCCGCAAAGACCCAGCGTCCGCACCTGGACCTGTCGGGCACGATATTCGCCGCGGGCGGTGTGTTCTCCCTCGTGTACGGCTTCGCCAACGCGGAGACCCGCCCGTGGGGCGACTGGATGGTCTGGATGTTCCTGGCCATCGGCGTCGTGCTGCTGACCGGCTTCGTCATCCGGGAGAACCTGGCCAAGCATCCGCTGCTGCCGATGCGCGTGCTGGCCGACCGGAACCGTGCGGCTTCCTTCGTCTCGGTGTTTGTCAGCGGCGCGGGATTGTTCGGGATCTTCCTGTTCCTGACCTACTACCTCCAGGAAACGCTGCACTACACACCGGTCAAGACCGGTCTGGCCTTCCTCCCGCTGATCGGGACGCTGATGGTGTTCGCGCAGCTGTCCACGGTCACGCTGGTGCCGCGGGTGGGCGCCAAGCCGATCGTCCCGGTCGGTGCGCTGCTGACGACCGGCGGTCTGATCTGGCTCACCGGCCTCGATCTGCACTCGACCTACGCCGCAGACGTGCTGCCGCCCCTGGTGATCATGGGCATCGGTATCGGCATGGTGGTTCCACCCGCGATCAGCCTCGCCACCCTCGGGGTCGCCCCGCAGGACCAGGGCGTCGCCTCCGCGACCATCAACACCATGCAACAGGTCGGCGGTTCCATCGGCACCGCGCTGTTCTCCACCCTGGCGGCGTCCTCGGCGACCGACTACATCAAGCACCATCTGCCGGTGACCCCGCTGGTGCAGGCCAATGCCGCGCTGCACAGCTACGCCACCTCCTACTGGTGGGCGGCCGGCTTCTTCATCACCGCGGCCATCCTCGCGTTGGTGCTCTACCGCAAGGGCAGCCCCACGGCGCAGCTGGAGACCGCCGGCCTGGCCGCCGACACCGCCGAGGAGAGCACCCTGACGGCCGCGACCGAGCCTCCGGCCCGGCCCGGGACCACGACCACGACCACGACCACGACCACCATGAGCCTTCCGGTGCCGACCGACGTGATGATCACCGGTCAGGTGTCGGCCCTCGGCGGCGGTGCGCCGGTGCCGGGCGCCGTGGTCACCCTGATCGATCCGACGGGACGTCAGCTCGGCCGCTCCACCGCCGATTCGCTGGGCCGCTACGCGGTGTACGTGCCGACCGCCGGCTCGTACGTCCTGGTCGGCTCGGCCACCGGGCGCCAGCCGCAGGTGGCCACCCTCTCGGTGGGCGACTCCTCCGTCGAGTACAACCTCGTCCTGGCCGGCAACGGCGGTCTGGCCGGCACCGTCCGCGCCGGCGACCAGCCGGTGGCCGGTGCTCTGGTGGTGGCGACCGACCCGTACGGCGAGGTGGCCGACTCCACGATCACCAGTGCCGACGGCGGCTACCGCTTCGCCAGCCTGGCCGCCGGGGAGTACGTCCTGACCGTCAGCGCCGAGCGTCACCGGCCCACCGCCATCGCGATGGCCGTCGGGGACAACGCGACCGCACAGGACGTGTTCCTCGCGCCGGCCGCCCTGGTACAGGGCACCGTACGCGGCCAGAACGGCGCACCGCTGGCCGATGCCCGGGTGGCGCTGCTGGACCCGGCGGGCAGCGTGGTCGCCACCCGTACCACCGGCGAGGACGGCGCGTACTCCTTCCCGGATCTGGCCGGCACCGAGTACACGCTCGTCGCTTCCGGCTACCCGCCGGTGGCCACCCCGGTCCGGGTGGACGGCACCGGGCAGGACGGCTTCGACCTCTTCCTCGGCCACGAGGAGAGCGGGCAGCAGAGCAGCCCGGAGCCGGGACCGCGGGACTGACGCGCCGCCCTGGCTCGACGGATCATGCCGGTGCCGCTCTCCTGGGGAGAGCGGCACCGGCATGATCCGCACCGACCGGCCGCCCGGCTACGGCCGACCGGCTCCCGGGCGGCCGTCGCCCATCGGCCCGGCCCCGGGCCGGTAGCCCCGGATCACCCGACGTCGAGCACGGCGACCGCGGCGCCGCTCCGGGCGCTCCCCAGCGCCGTCGCACGGCCCATCCCACTGCCGGCGCCGGTGACCGGTCCCGCCTTCCGGGCGACGGAGACCCCGCTCATGCCAGCGGCTCGTGGTTCGCCCAGGCGACCTTGTACGGGTGCCGCGCCTGCCAGTGCTTGATGGCCTCGTGCAGGCCGGGCGCGGTGAACGCCTTCGTCAGCATGTCGGTGTCGGCCACGGCGAACTGCACGATCGCGGTCGCGATCAGTGCCTCGATGGCCTCCTCGCCGGGGACCGGAAGGTGGCGCCGGGCCACGACCGACTGCACGAGACCGCTGTCGAGCATGACCCGTTCGATATCTGCGAGGTACTGATCCAGCTCGGCGGTGGGCAGCGGCTGGTCGAAGGAGACAATCATCGTGTGGTTGATCATGCGGCAATTCTTGAGGCGTACGCCGACGGCGTCCAAGATCTGTTCGATATGCGGCGATAACCTGGAGGCATGATCGAGCTGGAGACCCGGGAGCTGGAGTACTTCATCGCCGTCGCCGACGAGCTGCACTTCGGCCGGGCCGCCGTCCGGCTGTCGATCGCCCAGCCTGCGTTGTCGAAGGCGATCCGGCGGATCGAGACCAGGCTCGGCGTCCAGTTGTTCATCCGCTCCAGCCGGCACGTCGCACTCACCCCGGCCGGGAAGGCGTTGCAGGAACACGGGCGGCACGCGCTCAACGCGGTCAGCGTCGCCGTCCGGGAAGCCCGGCGGGCCGGTGACGTCCAGGCCCACCTGCGGCTCGTCCTCAAGCCCGGCGGCGACGCCGGACTGCTGTCCGGGATCCTGGCCGAGTACGCCCGCCTGCCCGACGCCCGCCGGGTGGACATCCTGTTCAGCGGCCCCGCCGACCGCACCGACTTCCTGCGCGACGGCCGGGCCGACGTCGGCCTGCTCTACATACCCTTCGACGATCTCGACGGCCTGGCCCACGAGACGCTGCACGCCGAGGACCGCGTGGTCATCGTTCCGTCCGGGCACCGGCTGGCCGGACGGACCTCGGTGCTCATGTCCGACCTCCAGGGTGAGACGCTGCCCCGCGGAAAAGGGATTCCCGAGGGCGACGGCACCGGTCCCGAGGTCGCCGACGTGACCCAGATGCTCCAGATGATCGCGGTCAGCCGGATGATCGGGGTGCTGCCCCGTTCACTGGTCCAAGCGGTCCCGGCCGGTCTGGTGTGCCTCCCGGTGACCGACGCGCCGCCCAGCCGGCTGGTGCTGGCCTGGAACGAGCAGGACCGCCGGCCGGTGGTCGCGTCGTTCGTGGCCGCCGCGCTCAACGCGCGCCGAGGCGGGAACAGCGGCCTTCGAGGCTGAGGTTCAGCGGCCCCCGGCGCGCTCAGGCGGTGATCGAGTCCGTGCCCGTACGGCTCTGGGACGGTGTCCTGGCGGTCGGCTGCGCCGGTTCCCTGATCTCCTCGGCGAGCGCGGCCACGGCGCTCTGCAGCACTTCGGGACCGACCATGTTGATCAGGAGGAGACCCAGCGCGTAGGACTTCTGAGTGTCCGTCATCTCGCTGCTGACCAACGCTTCGACGGCCACTGCGAGGTCGCGTTGTTCCTGCTCGGGCAGGTTCTGCAGCAAGGCGAGACAGAAGGCCGGCAGCGCGACGCGGGCCTTGTCGAAGCGGACCCCGCGCATGATGCGGGTGACCTGCTGGGAGCGGTCCTTGGCCCGCATCCGGTCCACGCCCCGGTCGGCCACGCCCAGCAGCATGGCGAGGATGAGGTTGGGGCCGACGCCGACTTCCTGGTCGCCGACCCGGACCGTGAACAACGAGCTGCGGAACAGGGCGAGGGCGGCCAGCCCGGAGACGAGCACCTGGAGCGCTGCCGCCTGGTCGGCGGACGCGGTCCCGAACCGCCAGCCGAAGACATGGACGACCCACAGGACCCCGCTGCTCGCCGCCGCGTTGAGCAGTACGTAGAGCCACGCGCTGGCGACGCCCAGCAGGGCCGACGGGCGGTCGCGGTAGCGCGACGCCAGTTCCGCCCCTCCCACCAGCGCACCCAGCGCGCCCGCCGCCACGAAGTCCTGCATCTGGCGCCCCTCTCACCTGTCGCGTACTCGAACGGGTGCTGCGTTGTGCGGACGGCCGTCGGTCCCGGGTGCTACAGCTGCGTCAGCAACTCCCGGCCCTTCCCGGTGAGTTCCATCGTGTCGTCGGTGCCGTCCTGGCCGACCGTCACCAACTCCAGGCGCGCCAGCAGCGATACGGCTTCCGCGATCTGGAGCGTCGTGAGGCCGAGGTCGCTGCCCACCCGGCCGACCTGCGCGTGCACCTTTCCGAGCAGGGCGCGAAGAACCGACGTCGCGACGGGAGGCAGCGGCTGGGTGGACGGTCCTTGGTCCGGCCCCGGTGACGGGGACGGTCGGTTGGTCGCGTTGAGGAAGGTACTGAACGGATCCGCCGAGTGCTCCTTGGACATTCCTGGTCCTCCCTGACCCGCTGCGCCCGAGTACCCCTCTCCATGCGGGATTTGTTCGTGAATGGGCCCGCCCCGGAAGAGGGTCCCCCTACTATACGAGTCGGCGCGGATCACGGTGTTGGTTCCGATTCGCGTGGAGAAGGAGAGCGCCGATGGACCTGACCAGCCAGCCGTTCGTCCTCGACAGGTGGGCGATCGGCCGGCCGCTGGACCGCGGCGGGGCGGGCACGGTGTACGAGGCCGTCGACCGGGTGAGCGGCGAGCGGTGCGCCGTGAAGGTGCTGCCGTCCGGCGGTGACACGTCGTCGGCTCCGCCCGGGGCGGACCCGCGCGTCCTGCGGGAACTGCGCACCGCGCAGGCCCTCGTGCACCCGCATGTGGTGCGCACGTCGGCCACCGGCTACGCCGACGGCCGGTACTTCCTCGTCATGGAGTTGTGCGAGCCCGGCAGTCTGCATCACCTCGTGCGACGTCAGGGGCCGCTGGCGGCGGAGACGGCCGTCGGACTGTTCCTCGATGTGCTCGACGGCTTGCGGTACGCGCACTCGGCACCGGTGGACGCCGTGGACGCCCAGGGGCGGGAGGTGCAGGTCACCGGCGTCGTGCACCGTGACATCAAGCCGCAGAACCTCCTGCTGGCGGGCGGGAGCGGGGGCCTCCAGGTGAAGATCGCCGATTTCGGCCTGGCCAAGTCGTACGAGTTGGCCGGCGCGAGCGGAGTGACCCGCACCGGTGCGTCGGCGGGGACACCCGCGTTCATGCCCCGGCAGCAGGTGGCCAACTTCAAGTACGCGCGACCCGACGTGGACGTGTGGGCGGTCGCGGCGTCGCTGTACTTCGTCCTGAGCGGGCATGTCCCAAGGGATTTCGCGCCAGGTCGCGACCCGTGGCTGACCGCGTGGAACACCTCGCCGGTGCCGCTGGCCGCACGGGGGCGGAACGTACCGCCGCGACTGGCCGCCGTGGTGGACGAGGCCCTGCAAGACACCCCGCGCATCCGTTTCCCCACCGCCGCCGCGCTCGGCGCGGCGCTGGCGGCGGTGTAGGCGGGCCCCGGACCACCCGCGGCAGCCGCCCTCCCCGCCGTTCCCCACCCGGAAGGATTCGCCATGCCGACGCACAGTTCACGTTCCGGACGGCCGTCCGGGCCCGCCCGCGCGGGCGGTGCCGCACCGTGGCAGGAGGGGACGACGGTCCTCGGGGAGTTCGTCGTCCAACGCCGGCTCGGCCACGGCGGGTTCGGCGACGTGGTCCTGGTGGTGAGCCGGCGTACCGGGGAGCACTACGCGGTCAAGCGCGTGCGCCGTGACGATCCGGTGGAACAGGGACGCTTCCTCACCGAGGCGCAGCGCTGGATCGGCCTGCCGCCCCACCCGTACATCGCGCCGTGCCACTTCACCCGCACCGTCGGCAACGGGATGGCGGTGTTCAGCGAATACGTCAGCGGAGGGTCCCTGGCCGAATGGATCGCGGACGGCCGCCTCTACGCCGGCGGCCCACGGCAGACGCTGCGCACCGTGCTCCGCGTCGCCGTGGAAGCCGCCTGGGGTCTGGACGCCGCGCATGCCCATGGCCTGCTCCACCTCGACACCAAGCCGGGCAACGTGCTCCTCACCGAGCGGGCCACCGCCAGGATCACCGATTTCGGACTGGCGGCGATCACCGAGCGCGACGCTCAGGACGTCATCGGCACCGAGTTCGTCGTGCAGGCCCTCGCACGGCCCGGCGACGGTATCGACGACGCCGCCGGCGAACTCCTCGCGTCGGTGTTTCGGCAGATGATGGCGGACTCCCCGGAGAAGCAGCCTCCGGCGCTGCGGGCCGTCGCCCAGGGCGTCACGCCCGGTTACGCCTCCCCCGAGCAGGCGGAGGGCCGGTCGCTGGGCCGGCCGGCCGACGTGTGGAGCTGGGCGGTGACCGTCCTGGAGATGTTCACCGGCGGGCGCACCTGGCCCTCGGGAACCGTCGCCGGGGCCGCGCTGGAGACGTTCCTGCAAGGGGAGAACGACAGCGGCGGACCGGTCGCCATGCCGGGCGGGGTGGCCGGCCTCCTGCGTTCCTGCTTCCGGCCGGACCCGGCCGACCGCCCGGGGTCCCTGCGAGAGGTGGCCGACCACCTGACGCGGACGGCGGCGCGGGAGTGCGGCATCACGCTCGACGGCGAACCGCTTCCGTCCCGGCCGTCGACGGGCGGCGGCGCACACCCCGCCGCCCGGGGTGGATATGTGCGCCGGCTGCCCGGCGGGGCGTCCTGGCGGGATCCGCGTGAGCTGCTCGGCAAGGCGTACCGGGCGGCCGGCCTGGACCCGGGGGACGCCGTCCGTTTCTGGCCGAGCGGCCGGGGCAGCCGGGCCTCGCAGACCATGGAGGACCTGCGGGCGCTGACCGAGGCGGCTCGCGTCCTGGACACCGTGGACACTCCCGACTCGGCCCATCTGCGGGCCCTGATCACGGCGGAGTCGGCCCGGGTCCGCCATGGTCTGGGCGATCTGCCCGGGGCCGTGCTGGCCTACCGGGCGAGCGCCCGGGCCCTGGAGGCCCTCGATTCGGCGGACGCCCGCGCCCTGCGGCTCTCGGTGCTCCACTCCCTGGCGATCGTCGTGCGCCTGTCGGGTTCCCCCGCCGAGTCCATCGAGATCTGTGACCTGATCCTCGACTCGGCCGCCACGATGGAGGATTCGTCCGAGACGGCGAGGATCCGGGGCATGGCCCTCGGTACGAAGGCCAACGCCGTGGCCGATCCGGGCGAGCGGCTGAGGCTGTTCGAGCGTGCCGTCGCCGAGATGCGCACCGCGGGCGACGACGAGGGCCTGGCCATGGCGCTGGCCAACCGGGCCGGGGCGCTGGAGCCGGCGGGTCGGCACACCGAGGCGGCCGCCTCGTGGAGCGCGGCCGACGAGCTGATCGAGGCCGCCGTCTCCCCCGGCCGGCCCGACCTCGACGCGGTCCGGGCGCGGCTCCGTCTCAACCGGGCCGGCGCCGAGAGGAACCCGCGGGACAAGGCGGCGTATGCCCAGGAAGCGGTCGAGCGGTACGCGCCCCTGGTCCACGAGCAGGGCCACCACGACCTCGCCGGGGAGCTGGGGCACGCCCTGTTCCTGACCGGGCAGTGCCATGAGCATGCTGACCGCCCTCAGGAGGCGCTCGCGGCCTACCGGTCGGCCCGCCTCGTGCTGGAGGAGGCCGTACTGCGCGACGGCCGGATGGAGTACGCCCGTCAGCTGGCCAAGGCCCACGACCACGAATCGACCCTCGCCCGGGGGCTGGAGGACCCTCGAAGCGCCATCGCTCTGGCCCGGCGGGCGGTCGAGGTCTGGGACCGGGTCAGTGCCGCCGACGGTGAGCGGAGCTGCGTCATCGAACGGGCCGACGCCCGGCAGAAACTCGCCACCGCCCTCCTGGAGGCGGGCGACACGGCGGCTGCCGCCGAGGAGTTCGACGAGGCGCAGCGCATCCTCGACGCGGCCCCCGGGCAGGACGCGGACACCCACCTGGTCGGGTCGTTGATCGGCAACGGGCGAGCGGTGCTGCACCGCCGGAGCGGGGCCCCCGACGTCGCGTGCCGACAAGCGCGGGCCGCGCTGGACCTGCTGGGTGCGTCGACCCGGCCGCAGGACGACAGGTCCCGGGTGGGCTGCCTGCAGACGCTGAACGCCGCGCTCGGCAACCTGGGCGAGCACGAAGAGGCGCTGGCGGTCGCCGGGACCATCGCCGGCGTGGTCGAATCCCTCTTCCGGCGGGGCGACGGCTCGCTCCGGGACCTCGCCGACGCCCGCCAGCGCCAGGCCAACGGCCTGGTCCGCCTCGGCCACGTCACCGAAGCGCTGCCCCTCGCGTCCCGGGCGCTGGAGGACTACCAGCGTCTGATCGACGGCGGGCGCACCGACCTCGTGGCCGAGGCGACGCGGCTGCGCGGGGCGCTGTCCGTCGCGCTGCACCGGTCCGGGGACCTCGACGGCGCGGCGGAGGCCCTGGCGAGTGCCCGGCGGCAGTTCGCCGAGCAGAACGACTACCGCTGGCAGGGTCTCCTGGATCCCGACGCCGCGAAGATCCCCGCCGCCCTGGGCACCGACGCCCATTCGCTCATGCTGCGGGGTCTGGACCTGCGGCTCGCGGATCTGGCGGAGGTCCGGACCGTCAAGCGGAGGCACCTGCGCCGGCTGCTCGCCTCGTTCGCCCGGCGCCGCGACGAACTGATGTCGGGAAACCGGCCGTCCCTGGAGCCGGAGCAGGTGTCCCAGGCGCTGGAGGACATGTGCGGCAGCCTGCTGTGGCTGGCCGGGCAGCACCCGCGGGACGAGGTGTACGAGGCGTGCGCCCGGACGGCGATGCTGCTGGGTGTCTCCTCGATGAACTGCCGACGCGACGGTGCGGCTTCCCGCGGATTCCGGCTGGCCGTCGACCACGGGCGCGTCCTCGTGCTGCAACGGGGCCGCACCGCGCACCTCGACACCTGGGCCAGTGCCCATCTGGCGCTGGCCTCCCATCTGGCCACGCGGGGCGACGACGCGGGCTGCGCCCGTACCGTCCGCGAGATGGAAGAACACCTCGCCGTACTCGCCCCGGCCCAGGCCGCCGCATGGTCGGCACACGCCCGGCAGGTCCTCGCGTCGTTCAGGGGGTTGCAGGGCTGAGCGGGCGGGCGAGGTCCGCTGCCGTTCGGCAGCGCCCTGAAGGGACCGCGGTGGTCAAGGTGTTCCGCGGGTCCTCACCGGCGGTGGACATTGACGGCATAGCCACCGTCGTCGTAAGGGTCGGCGTCCCAGGTGGCGAAGCGGTCGACGAGGGTGAGACCGGCCGCGGTGCAGCAGTCGTCGTACTCCGACAGCGTGATGCCGGGCGGCACCGGCAGGTGGGCCTCGTCCAGGCCGAAGCCGGCGACCAGCAGACCTCCCGGGCGCAGGGCCGCGGCCAGGCGCTCGACCACCGTCGCCTCGGTGCCGGCGCTGAGCAGCGGGAAGATGTTTCCGGCGGCGACCACGAGATCGAAGTCCGCCGCGATGCCGAGCCCCGCCGGCACGAACTCCGCCAGGTCGGCCTGGAACCAGGGCAGTTCCGGCGCCTGCTGCCGCGCCACCGCCAGCATCGACGCGTCAAGGTCCACACCGACGCAGTCGTACCCGAGTTCCGCGAGCCGGATCATGACCCGTCCGGTACCGCACCCGGCGTCCAGCACCCGTGCTCCGACGGGTACGAGCGCCGCGCAGAACCGCGCTTCACCGTGCATGTCCTTCCCGCTGCGGGCCAGGGCCGCGAACCGTGCGGCGTAGTCCTGCCCGGTTGTCCCCCCGGTCAATTCCTGCCAACGGCTCATGAGGCCCATTGTAGGTCGGCCTGTGCCGCTCGCGGGTACGGCCGGGTGCGCGGCCGGGCAGGCGTTCCTGGACCACCTGGACCTGCGCGCGAATCGGCCCCCGCGCGACATCGCTGCCGTCGAGTGCGACGGGGACGACCGGTGACGGTCGCGATCGCCGGGACTACTTGCAGTAACTCGCCGGGCTCTTCGATGAATTACGCCGAAAACGTCGTGGACCTGGTGGGCGACACGCCGCCGGTGAAGTTGAACACGGTCGCCGAGGGGCCCCGGCACTGACAGGCTTTGCGTGTCCCGGGCGGCGGAACTTGTGGGGGCGAAGCTTCGTACCCGTCGCCCGGAACCGTGGCGTCGAGGGTCAATTCGAGTGCGCTGCCCGCCAATGGCACAGCCGATTCGACGGGGAATGATGAACCGTCCGTGCCGGGCCGATGGACGGGCTGTTTCCAGCAGTCGTCAGGCAGGGCAGCCGAGGCCGTGACCGTGCGCCGCACGGAAACGGCGGGGCCACCTCCGCCAACGGCGACTCATGCGCATGGGCCGGGTCCTCGCCACCACGGCCGTCGGCGTCACGCTCTCAGTCGGCGCTCTGGCCCGGCCGGCGGGGATAGGACGGCGTGGTCGTTGGGGCGGAGTTCCAGGAAAGCAGCACGCCCCCGGAAGGGGTGAATTCGACCGCGATGCACGCGGCGAGGATCGCCAGATGGTGCGGAGCCGCCACCGGGACGTGGGGCGCGCGACATTTCTCGTTCTCTTCCGGAGGGACGGCTCGCGTCGGGGTTGCCGGAGAAGATCGGACGCGGGGGCCCGCGCGCGTCGCTTCCGTACCCGCTCGACGGCCGCACTGCGAACCACCGAAGAATACGAAAGAACGACCACGGCATACGCCAATTGCATAGTGCCGCCCCAGCAGTGGGCGTGAACTCGCTTTTCTTTCGGCCCTGTCACCGGCCGCCGAGTATTTCACCGGCCCGCTCCGCCTCAAGGAAATGTAAAATCAAACGGGGTGAATGCGCCGTGCCCTGGCCGAAAAAGAACGCAACGCCAGGCCGGCGGCCATTGCCGAAAGCAACGCTGCTGCCGTGGACCGGACCGTGACCGAAGAAATCAGAAGGCTGGCGCGCGCGGCTGCGACCCGGTGCCGCACCGCCATACACGATGCGCCGCCCGCCGGCTTCGCACCGGTGATGGCCACCGGGATCGTGTCCCGGGCAGCCGGGCTGCTCGGCTCGGACCGGCTGTCGGGCGTGCTGTTCGCGCTGGCCGCCGCTGTGTACGCCGTATGGGCAGGCGCTCTGCTGCTCCGGCTGGTGGGCCGTCGCGGCCGGCCGGCGGGCAAGCCCGCGGATCCGGCCCGGGTGTTCGGGTTCTTCACCTTCGTGGCTGCCTCCGACGTGCTCGCCACCCGGCTCACCGGCCGGCCCTGGGCCGCGCCGGCGCTGGTCGCGCTGGCCCTTCCGGCCTGGCTGCTGGTGTCCGGGCGGGTGGTGGTCACGCTGCGCCGGGCCGGCCCGCAGGCCGCGTCGCGGCGGGCCGACGGGACGTGGTTCCTGGTCGTCGTCGGCCTTCAGTCGCTGGTCCTGGCAGCGGCCGGGCTGTCCGGCACCGGCCTGGCGCACCGGGGGGAACTGGTCGGCTGGCTGGTCGGCCTGACGCTGTACGGGCTGGTCACGGCGGTCGTCGGCCGACGGCTGCTGCGGTACGGCGTCGCGCCGCGGGAGCTGACCCCGGTCTACTGGGTGTCGATGGGCGCCGGCGCGATCAGTGTGCTCGCCGGTTGTCAGGTGCTGCCGTACGACGGCCCCGTTCTGCGTGGCGTCAGCGTGGTCCTGCTGGACCTGGTCTGGGGCTGGGCCACGCTGCTGCTCCCGGTGCTGGTGGCGGCCGGGCTGTGGCGGCACGGGCGGCACCGGGTCCCGCTGCGGCCCGAGCCGGTCTGGTGGACCGCGGTGTTCCCGATCGGGATGTACGCGGTGGCGACCGCGGCCCTCGGCGCTGCCGAGCACCGCACGGCGCTCGCCTCGCTCGGCCGGGCCGTCGCGGTGTGTGCGCTCGTGGCCTGGGCGCTGACGGCCACCGGGGTGTTTCTTCGGCCATTCCTTTCGGCCGGCACCCGGGACAACCAGGATCCGATCTTTTTCCCAGGTCATCGCCCAGGTAAGGGGCGGCTGTCGCAAAGCACACGGAAAGACCGGCCCTGCAGATATCAAACGACCGAAAGGTGCGAGGGGTCTCGGCGGGCGCCGGAATGATGCTGTGCGCAAACGGAATCGGCCGACCCGCTCGGGCACGGCCCCGTGGAGAGGAGCCGACTGTGATGCGTCGCAGGGCACGAGGGGAGTCCGACCGCGCGGCGGACGCGGTGACCCGACGCCTGTTGGCAGCGGGGGCGGCACTACGGCGAGCGGACACGACACCGGACCTGCGGGCGGTCTACGACATCGGGAGTACGGTCAACGACGCGCCCTACCGGGACCGTTGGGCCCACGACAAGGTCGTGCGCTCCACCCACGGGGTGAACTGCACCGGATCCTGCTCCTGGCAGGTGTACGTCAAGGACGGTCTGATCACCTGGGAGACGCAGGCGACGGACTATCCCACGACCGGCCCCGACCGGCCCGAGTACGAGCCCCGCGGCTGTCCGCGCGGGGCTTCCTTCTCCTGGTACACCTACTCGCCGACCCGGATCCGCTACCCGCATGCCCGGGGTGTGCTGGTGGAGCTGTACCGCGAGGCCAAGACGCGTCTCGGCGACCCGGTGGCGGCCTGGGCCGAGATCACCACGGACCCGCAGAAGCGGGCTCGTTACCAGGGCGCGCGCGGCAAGGGCGGGCTCGTGCGGATTGGCTGGGAGGAGGCGCTGGAGATCGCGGCCGCCGCCCATGTGCACACCCTGCGCGAGCACGGACCGGACCGGATCGCCGGCTTCTCCCCGATCCCCGCCATGTCGATGGCCTCGCACGCGGTCGGCGCCCGGTTCATGTCGCTGATCGGCGCCCCGATGCTCACCTTCTACGACTGGTACGCGGACCTGCCCGTGGCCTCGCCGCAGGTCTTCGGGGACCAGACGGACGTTCCGGAGTCGGGCGACTGGTGGGACGCCGCGTACCTCATGCTCTGGGGTTCCAATGTGCCCGTCACCCGGACGCCCGACGCCCATTGGATGGCGGAGGCCCGCTACCGCGGCCAGAAGGTCGTGGTGGTCTCACCGGACTACGCGGACGCCACCAAGTTCGCCGACGAGTGGCTGCACCCGCACCCCGGCACGGACGGTGCGGTGGCCATGGCGATGGGGCACGTGATCCTCAAGGAGTTCTTCGTCGAACGGCAGGTGCCGTACTTCACCGACTACGTCAAGCGCTTCACCGACCTGCCGTTCCTGGTGGAGCTGACGGAGCGGGAAGTCGGCGGCCGGCTCGTACCGGGCAAGTTCGTGACCGCCGCCGACCTCGGTCTCGGCCTGCACGCCGACGAGGAGTCCAGGCGCTGGATGCCGGTGCTGCTGGACGAGGAGACGGATTCGGTGGTGGTACCGGGTGGCACCCTGGGCGACCGGTGGAGCAAGGGCGGCGAAGGCCGCTGGAACCTCGACCTGTCCGGGATCTCCCCACGGCTCAGCCTGTACGAGGGGGCGGGCACCCGGTCCGCCGAGGTCGAACTGCCCTGTTTCGAGGAGGCCGGCGCCACGCTCCGGCGCGCGGTCCCGGTCCGCACCGTCGGCGGAAAACTCGTCACCACGGTCTTCGACCTGATGCTGGCCCGCTACGGGGTGGGCCGCGCCGGCCTGTCGGGGCTGTGGCCGGCGGAGTACACGGACGCCTCGGTACCCGGCACCCCCGCCTGGCAGGAGGTGCACACCTCGGTGCCGGCGGCAGCGGTGGTGCGCGCCGCCCGGGAGTTCGCCGGCACCGCGGAGCGGACCGAGGGCCGCTGCATGATCGTGATGGGCGCCGGCACCAACCACTGGTTCCACTCCGACACCATCTACCGCTCGTTCCTCTCCCTGCTGCTGCTCACCGGCTGCCAGGGGGTCAACGGCGGCGGCTGGGCGCACTACGTCGGGCAGGAGAAGGTCCGTCCGTTCACCGGCTGGCAGCAGCTCGCCACCGCCGCCGACTGGGTCCGGCCCGCCCGGATGATGGCCGCGACGCCTTACTGGTACCTGCACACCGACCAGTGGCGCTACGAGACCTACGGCGCCGACGCACTGGCCTCGCCCACCGGTCAGGGGCTGTTCACCGGCCGGCACACCGCGGACCTCGTCGCCCAGTCCATGCGGCTGGGCTGGATGCCCTCGTACCCCACCTTCCGTGACAACCCGCTCGATCTCGGCGACCGTGTGCGCGCCAGCGGCAAGGACGCCGGTGAGTGGGTCTGCGACCGGTTCCAGGACGGCGCGGTGGAGTTCGCCTGCGAGGATCCCGACGCGCCGGAGAACTGGCCGCGGGTGCTCACGGTGTGGCGGGCCAACCTCATCGGTTCCTCGGCCAAGGGCAACGAGTACTTCCTGCGGCATCTGCTCGGCGCCCGGGACAATGCCTCGGCCGCCGAGGCCGGTCCCGCCGGGCGTCCCTCCGACGTCGCCTGGCGGGAGGAAGCGCCGCGCGGCAAGCTCGACCTGCTGCTGGCACTGGACTTCCGGATGACGTCCACCACCCTCTTCGCCGACCTCGTGCTGCCCGCCGCCACCTGGTACGAGAAGCACGACCTGTCCAGCACGGACATGCACCCCTTCGTACACGCCTTCTCACCGGCCATCAGCCCGCCCTGGCAGGCCCGTACCGACTTCGACATCTTCCACGGGCTGGCACGCAAGCTCTCCGAACTCGCCGTCGGCCGGCTCGGCACCCGGTACGACCTGGTAGCCACCGCGCTGATGCACGACACCCCCGGTGAGGTGGCGCAGCCGGGCGGCACCGTGCCCGACTGGAAGGACGGCACGACGACCGCGGTGTCCGGCCGCAACCTGCCCCGGTTCTCCCTCGTCGAACGCGACTACACCGCAGTCGCCGACCGGCTCGCCGCCTTCGGCCCGCTCGCGCTGGAGGCCGGTATGCAGGTCAAGGGCGTCACCGTGGTGCCGGCCGCGGAGGACGGCTGGCTCGCCGCCCGCTCCGGCACCGCGGACCACGGCCCGGCCGCGGGCAGGCCGCTGCTGGACACGGACGTGAAGTTCTGCGAAGCGATCCTCGCCCTGTCCGGCACCACCAACGGCCGCCTCGCCGAAGAGGGCTTCGAGCGGCTGGCCGAGCGTGTCGGAGCCGACAGCGGTCTCACCGGGCTCGGTGCTTCGGTCGCCGAGCGCCGGGTCGTCTTCAGCGATACCCAGGCACGGCCGGTCCAGGTCGGCGCCAGCTTCGAATGGTCCGGCAAGGAGGGCCCGGAACGCCGTTACTCCCCCTTCACGATCAACACCGAGCACCGCAAGCCCTGGCACACCCTCACCGGCCGGCAGCACTTCTACCTCGACCACGACTGGATGGCCGAACTCGGCGAGCAACTTCCCGTCTACCGGCCCCCGTTGGACCTCACCGCCCTCGGCGAGCACACCCCGGCGGAGCCCGGGGAGGGCCGCTCGGTGACCGTCCGTTACCTCACCCCGCACGCCAAGTGGTCCATCCACTCCGAGTACCAGGAGAACCTGCTCATGCAGACCCTGGCCCGCGGCGGCCCGGTCATCTGGATGAGCGTCGAGGACGCCGCGGCGATCACGGTCGCGGACAACGACTGGGTCGAGGCGGTCAACGCCAACGGGGTCGTCGTCGCCCGTGCCGTCGTCTCGCACCGCATGCCCGCCGGCACGGTCTTCATGTACCACGTGCAGGAACGCATGGTGAACGTGCCCAAGTCGCAGACGACCGGCGGCCGCGGCGGCGTGCACAACGCGCTGACGAAACTGCTGATCAAGCCCACCCACCTCATCGGCGGTTACGCGCAGCTCTCCTTCTCCCCCAACTACTACGGGCCCACCGGCAACCAGCGGGACTCGCTGACCATGATCCGGCGGCGCTCCCAGAACGTGGAGTACTGACATGCCCCGTACCCAGGTCACCCGGCGGCCCCGGGTGATGGCACAGGTGGCCATGGTCATGAACCTCGACAAGTGCATCGGATGCCACACCTGCTCGGTCACCTGCAAACAGACCTGGACCAACCGGCAGGGCACCGAGTACGTCTGGTTCAACAACGTCGAGACCCGGCCCGGACTGGGATATCCGCGCAGCTACCAGGACCAGGACAAGTGGAAGGGCGGCTGGGAACTGCGGCGCGGGAAGCTCGTGCCGCGCACCGGCGGCCGTGCCCGCCGGCTCGCCCGCATCTTCGCCAACCCGGAACTCCCCGCCCTGGACGACTACTACGAGCCCTGGACCTACGACTACGAGAACCTCACCAGCGCCCCGCTGGGCGCCGACGTGCCCACGGCCCGGCCGCTCTCCCTCGTCGACGGCCGGCCCACCGCGGTCACCTGGGGCCCCAACTGGGACGACGACCTGGGCGGCGGCCCCGAGCACGTCGCCCAGGACCCGGTTCTGCGGCGGATGACGGAGCAGGTCCGGCTGGAGTACGAGCAGGCATTCATGTTCTATCTGCCGCGGATCTGCGAACACTGCCTCAACCCGACCTGTGTCTCCGTCTGCCCCTCGGGCGCCCTGTACAAGCGGATCGAGGACGGCATCGTCCTCGTCGACCAGGACCGCTGCCGTGGCTGGCGGATGTGCGTGAGCGGCTGCCCGTACAAGAAGGTGTACTTCAACCATCGCAGCGGCAAGGCCGAGAAGTGCACCTTCTGCTATCCCCGGATCGAGGCCGGCGAGCCCACCGTCTGCTCCGAGACCTGTGTCGGCCGGCTGCGCTACCTCGGGGTGCTGCTGTACGACGCGGACAAGGTGGGCGAGGCCGCCGCGGTGCCCGACGAGAAGGACCTCTACGAGGCACAACTGAGCTGTTTCCTCGACCCGGACGACCCCGACGTGGCCCGCGCCGCCGAGGAGTCGGGCATCCCGCACGACTGGATCGAGGCGGCCCGCAACTCCCCGGTACGCGCCCTGATCACCGAGTACAAGGTGGCCCTGCCGCTCCATCCGGAGTACCGGACCCTGCCGATGGTCTGGTACGTCCCGCCGCTCTCGCCGGTGGTCGACGCGCTCACCGCCACCGGCCACGACGGCGAGGACCCGGTCAACCTGTTCGGCGCGATCGACTCGCTGCGCATCCCGGTCGAGTACCTGGCCGGGTTGTTCACCGCGGGCGATACGGATCCGGTGGAGGCCGCCCTGTGCAGACTCGCCGCGATGCGCAGCCATATGCGGCGGGTCAATCTCGGTGAGGAGCAGGACCCGGCCATCGCCCGCTCGGTCGGGATGGACCGGCGGAGCATCGAGGCGATGTACCGGCTGCTGGCCCTGGCCAAGTACGACGAACGGTACGTCATCCCCACCGCGTACGCGGCCTCCACGGGCCACGGCGACCCGGGGGCCGGGTGCAGTCTGGACGGTGAGGACCTGCCGGGCATGATGGCGGAAGAGTTCCACGGCCTGCCGCGGCCCACCGGGGCGGAAGCGGCCCCCGCCGGGCCGGGCGGTGCATCCGGCACGGCGGGCCGGGTGAATCTGCTCAACTGGAACGGCAAGGGCCGGCCGAGCGGCCTCTTCCCGCGCCGGGCCGAGGGCGGTGGCACCCGATGACGCGCCGCGCCTCCGGGGCGGTCGTCCCGGCCGTCCACCAGTCCGCCGCGCTGCTGCTCTCCTACCCGGACGACCGCTGGCCCTCCCGGCTCGCCCTGGTCGGTGAGAGCCTCGCCCTGCTGGGCGGTCCCGGCACGGCACCCCTGCGCGCGTTCTGCGAGGCCGTGCGGGACATCCCCGTACTGACCCTTGCCGAGCGCTACGTCACGACCTTCGACCGCAGCCGGCGCCGTACCCTCCACCTCACCTACTACACGGACGGCGACACCCGTCGCCGCGGTGGCTCGCTCGCCGAGTGGAAGAGACGCTACCGCGCGCACGGCTGGACACCGCCCGAGGACGAACTCCCCGACCACCTGCCGCTCGCGCTGGAGTTCGCCGCCCGCTGCCCCGACCCGGGCACCCGGCTCCTGACGGACCACCGGGCGGCGCTGGAACTGCTGCGGATGGCGCTGGAGGACTTCGGCAGCCCGTACGCCCACGTGGTGCGCGGCGTGTGCGCCACCCTGCCAGGGCAGGGCCCCGCCGACCGGGCGGCCGCCCTGCGGCTCGCCCGTGGCGGCCCCGCGGTGGAACTCGTCGGCCTCGCCCCGTTCTCCGCCGACCCCGCCGACCGGCAAGGAGCCGTCCGATGAACCAGGCGCTGTGGGGTGTGCTGCCGTATGTCGTCCTCGTGGTGTTCGTGACCGGGGGCGCCTGGCGCTACCGCTACGACCGGTTCGGGTTCACCACCCGCTCCAGTCAACTGTACGAGCACCGGCTGCTGCGGGTCGGCAGTCCGCTGTTCCACTACGGGCTGCTGTTCGTGATCGCCGGCCACGTCGTCGGCCTGCTGGTCCCCGAGTCGCTGACCGAACGCCTGCACGTCACCGAGCGGCTCTACCACGCCAACGCCCTGCTGGTGGGCGGCGCAGCCGGGCTGGCCACGCTCGCCGGGCTGGGGCTGCTGCTGTACCGGCGGCTGCGGGTGCCCGCGGTACGGGCCGCCACCAGCCGCAGCGACCGGCTGCTCCACCCGCTGCTCACGGTCACCCTGCTCGCCGGGCTGACCGCGACCGCGAGCGGGGTGCCCTCGGGGTCCTACGACTACCGCGAGGGCGTCTCCGTCTGGTTCCGCAGCCTGTTCACGCTGGCCCCGGACGTCCAGGCGATGGCGGCCGCGCCCGTCCAGTACCGCCTGCATGCACTGCTGGCGCTGGCCCTGTTCGCGCTGTGGCCGTTCAGCCGGCTGGTCCATGCGTTCACGGCGCCGGTGGGCTATCTGACGAGGCCGTACGTGGTGTACCGGTCGCGGGCCGCGGGCCGCGGCGGGCCGGTCGGCCACTCCGCCGTACCGCCCCGCCGGCCGACGGGCGCGCGCCGGACCTGACCGACGTGCAGGGGGCGGCACCGAGCGGTTCTCCTCGCTAGGTGTACTGACGAGCCGGACCGTGCTTCCCGTCCGCCGGGTCGTGGCCGCCCTCCGCCATGAGGTGGTCGGCCGGGCCGTCCGGGTCGAGGAGCCGGCCCAACCGGGCCGGTACGTCGAAGCCGACCAGGAGCACCACGATCAGCGTGCCGGCGAAGGTGAGGACGGCCAGCGCCTGGCCCAGGTCCATGCCGGAGGCGAGGCGGGCGCCGAGGACGGGGGCCACGGCGCCGCCCAGGGCTCCCACGTTGTAGGTGAAGCCCAGTGCGGCGGCCCGGGTGTGCGTCGGGAAGTGCCCGCCGATGTAACGGGGCAGCAGACCGGAGATGCCGAAGCTGGTGGCCTGCAGCACGAACAGCAGCACGCTGAGCAGCGGCAGACTGTCCCTGACGGCGAACACCGGGAAGACGAAGACCAGCGAGCCGAGCAGCGTGCAGGCGTACGCCTTCCTGGTGCCGATCCAGTCGCCGACGAACCCGGCCAGCCAGCAGCCGGCCATCGTGCCGAAGCCGGCATAGAACAGGGCGTCGGTGACCTGCCCGGGGTCGTAGCCGAGATCGGACTTCAGATAGGTGGGCAGCAGGGCCTGGATGGGCCAGGAGTACAGGAACGCGAAGAAGATCGTCACGATCATCGACACGTACAGCAGCCAGCCCCGGCGGCCGCCCAACTGCACGGCGAAGACGATCAGGCAGGCGCCGGCGAGCACGGACAGGACCGGGACCATGCCGTCGCCCAGCGGGGTGAAGACGGCGAACAGCGAGACGGCGGCGGCCACCGCGAGCACCACGTTCAGGGTGGCCCGCGCCCCGGTGGTGAACAGCGGGCGGAAGGGGTTGGGGCGCTGCTGCCGCCCGGCGACGGAGGCCGTCCAGTCGTCGGCCTCGGGCAGGGCGCGGCGCATCCACAGCGCGACCAGCACGGGGATGAGGCCGAGGTAGAACATCCAGCGCCATCCGAGGGCCGGCACGACCCACTTGTAGACCTGAGCGGCGAGGATCGTGCCCACGGAGTAGCCGGAGATCAGGAATCCGCTGGCCCGGTTGCGCAGGTGCGCGGGCCAGCTCTCCATGACGTAGGTCGCGCTGGCGGAGTACTCGCCGGCCATGCCCATGCCGATGGCGAGCCGGGCGACGAACAGGCTGGTGTAGTCCCAGGCGAATCCGCAGGCGAAGCTTCCCACGGAGTACAGCAGAATGCTGACCACCATGGACAGCTTGCGGCCGAAGCGGTCGCTGAGCGCGCCGAGCACCGCGCCGCCGAGCCAGCGGGTGATGAAGGCGGCGGAGACCAGGCTCGCTGCCTGGATCGTGTCGAGGTGGAAGTCGTCGCTGATCTCGGTGAGTACCAGAGTGATCAGAACGAAGTCGAAGCCGTCGAGAAGATAGCCGATCCAGGCCGCGACGAACGACTTCCACCGGCTGCGGCCCACCTGGCGGTACCAGGGCTGCTGGGAGGGCGCGTTGGCGTGCTGCACGGTGACTCCAGACTGCCGGACGCACTCGTCGTCGAGTGCTGTCGGGGACGAAGGACCGCCCTAGGGACGGGTGAGGCGGGTCACAAAGCGACGGGTGAGGGCCGTCGGAGCGGTGATGGCGGTGCCGACGACGACGGAGTGGGCGCCCTCGGCGAGCGCGGCGGCGGCCTCCTCCGGGGTGCCGATGCGGCCCTCCGCGACGACCGGGGTGCCGGTCGCGCGGGCGAGTCCGGCGACCAGTCGCAGGTCGGGACCGGACTGTTCCGGGGAGCCGGGCACGTATCCCGACAGGGTGGTGGAGACGAAGTCCGCGCCCTGCCGGGCGGCCCGGACGCCTTCCGCCAGCGTGGCGACGTCCGCCATCACCAGGGCTGACGCCCGGTGCACGGCCGTCACGAGGTCGGCGAAGGAACTGCCGTCGGGGCGCGGGCGGTCCGTGGCGTCCGCAGCGACCACGTGCGCGCCGGCTGCGGCGAGAGCGAGGGCGTGGCGCACGGTCGGGGTGATGTACACACCGGTGTCGCCGTCCTTCCACAGCCCGATCACGGGCAGGTCCACGGCCGCGGTGACGGCGGCGACGACGTCGGGTCCGTTGACACGGACGCCCGCGGCGCCGCCGGCCGCCGCCGACCGCGCGAGCCTGACCAGGGTCGCGGTGTCGCGCATGGGGTCGCCGGGCGGGGCCTGGCAGGAGACGATCAGCCGGCCTCGGAAGGCGGTGGCCACGGACGAGGTCATACCGGGCCTCCAGAACGGTGAGAACGGTGAAGGGGGCCGGCCGCACCGCGCAGGGGTGCGGTGCGCACGAGCAGGGCCGCTCCCTGTACGGCCGCGTCGGCGCCGAGGCGCGGGGGCACGGGGCGCAGGTGGCGCAGGGGTGCCATCAGCTCGGCGCGGAAGGCGTCGGTCAACGCGGTCCAGTACAGGTCGCCGATGCGCGGCACTCCGCCGCCGACGACCACCCGGTCCGGGCCGAGGGCGTTGGCCAGGCCGCCGAGGATCCGGCCGGTGGCGCGGGCCCCGGTGGTGATCGCACGGCGGGCGGTGGCGTCGCCCGTGGCGGCGCGTTCCGCCACAGTCTGAAGCCGGCGCGCGGGCCGGCCGCCGAGGCGTTCGTAGCGCGCGGTCATCGCGGGCCCGGAGGCGATCGCCTCCAGGTGGCCGCTGCCGCCGCAGGTGCAGGGCAGCCCCACGGCCTCCGGGCTGGGCAGGTGTCCGAGGTGGCCCGCGATGCCGGCGCTGCCGTGCAGCATCCGCCCGTCCACCGCGACCGCGCCGCCGACTCCGGTGCCCACGGAGACGTAGACGAGGGATCCGTTCGGGTCCGGGAGCGCGACGAGTTCGGTGCCGGCCGTGGCGCGGACGTCGTTGTCGCAGGCGACCGGCAGCCCGGTGCGGTCGTGAAGGCCCGCGGCCAGTGCCGTGCCGGCCCAGCCGTCGATGGTGTCGGTGGCGCTGGTGACGGTTCCGGTGCGCGGGTCGATGACGCCCGCGGCGGCGACACCGATCGCCTCGGCGCCGTCGTCCACCTCTCGTACGGCGGCGGCGAGCGCGTCGAGCACCGCGTCCGCCCCGGCCCGGGCCGGTGTCGGGCGGTCGTGCCGGCGCAGCACTGTGCCGTCCGGCCCGATCAGGGCCGCCGCGATCTTGGTGCCGCCCATGTCGAGGCCGATCACGGGCGCGAGTCCGGATTCCGGGTGCGAGGTCATCGGATCGGGGTGAGTCCGGCCGCGCGCAGCAACGCACCGACCTCGGCCACGGCGGCGGCACCGAGCGGGATCTGTGGGAAGGCGGTGTCACCGCGGTCGACGATGCCCAGCAGTCGCAGCGCCGCTTTGAACGCGCCGAGCGCGGAGGAACTGCGGCCCATCTCGTCCTCGGGGCCCACGTCCACCATGGCGAACAGGGCGGCAAGGCGCTCCTGTTCCTTGGCGGCCAGCGACCAGTCACCGCAGCGCGCGGCGTCGTAGAGGCGGACGTATCCGGCGGGGTCGACGTTGCCCAGGCCGGGGACCACGCCGTCCGCACCGGCCAGCAGTGCCGCGTCCACGGTCAGTTCGGATCCGGTGAGCACGGAGAAGTCCGGGGCCGGTCCCGCGGCACGCCCCGCGCCCGCGCCCAGGTCGACGAGGAGCCGGCGCAGCGCCCCCTCGTCGCCGCTGCTGTCCTTGACGCCCGCGAGGGTGCCGTCCGCCGCCAGGTCGAGCAGCAGGGCGGAGGACAGTTTGCTGTGCACGGACACCGGGAGGTCGTAGGCGAACAGCGGCAGGTCCGTGCGTTCGCGGATCCGGCGGAAGTGTCCGGCGATCTCGCGGGAGTGGGTGCGGGTGTAGAAGGGCGCGGTGGCCACCAGGGCGTCCGCGCCGAGCCGGGCCGCGGCACGGGCGTGGTCGAGGACCCGGGCGGTGGTCGTGTCGATCACGCCCGCGAGGACCGGCACCCGCCCGTCGACCGCGGTCACCACCGTCTCCAGGGCGACGCTTCGCTGTGCATCGCTGAGGTAGGCGACCTCACCCGTCGAGCCGAGGGCGAAGACCCCGTGGACGCCGCCGGCGAGCAGGTGCTCGACGAGCCGGGACAGCGACGCGGTGTCGACTTCCCCGTCGGCGTCGAGCGGGGTGCACACGGGCGGGACGACGCCGCTCAGCGGTGTGGTCAGGGGCATGGGCTACTCCGTGAAGGTGGGACGTAAGACGTCTGATGTCGAACCATAGCCACCCCCGGCCCGCGCGGGTCAAGGGAGAGCTGGATCACACATCACACCGTCGCGAACCCCGTAAGGCATGATCATGACAATCAAGCGCGAGCGGAAACACCCCTCGGCGAGACCGTCCGTCCGAGCGGTCCGCTACTCCCCGCCCCCGGGGACCCGCACCGCGGCCAGCCTTCTGCGCACCGGTGCGTAATGGCCGGCGATGGCACGCACGAAGCCGTCCGCGTCGCCCTCCCTGGCCGCACGCACGATCGCACGGTGATCCGCGATCGTGTCCGCCTCGTCCTTCGCGGAGATACCTTGCAGTTGCGGCGCGACCAGGGCGTACACGTCCCAGAAGGCCAGCGAGAGCTGACCGACGAGCTTGTTGTCCAGGGGTTCCATCAGCCGCTCGTGGAAGGCGCGATCACACCCGGCGAAGCCTTCGCCGTCATGGGCGCCCCGCCGGCCCATGTCGTCGACGAGCGCGTCCAGGGCGTCCAGGTCCGCGGGCGACAGGGTCGCCAGAATGCGCTCGGCCATGCCACGTTCGATCAGCTCGCGGACCTCGACCAGTTCGGACAGGGTCCGGAAGTCGTCCTTGGGACTGAGCAGACCGCGGAAGGCGAGACCTTCCACGAGCGCCGACAGACTGAGCCGGCCCACATACGTTCCATGGCCGCGCCGCACCTCGACGATGTCCAGCACGGCCAGCGTCTTCACGGCCTCGCGGATGCTGGAGCGGCTGGCACCCAGGGCCGCGCACAGTTCCGCCTCCGAGGGCAGCGGATCCCCCGGCTCCAACTGGTTGTCGAGGATGTAACTCTTGATCGCCTCGGTGACCTCCTGGCGCAGCGACGGCCGGGCTGCCATCCTCACCTCCTGCTGACGCGCTGAAGTCACCTCAGGACCCCTCTCTCGTGAAGCCACGCGGACAGCCTACCGGGGACATCAGACGTCTGATGCCGCACCCTCCTGACCCTCGGGCGGCACAGGGGACCGACCACGGTCGAGACACGTTGCTCGCCCGGCCGCCGCCCGGGGCGGCCTCGGATCAGTGACCGCGAGCCGTCCAGGCGGCCGGGTCGGGCGCCATCGCACCAATGACGGTCGTCCCACCGCGGCCGGTACGTACGCGGGTGCATCTCGGCAGCGGCAACATCCGGTCGACACATGCCTGCCGGTGCACACGGCCGCCGGACATGTCCCGAGGGATGTCGGGCATGCCCCGGAGGGCGCAGGGGACGTGTGTGACCCGCTGGGCGTCCCCGGCGGCCGTGAAGTGGTTTGCGGACAGGTGCCCGGGGTCCGCATCGGCGGGGTGCTCCACGGGGATCCACGGAGACCGCGATCCGGCCAAAGGCGTTTCGGGGGGATTTCGACCACTATTCCTCGCTTCGTCGCAGCAGGCGAGTGGGCACCCGGCGCGTCGGATGTTCCAACAACATGATCAGTGATCGTCAGCTGTTCAAACACATAGGTGCCGCAGGCTACGTTGTGGTCGGAGGTGACCATGCTGGAAGTTCTCGGGCTGGACCAGCCTGCCGAGGCACTGTATTTCATCCTGGTCGACAACCCGCCGCTGTCCGTTGAGGAGTTGTGCCGCCGTACCGGCGTCGAGCCCGACGTGGCCGGTGGCGCCCTGGTACGACTGGAGGACGGCGGCCTGATATCGCGGCTGCCGGGCAGCCCGCCCGCGTATACCGCGCTGCCGCCCGAACATGCCCTGGAAGTCCTCCTGCTCGCTCGCGAGCGGGACATCCACCGAGTGCGCGCGCTGTCCGAACAGCTCACCGAGCGGCACCGCGAGGCCCGCAGCAGCCGTGACTCGACCGCGCTGATCCAGGTCGTCACCGGCCGCGACGGCGTGGCCCGCTGCGGGCAGCAGTTGTTCAACCGTGCCGAGCGGGAGTTGCGCGGCATCGACGCGCCTCCCTACGCCCAGGCGAGCGACGGCGAACGCGTCAGCTCCGCCGCCGCCATCGCCGGACGCAGCGTGCGCAGCCGCTTTCTGCACGCCCGCGACATCCTGAGCCTGCCCGGGGCCCTGGCGCGGGTGGAGGCCGACATCGCGTCGGGCGAGGAGGTGCGGTTCCTGCCCGAGGCACCCATGAAGATGATCATCGCCGACGACCAGGCCGCGCTCATCCCACTGCTGGCCACCCCGCAGATTCTGGACGCGTGCATCCTCGTCCACCCCTCGGCCCTGCTGGACGCGCTGTCCACCCTCTTCGAGTCGTTGTGGGAGCAGGCCCAGCCCTATATGCCGGGAAAGACCGCGTCCGTCGGCCCGGGCGAGTTCATCAACGACGAGGAACGGCGGATCATCTCACTGCTGGCCATGGGCATGCCGGACGAGGCCATCGCCCGCCAACTGGGCATCGGGTACCGCACGGTGCAGCGCCGGGTGCACGCGCTGCTCGGCCGGCTGGGGGCGGCCAGCCGGTTCCAGGCCGGGGTGCTCGCCGCCAGCCGCGGTTGGTGGCGGCCGGAGCCCGAGCACGGGGCACGGGCCTGACGCCGAGCGACGAACTCCGAACGGCGAACGGCGAACGGCGAACGGCAAGTCCCGGAACGCCGGCCGGCGCACCGCGGTGCACGGGGCGGCCGTCGCCCGGCGGTCTCGAATTCCGCACGGCCGGGCGACGGGTGGTCGAGGGCCGACCGGGCAGGCCCCGGCCGGGCTCGGCCGTCCACGGACGTCCGCCGACGGCCACGCAGCCACCGGATGCGGATACGACTGGTGTTGACCAGCACAAACGCCCGACTGGGCGCCCCGACCGGCCAGTGCGGGGACCTGGCGGTTTGGCGCCTTGTCGTGTTCACGCCTTCGACACATTTCGGCGAGTGGAAGGCCGCCACGGCGGCCATGTGTCCGCTCATCGGACACCCGGAGCTGTGCATTCCGGGTGAAACACCTATGAATGACACGCCGAAAGTGAAGGATCGGCACCCCTGCCCTGACGGTGAGTCACAGCGACTGCGGAGGGCTACTGATTGACACACGTGGGACCGGTCTCGCTAATTAGCCACCGGTGAATACTCGGACATTCACCGTCGCCCGAGAGCCGCTTACGGGTCGACCCCTGCAACCACGCATGGGAGTCACACGTTGCGCACCATGGTGAGAACCGCAAACCCGATCCGACGAAGAATCTGCGCGAGCCTGGCCGTCCTCGGCGCCGCTGCGATGGCGGTGCTCGGCCTCCAGGCACCGGCCTCGGCCGCGGCATCCGCGGCCGTCTCCGCCTCGGCCGCCTCGGCCACTTCGGCCACTTCGGCCACCAACAGCCGCCCCCGCTTCGAGTCCGCCTGCGACGTCCCCGAGCGCAATCACTTCACCTGCTTCGCCCAGCGCCGCTCCGACGTCAAGTCGGTCAAGGGGCTGATGCGGGCAGCCGACACGCCGAACGGCTACGGCGCCGGCGATCTGCGCAGCGCCTACAACCTGCCCGCCGACGGCGGCGGCGGGCAGACCGTCGCCATCGTGGACGCCTTCGACGACCCCACCGCCGAGGCCGACCTCGCCGTCTACCGCGCGCAGTACGGACTGCCGGCCTGCACCACGGCCAACGGCTGCTTCAAGAAGGTCGACCAGCGCGGCGGGACGGACTACCCCGCCCCGGACCCGGGCTGGGCCGGGGAGATCTCGCTCGACCTCGACATGGTCTCCGCGATCGCGCCCAACGCGCACATCCTGCTGGTCGAGGCCGACGACAACAGCTTCGAAGGTCTCTCCGCGGCGGTCGACGAGGCGGTCGCGCTCGGCGCGAAGTTCGTCTCCAACTCCTACGGCACCGACTACCGCGGCGGGGCCGGTGAGGATCCGTCCGAGACCACGACGCTGGACGCGCACTACAACCACCCGGGTGTCGCGATCACCGCGTCCACGGGCGACTACGCCTACGGCGTCGGTTACCCGGCCGCCTCCCAGTACGTGACCGCGGTCGGCGGCACCAAGCTGACCCGGGACACGTCCACGCCGCGCGGCTGGACGGAGTCCGCCTGGAGCCTGGCCGGCTCCGGCTGCTCGCTGTACGAGCCCAAGCCGGCCTTCCAGCACGACACCGGCTGTGACAACCGATCGCTCGCCGACGTCTCCGCCGTCGCGGAGGACGTGGCGGTCTACCAGACCTACGGCAACGACGGCTGGGCGGTGTACGGCGGCACCAGCGTCTCCGCGCCCATCATCGCGTCCGTGTACGCCGCCGCAGGCACCCCGGTGGCCGGCACCTACCCGAACTCCTACCCGTACGCGGCAGGTGCCGGGATCAACGACATCACCACCGGCAGCAACGGCAGTTGCTCCCCGGCCTACCTGTGCAACGGCACCACCGGTTACGACGGTCCGACCGGCCTCGGCACGCCCACCGGCCTGTCCGCGTTCCGCAGCGGCCCGCACGGCGTGATCTCCGGCAGCGTGACCGACAGCGCCACCGGCAAGGCGGTCAGCGGCGCGACCATCACCGCGGGCACCAACGTCGCGCACACCGATGCCTCGGGCGCGTACTCCCTGACGCTGCCCGCCGGGACCTACGACGTCACCGTCGAGGCGTTCGGCTACGCCACCGGCTCGGCCGACGGCGTCGTGGTCGACGACGGTGCCACGCTGACCAAGAGCTTCTCCCTCACCGCCGTGCCCAGCCGGACCGTCAGCGGCAAGGTCACCGACGGCTCCGGACACGGCTGGCCGCTCTACGCCAAGATCACCGCGGACGGCGTCCCCGGCTCGGTGTGGACCGACCCGGCCACCGGCTCCTACCGCCTCGACCTGCCCGAGGGGCACACCTACACCCTGCACGTCGCGACGGCCACCACCGGCTACCAGGCCGTCACCAAGAAGATCGACGTCGGTGACTCCGCGCAGACCGTGGGCTTCCCGGTTCCCGTCGACTCATGGGCGAGCAGCACGCCCGGCTACGAGGTCGACGAGACCGGCAGCACCGAACCCTTCGACGCCACCGACGCCGCGCCCGAGGGCTGGCAGGTGGTCAACGCCGACGGGACCACCGGCGGCTGGGAGTTCGACGACCCCGGCAACCGCGGCAACCAGACCGGCGGTGACGGTGCGTTCGCCATCGCCGACAGCGACCACTTCGGCGGCGGCGCCACCCAGGACTCCGCACTGGTGAGCCCGGTCTACGACTTCACCGGCAAGGACGACCCGGAGCTGGCGTTCAACACGCAGTACATGCAGTTCAGCAACCAGACCGCCGAAGTCGACGCGACCGCGGACGGTGGCGCGACCTGGACCAAGGTCTGGACCGCCGGAGCGTCCATCACCGGTCAGCGGATCACCGTCCCGCTCTCCGCTTTCGCGGACGATTCCGCGGTGCAGTTGCGCTTCCGCTTCGCGTCGCGCTTCGGCTGGTTCTGGGCCGTCGACAACGTGTTCGTCGGCAACCGCGCTGTCAAACCCGCCCCGGGTGCTCTGGTCGTCGGCACCGTGACCGACGCCAACACCGACGCGGGCGTGGTCGGTGCCACCGTCACCAGCCAGGACAAGCCCGCCGAGCAGGCCACCACGGTGGCGACCCCGGACGACCCGAACCTCACCGACGGCTTCTACTCGCTGTTCTCCAGCACCCTCGGCGGCCACGCCTTCACCGCGGCCAAGAGCAAGTACACCTCGCTGGACAAGACGGCGCAGGTAGGCGCCGACAGCGCGGTCGAGGCCGACTTCAAGCTCAAGGCCGGGAAGATCACGGTCACCCCCGCCTCGGTCGCCGCCACCGTCGCCTGGGGCGGTTCCAAGACGCAGAACCTGACCGTGAAGAACACCGGCGGCGCTCCCGCCACGGTCAAGCTCGGCGAGCAGGCCGGCGGCTTCACCCAGCAGGGCAAGGGCGCCGCGCCGCAGACCGTCAAGGGCGACTTCACCGCGCTGTCCAGCAAGGCCCACGCCACCGGCGGTACGGCCAAGCCGTCCGCCGCCCCGGCCGACGGCCCCTGGCAGGCGGCCCCGGACTTCCCGGCCGCCATCATGGACAACGCCGTCAGCACGCAGGACGGCAAGGTCTACTCGGCCTTCGGGTTCACCGGATCGGCCGACAGCAATGCCATGTACGTCCTCGACCCGGTCGCCGGCAGCTGGACGAAGCTGGCGAGCGCGTCCGACACCCGCGAGGACCCCGCCCACGGCTTCATCGACGGCAAGTTCTACGCCGCCGGTGGCTGGGGCCCGTCCGCCAGCCCGGACGCGAAGCTGGAGATCTACGACCCCAGCTCGGACAGCTGGACCACCGGAGCGCCCGCGCCCAAGCCGTACGCCGCCTCCGGCACCGCCGTCCTCGACGGCAAGCTCTACATGGTCGGCGGGTGCGCCGCCACGTCCTGCGGCACCACCGACGCCAGTGTCTACGACCCGGCGACCGACAGCTGGTCCATGATCGCCGCCTATCCGGAGCCGGTCTCCTGGCAGGCGTGCGGCGCCATCGACGGCCTGCTCTACTGCGCCGGCGGTCTGGGCGCCGACAACAACGACATCGCCCACACCTACGTCTACGACCCGGCCGCCGACAGCTGGTCCAAGCTCGCGGACCTGCCTGCCACGCAGTGGGGTTCGTCCTACACCGCGGCCAACGGCCAGCTGCTGCTGGCCAGTGGCGTCAGCAACAACGCGCTGACCAACCGGAGCCAGGCATTCGACCCTGCGTCCGGCACCTGGAGCGCGCTCCCCAACCCCACCGTCGCCACGTACCGCGGCGGCGGCGCCGCCGGCTTCTACAAGGTCGGCGGAGGCATCGCTCCCGGCACCCCGACGCCCAGGGCCGAGCTGCTGCCCGGCTACGACCAGACCGGGTCGGGCGACGTCACCTGGCTGAACGAGAGCACCCAGCAGATCACCCTGGAGCCCGGTGCGAGCGCGACCGTCACCGTCTCCCTGGACGCCTCGGTTCCCGAGGTGAGCCAGCCCGGTGACCTGACCGCCTACCTGGGCGTGAGCACCGACACGCCGTACTCCGTGCCGCGCGTCCCGGTCAGCCTGCACGTCAACCCGCCCAAGACCTGGGGCAAGATCACCGGCACCGTCCTGGGGGCCACGGCCACCGGCGGCACCGCGCCGCTGGCCGGGGCGACCGTGCAGATCGACAGCTGGGCCTCGACGTACACGCTGACCACGGCGTCCGACGGCACGTACGCCCTGTGGCTCGACGTCCGCAGCAACCCCCTCACCGTCATCGTCGCCAAGGACGGCTACCAACCGACCGTGACGACGGTGAAGCTCACGAAGGGAGCGACGGTCACCAGCAACTTCACCCTGAAGCGCAAGTAGCGCAAGGAGCGCGGAAAGCGAAGGGACGAAGGACGGGCCGGTCCTCATGGACCGGCCCGTCCGCCGTTCGCACCCGCACCCGCACCCCCTGCGCGGCGTGTCCGCCGGCATGGTCGGCCACCCGTGGACGGCCGGGGCCGGGGCTGGGACACGCCGAACACGCATCGTCACCCGATCGAGGGGATTAGCCGGCCGGCAAGTCAAAAACTCATTTAGCCGACTGTACGGTCTTTTAAGAGCCAGAAATAACACCAACTCCCGTACCACAGCGCACCGTTCGCGCTCTCGCGGCGGTTGCCGGGCTGCCCACGACCGACCTGCTGGAGGGGCTATGAGGTGTCCTGGACGCCGGGCTGTCCCGGCTGCGACCACCGTACGGACGGTCCTGCACGCCACCGGTGGAGCGACCGGGTGAAGGTCAGGGAAGTGCATCACTCCTACCGTCACCGTCCGGTGCTGCGGGGAGTCGACTTCGATCTGCGTCCCGGTGCGGTGGCGGGCATCGTCGGCGAGAACGGCGCGGGCAAGTCCACGCTGCTCAGGATCCTCTCGGGTGAGCTGCGCCCCACCCGTGGCACCGTCCGTCACCACGGCCGCTTCGGATACTGCCCGCAGCACACCGTGCTCAACGACGCCTTCACCGTCCGGCAGCACCTGGAGTTCTTCCGGACCGCCTTCGGCCTGGCCGACCTGCGCCACGCCGAGGAGGCGATGGACGTCCTGGGTTTCGCCGAGTACGCCGACGTACGCGCCGGGGTGCTCAGCGGCGGGACCCGGCAGAAACTGAACCTGACCCTGGCGCTGATGCACGACCCGCAGGTGCTGCTCCTGGACGAGCCCTACCAGGGCTTCGACTGGGACACCTACCAGCGGTTCTGGGCTCTCGCCGCCCGGCTGCGCGACGCCGGGCGTTCGGTCCTGGTCGTCTCACATCTCGCGTACGACGCCGAACGCCTCGACGAACTGTGGCGCCTTGAGGGCGGACAGCTCCAGCTCGCCGCGAGCGCGGCATGAGGCGGCAGCCGACGCTGTTCGCCACCGCGACGCGGTATGCGCTGACCGAGCATGTACGCAATCGGTTCGCGATGGCGCTGGTCGCCGTGTTCATCCCGCTGTGGACCGTGCTGGCGTACCTGATCATGCCCGGCTCCCCGGTCCGGATGAGGCTGCGAGCCACCGGAGAGATGCTGACCCCGCACGGCAACGAGATCACCGAGATCAGCGGCGCGCTCAACGCCGTCACCCTGATCACCGGGTTCATGATGTTCGCCGCCACGTTCGCCGGCCACGACTTCGACCGCCGGCTGGCCCTGGCCGGCTATCCCCGCGCCCATCTCGTCCTGGCGAAAGTCGCCGCTCTCGCCGTGGCCTCCGCCGCCGTGTCCGCCTACGCCACCGCCGTCACCTGCCTGATCTGGACGCCGCGCCAGCCCTTCCTGCTCGCTGTCGCGCTGTTCAGCGCCGCCATGACCTACGGCGTTCTCGGGGTCGGCTTCGGAGCCGTGATGCGCCGGGAGGTCGAGGGCATGTTCGCCATCCTGATGACCAGCATCATCGACCTCGGGCTGCAGAACCCCATCACCAGCTCCGGAAGCGACAGCCCCGTCATCCGCTTCCTGCCCTCCTACGGCGCCATGCAGGCCAGCACCGCCGCCGGTTTCTCCACCAGCGGTGTACCCGACCACATCGCCATCCAGGCCGGCTGGTTCGCCGCCGCCGCACTGACCGGTCTCCTCGCCTTCCACCGCCGCACCCGCAACGCCCTGCCCCCGGCGGCCCGGCCGTCCCTGCCGGGACCTCGCCGGGCGAGCGGGGAGCAGGCAGCCGACGCCGGTACCGCGGCCACCGGTTGACGCTTCCACGGCACCCGCACCCGTCGGCCGGCACATGTCTTCAGCTGGAGTCCTACATGGGCATGCCCCGAGTTCGAGAACGCCTCCGCAAGAACCGGCGGGCGCGGCCACCGGCCGGAACGACGGCCGGCCCGCCGGGCACGGGTGCCGATGGGCCCGTCCCCGTACCCGCGGACCCTGCCGGCACCTCCCCGCGGGCCGCCTATCGTGTGTGCCGCCGCGCGACCCGCGAGCAGGATCCCGCCGCGTACGCCCTCTTCCGTCTGCTGCCCTCCGTGCTGCGCCCGGCGTGCTGGGCGATCTGGGCGGCGGTGTCGCGGGTCGACGACCTGATCGACGACCGGGACACCGCAGCGGCCGAGCGGGCCGCCCGGGCCGAGCACTGGATTGCCGCGCTGGAGGCCGACCTGGTGTCCGGGACGAGCACCGACCCGGTTCGGCTCGCCCTGGTGGACGCCGCGACACGGTGGCACCTGGATCTGTCCGCGCTGCGGGACGGGATGGTGGTGTCCCTCGGCGACCTGCACCGCCGGCGCTTCGACGACTGGGCGCAGTGGCGGGCCTGGAGCCGCGGCCATGTCGCCCCCACGTACGACCTGTTCCGGGATCTGCTCGACCGGGCGGGCGTGCCGGTGGTCCTGCGACTGGACCGGCAGGCGGGCTACGAGCAGTTACTCCACGGCGCCCGGCTCACCGACACCCTCAGTGATCTGGGCGACGACCTGGCCGAGCCCCAACTGCTGCTTCCGGACGCGTTCCTCGAACGGTTCCCCGGGGCCGAGGACGACCTGCGACAGGGCCGCTGGAGCACGGCTGCGGCGGCCCTGGTCGCCGAGCTGACCGGCATCGCCCGCCGATGGGTGACCCAGCCCGGCCTGACCCACGGCATGCATCCGGGACCCGCCATCGCCATCGACGCGATGACCGGTCTCATGCTCGCCCAACTCGACGCCGTCGAGGCGGCGGGCCCCGCCCTGCTGCGCTCCCAGGCCCGTCCCTCACCGGTGGCGCAGGCACGCGTCCTGATCCCCGCTCGCGTCCGGACGGCCCTGGCATGGAGCCTCACCCCGCTGACCGTGCCGCCCACGGCACAACGGCCCACTGCGGCCGGCCCCCGGACGACTGCACGCCCACCCGCGGGCGCGACGGCATTCCGGCAGCCGCCGAGTCATCCCAGCGGCTGCCGGCCACCACGGATCAGGCCCGACGCGATGCCGGCCCACGTGGCCATCGTCATGGACGGCAACGGCCGCTGGGCCGAACACCGCGGTCTGCCCCGCGCCGAGGGCCATCGCGCCGGCGCCGGCGCCCTGCAGGAAATGATCTACGGCGCCCTGGAGATCGGCCTGTCCCACCTGACCGTGTACGGGTTCTCCACCGAGAACTGGAGACGGGACACGGAGGAGGTCGAAAGCATCATGGGCCTCCTGCGGCACCAGTTGGCCGACGATCCCTTCCACCACTTGGACGTGCATCTGCGCTGGTCCGGCCGCCCGGAGAAACTGCCGGTGGATCTCGTCGAGTCCCTGCGGCGCAAGGAGACCACCACCCGCACCCGCACCGGTCTGACCTGTACTCTCTGCTTCAACTACGGCGGCCGGGACGAAATCACCCGTGCCGCCGCGGCCCTCGCCCGCGCGGCGCAGGCCGGCGACCTGGATCCCGGCGCCATCGGTGAGGAGGACTTCGCGCGCCACCTGACGCTCACCGACCTGCCGGACGTCGACCTGCTGTGGCGCACCGGAGGAGAGCAGCGCACCTCCAACTTCCTGCCCTGGCACGCCACGTACGCCGAGCTGCACTTCACGCCCGGCTACTGGCCGGACGCCGACCGCCGCGACCTGTGGAAGGCCATCACCGAATACGGGCACCGGCAACGCAGGCACGGCGCGGCCCGGGCGACTCGGCAGCGCTGACCAGCTACGTGGAGGGGCCCCCGGGGCCGGCCGGCCTCGGGGGGGCCGGAAAAGGAACGGTGGCGCCCACGCGTCGTATCCCGACGCGTGGGCGCCACCTCCCGACGGGCCGGCGCCTGCGTGTGTCAGGTACGCAGGAGCCGCAGGTCGACGGCGTCTGCCATCGCCTTCATGCCCGCGTCATTGGGGTGGATGTGATCGCCCGCGTCGTAGGCCGGGTTCAGTGCGGCCGGGTCCGCGGGGTCGCGCATGGTCTTGTCGAAGTCGATGACGCCGTCGAAGGCGTCGCTGGTGCGGATCCACCGGTTGACGCTCTGCCGGATCTCCTCGGCGGCGGGCGTGTAGTACCCATTGCCCTGGTCGGGCATCAGGGTTGCGCCGATCACGTCTACACCGGCCGCGTGTGCCTCATCGATCAGGGTGCGGTAGCCGTCGACGAGGTCCTGGGCCGTCAGCGCCCCACCGTCGGGGCCGGCGTTGTTGCCGATGTCGTTGATGCCCTCGAAGAGGATCACGTCCCGCACGCCCGGCTGGCCGAGGGCGTCGTGACGGAAGCGCTTGAGGGCGCTGACACCCTGCCACAGGTTGGGCACGTCGGTGAGGACCCGGTTGCCGCCGATGCCGGCGTCGACGACGCTCAGCCGCTGCGGGCCGGTCTGGTCCTCCAGCCGGCGTCCGAGGAAGTCGGGCCACCGGGTGTAGGTCCCCGTGGAGGAGTGGTAGCCGTCGGTGATGGAGTCGCCGAACGCGACGACGGTGCCCTTCGCGGCCGGCGAGACGACGTCCAGTCCGGCCAGGTAGTACCACGAGGTCGTGGTGGTCCCGAACGCGTCGGCGGTGTCGTCGCCGGTGTGGTTGCCCGAGGCGATGTAGGTCGTGTCGAACGCGTCGGAGTGCCAGGTCGACATGCCCGTCGTGCCGGGCACGTAGAGGCTGACGAGCAGATTCTCCCCGGCGCCGACCGAGATCGGGATGACGTCGCTGACCGCCTCTTCGCCGGGCGGGACCGTGACGTGGCGGGAACCGCCGAAGGTGAGGTTCCGGAAGGTGCCGCGCACCGCCGACCCGCCGTTCGCCTGGACGGCCACGTCCACGGCGGTGGCGTCGAGCGGGGTGGTGCTGTACCGGTTGGACAGGGTGATCCGGGCGCCGGAACCCGCGACGCTGCTGTGCACCACCATCCGGATGGTCTGGTTGCTGAAGGAGGGACCGCCGGTCGTCATGCTCGGTGACCAGGCGCTGACCCGGGTGCCCTTGCCGCTTGGTGAAGGGGTCGCGGCGGTCGCCGCGTGCGCGGTGCTCAGGGGGACGACCATGAGGGCCATGCCGGTGAGCGCGCCGGCCGCGGCCAGCAGGGGCCTGCGGCGGGACCGGGAACCCGCTGGCGTTCTTTCCTTGTCGGGGGACATCGTCGATCTCCACTCTTCTCGTCGTCCGTGGCGGGCCGGGCTCGCCGGCTCTGGGTGCGCTGCGATGGAGGCAGTCGGGGCGGCATCGCAGAGCCCTGTCGGCCCGGTCAGGTCGCGCCGCCTGCCGCGGGCAGCGCGCATTGCCCTCCGGGCAGGGGACTTCGACGGTCCGGCCCCGGGTGGGGCCGGTCCGTTGACGGGTCGCGTACGGATCGGGGCACCGCGGCGGCTCGTACGTCGCCGCCGCTGCGGCCCGTCGCCACCACACCTGACCGGAACCGGCCGGTCAGGTGTGGTGCGCCGACGTCAGCCGAAGTTGCGCAGCGTGACGGACTGCCCCGGCTTGAGGCTGATCTTCCGGGCGGAGCCGCCCGCGACGACGGTGGTGTCACGGCCGCCGACGCTCCTCAGCGTCGCCCGGGTGACCTTGCCGTTCTTCCAGCTGAGGTCGGCGACGAAGCCGCCGCGGACACCGATGCCGGAGACCGAGCCCGACGCCGCCCACGCGGCGGGCAGCGCGGGCAGCAGTTCGACGTGTCCCGGCCGCGAGTAGACCAGCATCTCGACCACCGCGGACGGGGTGCCGAAGTTGGCGTCGATCTGGAAGATGCCGCGCCCCTCCCCCATGTCCATGATGTCGAAGAGGTTCGGCGCGGTGCCGTTGCTGCCGCGCGCCGACGGCTTCAGGTTGTTGATGACGAGCTGGTACGCGTTCTCCGCGTGCTTCAGCCGGGACCAGCACAGGCTGCGCCAGGCGTTGGACCAGCCGTAGCTGTCCATGCCCCGGGCGGTCAGCAGGGCCGTCGTGCCGGCCAGGATGTCCTTCGGCGTGGAGTCGTCCGGGCGGATCCGGTCGCCGGGGAAGAGGCCGACGAGCGGGGAGAGATGGCGGTGGGTGGTCTCACCGAGGTTGTCGGGCGACATCCACTCCTCAAGCCAGCCGGTCTTGGGGCTGACCACCGGCAGGTACAGGCGCCGGCGCAGATCCTCGACGGTCGCGCTGTGGGCGGTGTCCTTGCCGAGCACCTGCGTGGCGGTGCGGTAGTTGGTGAAGAGGTTCCACACCAGTTCCTGGGCGTAGGTGATGCCCTTGGCGTCGAGCGGACCCTGCTCGGGCGACCAGTCGCTGTCGGCGATGAGGACCTCACGCGAGGCGCCGGAGGCGTCGGTGACGGTCGTGGTGATGAGGCGGGCCTCCCAGAACTCCACGGCGCCCTTGACGAGCGGGTAGATCTTTTCGAGGTAGGCGGCGTCCTGCGTGTACTCGTAGTGCTCGAACAGGCTCTGGCAGATCCATGCGTTGCCGGCGGGGTGCCACCACCAGCCGCCTCCGCCGTAGGGGTTGGTGGAGATGGCGACGGTCCAGCCCGTGATCTTGCCGCTGGAGTTGCGGTACCTGTTGGTGGGGCTGTTGAACAGCCGCTGAGTGACCTCCGTCCAGCAGGGCAGCTGCGCGACGCAGTAGTCCGCGTAGGCGTCGAAGCAGTCGGACAGACCGGCCCGGTCAGCCATCCAGTAGTTCATCTGGATGTTGATGTCCGTGTGGTAGTCGCCCATCCAGTCCGGGTCGTTGCCGTCCAGCCACGGTCCCTGCAGGCCCATCGGCAGACTGCCCCGCGACCCGGAGATCATCAGGTAGCGGCCGAACTGGAGGTAGGCGGCCTCCAGCTCCGGGTCGGGGACGTCGTCCCGGTGGCGAGCCTGGATCCGGCCCCAGGTGTCCAGCTTGCGCTGGGCGGTGGACGACGTGCCCAGGTTGATGTCCAACCGCTCGAACACCGGGCGGAAGTCGGCGACATGGGTGTACAGCAGGGCGGTCGCGGAGTTCCGCGCCGCGTCCAGGACCTTGGTCCGCGCCAGGCGCTCGGGCTCCAGGGAGGGGTTGCGGAACCCGGCGGCCGCGTCGGGCGCGTAGTCGGTGCCGCCGCCGACCACGATGGTGAGGTCCTTGCAGCGGCTGAAGGAGATCGACGTGCCGTCGACGGCGACCCTGCCGCTGCTGCTGTAGGCGGTGACGGCCGCGCCGTACTTCAGCCCGTTGGCGAAGGAGCCGCCGAAGGAGGCGTAGCGCCCGGCGCTGTCGGCGGTGGTGGTCTCACCGTGGGTGCCGGCGAGGGAGACGGTGCCGGTGTAGGTGCCGCCGCCCCGCTGGGAGAAGTACAGGACGATGACGTCATCGGGTCGGCTGGCGAAGATCTGCCGCTGGTAGGTGACGCCGGCCAGGTCGTACGAGGCGCTGACGAGGCCCTGCGCCAGGTCAAGGGTGCGGCGGTAGTTGTCGACGGTGCCCAGGTCGTGTCCCGGTATGTCGACGGTGAGTTCGGCGAGCAGGGTCAGCGAACCGAAGTCTTCGCGGCCGTAGGGGAACTGGCCGTCGCTCTGCAGGGTGTCGTTGAGACCGCCGGTCCACAGGGTGGCGTCGGTGATCGTCAGCAGTTCGCCGGCGGGGTCGTTGCCCGCGAGGGCTCCGAGGCGGCCGTTCCCGACCGGCAGACCCTGCTGGATCATCGAGTTGGGGGAGCCGGGGGCCTGCCACCACAGCTGGTTCTTCGCGGCGGCGTCCGCCGGCAGCAGGGGTGAGGAGGTGGGGCGGAGGGGGGCCGCGGAGGCGGTGAAGGCGGGGAGGCCGGCGAGGGCGGCGGTCACGCCCGCGGTGGCGGCGAGGGTGAGGAAGCCTCTGCGGCTGGGCTGATCGTCGCGCGATTCGGTGTGCTGGGTGTCCACGTTGTGCACTCCATGTCCGGGGAACGGCGCTGCGGGAACGACGGAAACGGGCCGTCGGGGGTGGTGCGGGGCGCATCCGGCGGCCTGGGGCACGCCGGGATGCTGCGGGACCGTGTGGGGGCGGGGACGGTCCCCGGGAGCGGGGCCCGGTCGTGTCGCTTCCGGGCCCCGCGGGAGGGGTCAGACGGACTTGGGTACGTCGATCCTGTCGATGTCGGGTGAGTAGTCCCCGCCGCTGGCGAAGGTGATGGTGTTGGAACCTGCCTTCAGGGCCAGCTGGACGCTGACGGTTTCGGCCGTGCCCCAGTCGCCCGTGGACGGGAACTTCAGGCTGGTGCCGTGGCCGCTGTTGGAGTAGACGGTCACCGCGCGCGGGTCGCCGCTGACGTAGGCGACGTTGACGGTGTAGATGCCGGCCTTCTTCACCGTGACGTTGTTGAACTGCAGCTTGCTGTCGAGGTAGAGGTTGCCGACCTTCTTGCCGCCGGAGCAGGAGTCACAGGTGGCGACGGAGGCGTTGCCGGTCACGGTGTTGTCCGGGGACTCGGCCTCGTAGCCGGTGGTCGCCACACGGGTGCCGCCGGGGGTGACGGTGAACAGCCGCGAGCCGTGCGCGGGCAGCGTCGCGGTGATGCTGCTCTTGTACCGTCCGAGGTTCCGGTGGCTCCACAGGTCGCGCACGGACGCGGCGTCGGTGAATCCGAAGGACGCCCAGTCGGCGGTGACGGAGGCCGGCGAGTCGCCCAGGTTGAAGAGGGCCACGGTGTAGCTGCCGTCGGAGTTCTTGGTCCCCCAGACCTGCTGGTCGCCCACCGGGGTGACGGGACGGGCGACGGGCGAGTCGTTCTGGTCGACGGCAATGACCTCCTTGTTGGTCAGCAGCGAGAGGCCGTAGCTGTCCAGCTTGGTGAGGTCGTCACCGGTGTACAGCGGCGACTTGTTGATGGCCCACAGAGTCATGTAGCTCTGCCGCTCGGCCTTGGTGAGGCCGTCCATCTCGCCGTTGCCGACGTCGATCGCGTCCAGGTCGTTCCAGCCGCCCGGGCCCGCCTTGCGGCTCCACGCGGGAGCGTCGTTCCACCGGTCGTTGACCGAGTTCTCCCAGCTGACAAGGGTGTTGCAGTAGCACTCGACGTCGGTGTCGATGCGCCATCCGTTGGAGTACTTCTTCCAGTCGGCGGCATGCGCGATGTCGAGCGACCAGGAGATTTCGAGGTGGATGGGGCGTCCGGTGCCGGCGATGGCCTTGTGCCAGGCGGCGACGTCCGCGACGTTGTCGTAGTTGTCACCGGACTTGAAGGAGCCCGGGCCGACCCCGTCCAGCTTCAGGAAGTCGTAGCCCCAGTCCGCGAACATCTGCGCCTGCGAGTCGATGTACTTCTGCGCGCAGGGGTTGTCGAAGTTCAGCTTGTAGGCGCTGTCCCAGCCGTTGGTGGTGCGCAGGTCCGGGTAGACGATGTCGGCGGTGGTGCAGCCGGGGGCGTTCCAGATCGGCAGCTTGCCGTCGCCGTATCCGCCCTTTTCCAGACCGACGGGAAGGTAGATGCCGGCCTTGAGGCCCTTGGCGTGGATGTGGTCGGCGACCGCCTTCATACCGCGGGGGAAGCGGACCGGATCGGGTGTCTGGCGGCCGTACTGGTCGTACCCGGGTTTCCAGTTGTTGTCCATCCACCAGCCGGCGTCGATGTTGACGTGGTCGTACCCGTAGTTCTTCAGGGTGCCGGCGAGGGCGTCGGCCTGCTTCAGGACGTTCGCCTCGGTGAGATAGCTGTAGTTGCCGTCCGGGTTCAGGCCGGGGTAGCTGGAGGACTGCATGCTCCAGCTCGACCAGCCCATGTAGGGCTTGGCGGCGAGGCCGGAGGCGGTGTCCGCCGATGTCGCGGCCCCGGTCGTGGACCGGGCCGGCCCGGCGGTGGCCTCGGCGGCGGCCGGGACCGCCGCGGCGAGTCCGGCCGTCAAGGCCAGGACCAGCGTGGCTCTGAAGGTACGGCGCGGGGAGCCGGTGAGGGCTCCGCGCAGGGCACTGAACGAGGATGACCGCATGGGTCGGGCCTCCTGGAGGTGGGTGTGCGAGATCGCGCGGTGGTACCCGATGGGGGACGGGCGGTTTTCAGGCAGGGGCCGGCGGTGTTCCGGCCGGGACCCCGGGCGTGGCTGTCGGGTGACCGACCGCCGGGGGCGGCTCAGCCCTTGCCCGAGCCGGGGGTGAATCCGCTGACGGACTTCCGTCGCGGTGTGCGGTGCACCAGCGGTGCGGGAACCGCGGTGAGGTCGCGGCGGGTACGGGAGGCGTGCCGGGGGTCGGTCGGTGCGGAGGTGGTCGGGGGTCCGAGGCTGCGGCTCGGCGGCGTCATCGCTACTCCTCGTACGTGTCTGATCCGATGAAGGACTGGATCGCGGTGGCCGCGGCCCCGCGCGCCCACTCGGCGAAGGGCAGGGGGCGGGTCATCACGTCGCACTGCGAAGCGGTACCGAAGGCCGACGCGGCGAACGCGTCCCTGATGCCGTCGGCGAAGAGGTCGTAGGCGGCCAGTCCCTCGCCGGAGATGATCACCCGCTCGGGGCCGAGGAGGTTCACCAGGGAGCCGATGGCCTTGCCGATCGCCTCGCCGGCCCGTGCGTAGACCTCGCGGACACCGGGGTCTCCGCCGCGGGCCAGGTCCAATGCCTCGGCCGCGGTCGCCACCTCCTTGTCGGTGGCCTCGCGCACCCCGCGCAGCAGTGCGGGGTCCGCGGCGATCGCCTCCACGCACCCCCGGTTGCCGCAGTGGCAGAGCGGGCCGAGCGGGTCGAGGGACAGGTGCCCGATCTCGCCGGCCACGCCGTGTGCGCCCGACACGACCCGTCCGTGCACCACCAGGCCGCAGCCGATGCCGGCGCCGACGGTCACCAGCGCGAAGTCCGACAGCCCGACTCCGGCCCCGAACCAGTGCTCGGCGACCGTGAGGGCCCGCACGTCATTGTCGACCGTGACCGGCAGCCCGGTCGCGGTCCTGACGATGTCGGCGAGCGGTACGTCCCGCCACTCCAGGAAGGGCGAGTAGCGGACCACACCGGCCGCGCGGTCCACGTCGCCGGAGATCGCGATGCCCAGCCCCCGCACCGGCACCCCGAATCCGTCGGCCTCCATGAGGAGTTCCTGCACCAGGGCGATGACGGCCACCAGCACCGCCTCCGGCTCGCGGTCCGTGAGCCGTACGTGCCGGGGGATCCGGATACGGCAGCACAGGTCGGCCAGCACGGCGATGATCTCGTCGCCCGTCACCTTGATCCCGATGAACAGAGCCCTCCCGGCGTCCACCCAGACCAGGCTGGCCGGACGTCCCACGGCGGGCCGCGCCTCTTCGTCCGCGCCCTCGACCAGATAGCCCAGCTCCATCAGCGGACGAACCGCCTTGGTGATGGCGGCTGCGGACAGCCCGGTCCGCCGCGCCGTCTCGGCCCGGGTCAACGGGCCGTGCGAGAGCAGGGTGGTGAAGACCAGGGAAGCGGCCGGCGTCATCGCCGGGACCGCCTCGGAGGAGGAGGTCGAGCGCATGGCCGGAAACTTAGGTTGGTTCTTTTTCGCTGTCAATAAAAGAAGCCAAGTCCTTTCGAAGCCGTTGACTTGCCCGAGGTCCCCCTGGAAAACACAGAATCTTCCTGGGCGTTGACACTTGATCAAAGGCAGGGTTGGCTGCGCACTGCTCCCTGTGTGGCACTCTCCGAACGTGAGGATCCATGTCCGAGATCTCCTTCGACCCGGCTTCCGGTGTCTGGCTGCTCTCCACCGTGCGCACGTCGTACGCGCTGCGGATCGATCACACGGGAGCGCCCTGCCACCTCGCCTGGGGACCTCGGCTGCCGCGCACGGCGACAGGTGAGCTGATCCCTCCCCCGACCGGGGAGATCAGCAGCTTCGAGGGCCTCTCCCCGGCCGACGAGGAGTTGCCGGTCGACGGCGGGGCACGGTACGGAGCGCCGTCCCTCCGGGTGCGGTTCGCCGACGGCACCCGGGCCTTCGAATGGGCGTCTTTCGGCCACTCGGTCAGCGAACCGGCGCCCGGCACGACCGAACTCGCCCTGGAGTTCCGCGACCGCCACTACCCCCTGGCGGTCACCCTTCATTACCGGGTCCACGACGACACCGACGTCATCGAGCGGTGGACGGTGCTGCGCAACACCGGCCAGGAGGCGGTCACCGTGCTGCGCGCCGACTCCGCCGCCTGGACGCTGCCGCGGCGCGACGACTACCGGTTCAGCCATGTCACCGGCCAGTGGTCGGCGGAGACCCTGCTGCACCGGGAGCCGGTTCCGCACGGCGAGACCGTCCTCACCAGCCGGCGCGGTATCACCAGCCACCACGCGAACCCGTGGCTGATGCTGGACGCGGGCGATGCCACCGAGGACCAGGGCGAGGTGTGGAGCACGGCCCTGGCCTGGAGCGGAAGTTGGCACCTCACCGTGCAGCGCACGACCGACGGGCGTACGTGCTGCACCGGCGGCGCAGGACAGGACGGAACGGAGATGCCGCTCGGCCCCGGCCAGGAGTATGCGACCCCGCGGTCCGCGGCCCTGTACACCGACGGCGGTTTCGGCGCGGCGAGCCGTGCCTGGCACGCGTACGTCCTGGCCCATGTGCTGCCGCACCCGCACGAGACACGCCCCGTGCTGTTCAACTCCTGGGAGGCCACCGGCTTCGACGTCGACGAGGCCGGTCAGAAGGAGCTCGCGGCCCGGGCGGCCGAGCTGGGGGTGGAGCTCTATGTCGTGGACGACGGCTGGTACCGGGGCCGCCGCGACGACACCGCCGGACTCGGCGACTGGACACCGGATGCCGAACGGTTCCCCGATGGTCTGCGCCCGCTCTCCGAGGAGGTTCACCGGCTCGGGATGCGGTTCGGCCTGTGGGTGGAGCCCGAGATGACCAACCCGGACAGCGACCTCTACCGCGCGCACCCCGACTGGGTGCTGCACTTCCCGCACCGCACCCGCACCGAACTGCGCAACCAACTGGTGCTCAACTTCGCGCGTGACGACGTCGCCGAGTGGGCGTACGGATGGCTGACCCGGTTGGTCGCGGACAACGGGATCGACTTCCTCAAGTGGGACATGAACCGCGCCTTCAGCGAGGCCGGCTGGCCCGCCTCGGAGGACGGCCATGACCTCTTGTGGACCCGGTACGTCCACAACCTCTACGGCGTCATCGACCTGCTGCGTGCGGACCACCCCGGGCTGCGGATCGAGACGTGCGGGGGCGGCGGCGGCCGCGTCGACCTCGGCATCCTCTCCCGTACGGACCAGGCGTGGCCGTCCGACAACACCGACGGGGCGGACCGGGTCTCCATCCAGCACGGCTTCGGCCAGATCTACCCGGCCCGGGTGATGGCGGCCTGGGTGACGGACGTGCCCAACCAGCTCACCCACCGGTCGGTGCCGCTGCGTTACCGCTTTCACGTCGCGATGGCGGGGGTGCTGGCGGTGGGCGGCGACCTCACCCGGTGGACACCCGGGGAACTCGCCGAAGGCGCGGCACTGGTGGCGCAGTACAAGAAGGTCCGTCACATCGTGCAGCACGGCATCCAGTACCGGCTGCGCGGTCCCGTCGACGACGGGCCGACCGCCGTGCAGTACATCACCCCGGACCGCCGGGAGGTGTTCGTGCTGGTGTGGCAGCGGGGCCCTCGGCACGGCACGCCGCGCCCCGTCCTCAGGCCGGCCGGCCTCGATCTCGGCGCCCGTTACCGGGACGCGGACACCGGCGCCGTGCATCACGGGTCCGTACTGACCGGGTACGGATTCACACCCGACCTGCCGGTCGGCGACTGGTCCAGCACGTCCGTGCACCTGATCAGGGTGGACGACGCGGTGGACGACCTGCTGGACGACGGCACCGGCGCACCGTCGTCGTGACGCCCCCCGGCCCCCGGCGTGCTGCTGGTCACACCGCCGGGGGCCGGTGCGGGTCTTCCTGATCGGTGAGGGCATGGCCCTCGATCCGACGAGGTACCTCGTCGTCGTGCCCGACATGCTCGGCAGCGGTCTCTCCCGCTCCCCGACAGCACTCCCCCGCCGTACGACCGCGCCGCTTCCCCCACGTCACCATGTACGACAATGTGCGCGCCCAAGACCGCCTGGTGACCGAGCACTCCGGTGTCCCCTTTCCCGCTGACCACGGGACGGGCGGTCCCCGGCAAGCACGGGGCTGCGGCCGTCGCCGGGCTGCTGGGACAGCGGGTGGCCCGCCTGGTCGCCCTGCACATCCCCGCCAGGCGCTATCTCGCGGCGACCGACCCGGGCCTCGCGCTCTCGCCGGAGAGCGCCCGCACCCTCGGCTGCCAGGGCGGGGCCATGGCGCCCGAGGAGGCGGCCGCCTTCGAGAGCGACCCGGACTTCGGCGCGGCGGTGGCGCTCCGCCGCGCCGACGACGCCGGCAAGGTCGTCGGGCTGCGCGTGCCGGGGCTGGACCGCTGGCGGCCGGTGGTGGCCGCGGCGAGTGCGGCCGAGGCACGTGGAACGGTGCGATCCGCTCGTCCGTGACGGGCTGGACGGGGCGTCGTGCCTCCCGGGCCGAGTCGGCGACGCTCGACGGCGGCCTCGCGCCGATCAGGCGCCTGGACGGCGGGAACGACGGTGTGCTGACCGGCCACGAGAACCACCCGGTCGGCGATCGGCCGCGGCGCTATCGTTCCAGGGACGCAACGACCCAGGGCACGCCTCGTGTCGGCCTCGCGCCGCACCGGGTGGCGCCCGTCCGTCTGGAGGAAGCACATGGCCGATGAGCCCGATGCGGCATCCGGGCGGGGGGAGGACTCGGCGTATGTGAGCGGTCGTCCGGGCGGCGCAGGGTCCCCGCGGCGGCAGGCGCGAGCGGTGGGCGACGCCCCGGGCACCTGCGGCGGCCGGCCGTCGCACGGGGGGCGGTGCTGAGATGGGCGGCTTTCTCTCCGAACTCGGCCGGAAGCTGGCCGAACGGTGGCTCTCCCTGCTGGTCCTGCCGGGCGCCCTCTACCTGGCCGTGCTGGCCACGGCCCACGCGCTCGGCCATGCGCACCCGTTCGATCCTGCTCGCCTCGCCGGCCGGATCGGGGCCTGGGCCCGTGCCCCGGCCGCCGGGAACGCCGGCGGGCAGGCCGTCCTGCTGGCCGCCGGGCTGGCGGGCGCCGCCGCCGCGGGGCTCGCCGCCCAGGCCCTCGGAACCCTGGTGGAACGGCTGTGGCTCGCCGCCGACTGGCGTGCCTGGCCCTTCCCCCTGCGCCGCCTGGCAAAGTGGCGGGTCGAGCGCAGACAGGACCGCTGGGAGGCGGCGGCGCGACACTACGACCGACAGCGCGAGGAAGCGGCCCGCGCCCTGGCCCTGGGCCGGTGGACCGATCCGGCGGAACGCCATACCGCCCATCGCACCCTGGTCTCCGTCTCCGCCGAACGTCCGGACCGGCCCACCTGGTGCGGCGACCGCATCCAGGCGGTCGCCGTCCGCCTGGACCGGCAGTACCGCCTCGACCTCGCCGCCGTCTGGCCCCATCTGTGGCTGGTCCTGCCCGACGCGCCCCGTGCGGAGATCACCGCCGCCCGTGAGGCCCTCACCCGGGCCACCGCCCTGGCCGCGTGGTCGCTGCTCTATCTGCCCGTCACCGTGATGTGGTGGCCCGCCGCGCTGATCAGCGCGGTCCTCGCCGTCAGCAGCCGGGCGCGGACCCGCGCGGCGACCGGGACCTACGCCACGCTCCTGGAGGCCGCCATCCGCCTGCACGGCACCGACCTCGCCGACCGGCTCGGGATCGACCGCAGCGGGCCCCTGACCAAGGAATTCGGAGCGGAGCTGGCCCGGCACCTGCACACCGACCCGCCGGCCAGGTCCGCCCGAACTCCCCACCAGTCAGGGAGGGTTGCCGGCCCCCGGGAGCCATGACCCGCTCCGGCGGACCGCCTTGTGTTTCCGGCGGACCTTCGGCAGACTCCGGGAGCATGGCAAGGGCGGAACACCCAGAAGCAGCGGACGAGTCAGCCGGCCAGGACCGGATCCTTCTTCTCGGGTTCTCCCCCGACGGACGGATGATCGTCGCACGCAACGATCCGGACCAGGCGCGCTGTGTCGTCGTCCTCGTCCCCGGTATCGGCACGACGGCGCCGGACTCGATCCTGCTCCGCGCGGAGTCCTTCTACCGGCAGATCGCGGCGGCACCGGACGACGACACCATTTCGGTCATCACCTGGGCCGACTATCTGGCACCCCGCCTGCCCGACGAGGCCCGCGATCGGGCTCCGGCCGAAGGCGCCGCGGCCCGGCTGGCCGGGTTCGTCGCAGGACTTCGCCTGACGTCGCGGTTCCAGGCCCCCGGGAACCGGGCGCGGATCACGGTCGTCGGGCACGGTTACGGCGGCCTGGTGGCGGGGTTGGCGGCCCGGGACGAACCCATGGACGTCGACGCGATGGTCTTTCTGGGCAGTGTGTCCGCGGGAACGGACACGGCCGACGGGCTGCGGGTGGCCGGTCCGGTGTACGCCACGTCCCCCGACGTCAACGGCGACGGCACCCCCTATGGAGTGCACGGACCACGGCCGGACTCGGCGGGCTTCGGTGCGCGGGTGCTCCAGCCCGGCCCGCTGTCGTACGGCGACGATCCGGCCGTACGGTACCTCCCTTCGCTGAGGCGCATCGTCCTCGGAACGGACTGATCCGCCTTACCCGCCGGTGTACAGGTGGGCGGCCCACAGGGACGGTGTGCCGGGGTACCGGTCGCGTTGCCCGCGGGTGGCGCGGTGCAGGGCGTGGGCGGCGCGAGCGAGGTCGAGCGTCCCGGTCCGCGGGTCGCGCAGCGCGGAGTAGAAATCCTCGGCGATCTCGACGGCGACCTCGTCGTCCACCATCCACAAGGTACCGACCACCCGGGGGAAGCCCGCGAGCTGGAAGGCGCCCGCCAGGTGCATCGACTCGTCCATGAGGTGGTCGGCGACGTTCAGGGCGGTGTGGCAGGCCGACAGGTAGGCGAGTTGGGCGCCTTCGAGGTCGACGGCGGCAAGGTCGCCGACGGTCAGCGGAGCGCGGGCGTGGTCGTGCAGCAGGAGCCGGCTGGCCGACGGGTCGTCGAGGGCGTACTCGCCGTGGCAGGCGAAGTGCACGATGGGCCGTCCGGGAAGTTCCGCCCGGACCCGGTCGTGGGTGGGCAGCGCCGGGTCGTCCGGGCCGGTGGCCGTACCCGGGTCCGGTTCGATCAGGCTGAGGGGGTCCGGCAGCAGCCCGGCGACCGACTCGGCCTCGGCCGCCACGTGCTGGAGCCGCCCGTGCTGCGGCAGGCCCGGGGTGGTGGGCATCGCGACGACGAGCGAACGGTGCGGACCGGCGGCGTTCTGGCGTTGCCGCGCGTGCCGCAGCGCTCTGACGGTGGGTGTGTAGGAGGACACGACGCGGTCCATGACGGTGCGGGCGGCACCGGGGTCGTCGTGGTGTCCGGCGGCGTGCAGCGGTAGCAGGCCCAGGCGCCCGCTCGGCGCCCACCACACCCGTGGCCAGGCGGTCCCCTCGGGCGGGGCCGCGCGGTGGCCGAGCGCGTCGAGGACCGGTCCGGCGGCGTTGTCCCAGAGCCAGGCCAGCACCTCGGTGAGCGTTCGCTGCGCCGCGATGCGGTCGGCGGAGGGATCGGTGGCGTCGCGCAGTGCCAGATGGAAGGTGTTGGCCTTGTCGATGACCGTGAGCGGGGTCAGGGCGGGCAGCGGCAGCACGCTGACGTCGTCCGCGGTGAGCAGCAGGGCGTGGCTGTGCACGTCGTGGACGTTGAAGCTGACGATCGGGCCCTGCCGGGCTTCGGAGCGCAGTTCGTCGAGGGAGGGCGGCAGGGCGAAGGCGGTGAACCCGTCCAAGGTGCGGATGTGCTGGAGCAGTTCGGTCATCCGCGCGGCCGGGTCGGCGCGCGCGGCGAGGGGTTCGACCGCGGTGTTCGCGGCGCGCAGCGGGTCGGCGTCCCGGTCCACCTGGTCGCGCAGTTGGGCGAAGCGGGTCGCCAGGACCGGGTGGACACGGCGGAGTTCGGCCAGGTCACCGCGGGTGTCCAGGGTCTGGCTCAACAGGACCGCGCGCCCCGCCTCCAGCAGGGACAGGGCGCGCCGGGCCCGCTGCGGCAGCGGGCGCGACGGGTCGGCCAGCGCCAAGGCGGCGGCGGTGTCCGCCAGATCGGCGGCGGACCCGATGGCATGTTCCTGGTCGTAGCGGTGCAGGCGGTACGAGGCGAGTTCGGGCAGCAGGCGAACCGCGGTCTCCAGCAGGTCGGCCGCCCGGGCCACGTCCGAGGCGACCGCCGGCCCGCCGGCGAGACGCGCGGCCTCGATACGGAGTCCCGGCGGGGCCGACTCGGAGCGGACCAGCTCACCGAGGACTCGCAGCGCCTCGTTGCCGTCGGCGGCCTTCCTCGTACGCCGGGCCCGCCTGTGCAGCGCCGTGCCCACCAGCAGCAGCGCCTTCGGGCGGCTGCGGTTTCCGGGGCCGATGGCTTCGAGGGCCCTGCGTCCCCAGTCCACCGCCTCGTCCATCGCCTGCCAGTCCCCGAGGTACTGGAAACGGGACTGAAGCACGTCGCAGAGGTTCATGAGGCTCTGCGCGCTGTCGGGTCGGTCCGACGTGAGGAATTCGACGGAGCGACGGGCGAACCCGACCGCCTCGTCCAGGTCCGCCGCGTCCCGGTACCGGATGAACCGCATGTGCAGGGCGTTGCTCAGCGACCCGAGGCACCCGCCGTGCTCCGGGTTGTCGGCCGGGGCCGTGTCGAGGGCGGCACGCGCGATCTCGACCGCCTGATCGAGGTCCGCGCGTTCTCCGGAGCGTCCGGAGCGCAGCCGCAGCGCAACGGTCAGGGACATCAGGCATCTCACCCGCTCCGCGGGGTCGACGGCGGAGGTCTTCAGATGCCGGCGCAGCACCCGGATGGCTTCGTCCGCGTCGGCCGTCGAACCGGTCCGTTCGAACCGCTCGATGAGGAAACTGGCGAGGTGCTGCGGCAGGTCGTCGTTGCCGGCGGTCCGCAGGTCCGGCTGACCGTCTGGGCCGGGGCGCGGGCCGAGGACGAGGAAGTTCCTGCCCTGGCCGCCCGGTCCGTGCGGACCCGTGGGCGCCTCGGCGGCGCGGCGGGCAAGGCTGATCGACTCGTCCAGGTCCTGCACCGATCCGGTCTGCCGCGAACGGGTCATCAGCATCCTCGACAGATTCTGCAGCGCCGACGGCCCTTCCGCCCCGGTGCCGTCCTGCCCCTCGACGGCCAGGCGGCCCAAGGTCATTGCCTCCTCCCCGTCCCGGCTCGCACCGCTGCGCAGGAAGCGGGTGTACAGCGCGCCGGAGAGGCTCACCAGACCGGCCGTGCGCTCGTGGCCGTCCGTCGCGGCTTCCACGGCGGCCCGGTCGGCGGTGATGGCGCCGTCCAGGTCCGCCGGCCGCCCCTGGCGCATGAACCGGACGAGCAGCGCGGAGGCGAGGTCCCGCATCCGCATGCTCCGCTCGGCATGGCCGTCAGGCGTCCCCTCGGTGACGGCCCGTCTGGTGGCCACCGTCTCGTCGAGGTCGCCGGACGTACCGGACAGCGAGAACCGGGTCCACAGCGCCTCGTCGAGGACGGTCAGGTGGAGCGAGCCCAGGGTGTCGCTGCCGTCCGCGGCCTGGACGGCGCGGCGGCAGAACGCGACGGCCTCGTCCAGATCCGCCGCCGAGCCGGTCCGCTCGTGGCGGGCCAGCAGCGCGGAGCCGAGGTTGATGAGCATGAGTGCCAGGCGGTCGGGTTCGGTGTCGCCGACCGCCGCGACGGCCTGACGGGCCAGGGCCACCGATTCGTCGCCCGCCGCCGCCTCCTGGGTGTGCAGGAAGCGGACGCGCACCGCCATGCTGAGGTCCAGCAGGCGTGCCGCACGGTCGCGGCGCTGCGGTGGTGTCGCGGCGACTGCCTGGCGCAGCACGGCCACCGCCCGGTCCAGGTCCGCGACGGTGCCGGTCCGTTCGAAACGGAGCTGCAGGGCCTTGCCGAGGTCGGCGTGGCGCGCACCCAGTACGTCCTGGTAGGCAGCGGAGGCGGCGACGGCCTGCTCCAGCCGGGCCACGGCCTCGTCCAGATCCGCCGCCGCCCCGCTCTGCTCGTACCGCCTCTGGAGCGCGTCGCCCAGACTCGCCAGGTACCGTCCCCGGTCGGGGTGGCCCGCGCCGGCTTCCACCGACCGGCGGCCGGCCCGCACGGCTTCGTCCAGGTCCGCGGGCGCGTGGGTGCGCTGGAACCGGCTGAGCAGTGCGGTGCAGAGGTTGTTGAGGCCGGCCGACCGGTCGGGGCTGTCCAGGGACATCGTGTCGATGGCCCGCCGGGTCGCCGCCGTCGCCTCGTCCAGGTCCGCCACCGCACCGGTGAGGTCGAAACGGCTCTGCAGCATCGCGCCGAGGTTCGTCAGGGCCGCGCCCCGGCCCGGATGGCCTTCGGCCGCGGCCACGGCCTGCCGCGCGACGGCCACGGCCTCGTCCAGGTCGGCCCGGACGTGCAGGTGCTCGTATCTGGCCTTGAGCACGGCGCTGAGATTCGACAGGTACATCCCCAGATCGCGGTGGCCGGAGGCGGTCCGCACCGCTTGCCTCCCCGCGGCCAGCGCGTCCTTGAGGTCCTCCGGGTTCCCGGTCCGTGCGAAGCGGGTCTGCAGCCCGCCGCAGAGGACCGTCAGGCGCTGCGGGCGGTCGGGATGTCCCTGCGGGGTGGCGTTCACCAGATGGATCCAGTGATCGACGACATCGGAGAGCATGCCCACGTCCGGGCCGGCCGCGGCGTGCTGGAGCAGGGCGGCCGACCTCGCCACGACCCGGTCCGCCAGCGCGGGCAGCAGCGGTCCGGGGAACTCCCGCAGGCCGATGGTGATCGCGCCCGGGGTCAGCAGGTCGAGAGCCGCCACGGCCGCCGCCCGGCCCTGATCCTGCGGCAGGGCTTCGAACTGGTACCACTTCAGCCAGCCGAGCAGATACCTGGCTTCGAGATCCCAGTGCTCCGACTCGTCGATGAGTCCTGCCAGTTCGGCTGCCAGGGCGTCGACGGCCGGCAGGAGGGCGGGCGACGGGTCACCCGAGTCGCTGATCCGTCGCAGGACCTCGCCCAAGGACGCCAGGCATTCGTCGCGACGCATCCGGTCCCCCTTGTCGCAGCGGTCCCCCATCGTACGATGGCGAGTCCCTGCGCCAGCGGCCCAGGAGATCAACGAGCGTCCAGGGGAAGACTCATGGGATCAGACCGGACTCGTACACCGGAGCAGATCGCCGACGGGATCGCGTACGTCTGCGAGAACGTCGACCAGGTCCGCGCGGCCCTGGAACGCGGACCGGCCGACGGCCCGCCCCGGCTCGACGCGCTCCTGGACGCGCTGCGCACCGGTGCGGACCCGGCCGCTCCGCTCGAAAGCGTGCATCGCGCACTGCGCGCGGCCCAGGACGCCCTCGGCGTCTTCGGCCGCACCCGCGACGTCTCGATGCTGACACCGGCGGGCCTCACGACCGACCGCCCCTACGAGCCCGTCCTGCTCTGCCCCCGCACCGACCACCCGTGTGCACGGTATGCCTGGCCCGAGCCGGACAGGGTCCCCGTCTGCCGGGTACTGGAGACCGGCCTGCGGCGCACGACGCTCGGGTGACGCGCGGAATCGCACTTGCCTGCCGCGGGGTCACGGACGTACGAGAGGCGAGCCGCCACATCGTGGAGGCCGAGTCGGTTGAGGGCCAGGCGGACTGCACGAAGTCGTACAGGAACGCGCTGAAGGATTCCGCCACCCGGACCGGACCGGCGGAGTCCTCCATGAGTACATGGACTCCGCCGTGGCGCAGGTCGATGTAGTAGTAGATGTAAGCCTGGTGGGAGGCGACGAACAGGGCGTCGCGCAGATCGCAGTCGATGCCGGACTCCGCGCACAGGCACCGGCCCCGCCCGGTGCGGTGCCCCGCCGTACGAACGAGCAGCGGTCAGCTCGCATACTGCCGCATCAGCGTGCGGAGGCGTGTCGCGTCCTCGGCAACCGCCCGCTCGCCGCTGCGAACGCGGGGCCCGACTCAGCGATCGCCCGTCGCTGGTACGCCGACTGGACCGAGGACTCGATCTCGATCAGACGGGTCTGCACCTTGCAGGCGACGTCGGCTCTCGCCACGCTGATCTTCAGGGGTGTGTGTCCCCCCTGACCAGCGTGCGGCGTTGGCGGCGCCGATGGGGTCGGCATAGTGATGGGGACGTCCCGGGACGTCCCACGCGGTGACCTGCAAAAAACCGGTCAGCGGGAGAGACGTCCCGCCGGTCAGCTCTCGGCCCCTTCGGACACGGTGGCCGCTTCCTTGGCCGCGGTGCGTGCCTTGCGGGTGCCGGTCGTCGCGAAGGGGGAATAGCGGGGTACCCAGCGCAGCAGAGCCGCGGCGGCGAGAACCCCCACGCCTCCCATCGTGGCGATGCCGGCCGCGAGACTGCCCAGAGATGCCGCGGCCGACACGATCAGGGGGCCGCCCGCGCTTCCGGAGTCGGCGCACAGCCGCCAGATGCCGAGGAACTGGGAGCGGCTTCGGGGCGGCGCCACGTCCGCGCCCAGGGTCATCAGGATGCCGCTGCCGAAGCCGTTGCCGAAACCCATGAGCATCGCCACCACGGTCAGCGAGACGAGACCGTGGGTGAGCGGCAGGGACGCCTGGGTCAGCCCCAGGACGAGCATCGAGGGCACGGCGATCCACAGTCGTCCGGCCCGGTCCATGATTTTTCCCGACGGGTAGAAGGTCAGGGTGTCGACCAGTCCGGCTATCCCGAAGATGACGCTCGTGGACGACGCGCTCTGGCCCAGGTGTTCCGCCCACAGCGGCAGCACGGTCTGCCGGGTGGCCCGGACGGACCCCACCAGTACGACGGCGACGCCGAGGGTCAGGAAGACCTTGTGGTGAGCGCGTACCACCGCGCGCACCGGGAGCGGGGCAGCGCCCGCCCCGCCCGACGGCGGCGGTTCGGCGACGTCGGGCACGATCAGCAGGACCACGGCGGTCACGGCCGTGCACAGCAGAGCCAGCCAGTACACATCACGGACCGGGCGGGCCACCAGCACGGCCGCACCGATGAACGGGCCGATGAACGCACCGACGCGCACCATGCCGCCGAGCGTGGAGAGCGCCCTCGCCCGCAGTTCGACGGGTATGACCTCGGTGAGGTAGGACTGCCGGGCGAGGTTGAACACCGCGTTGGTCGCGCCGGTGGCCGTCGCCGCGAGCGCGACCTGCCAGACGCTGGTGGACAGGGCGCCCGCGGCCAGTGTCACCGCGGCGACCCCGGTGGCGATGAGCATGGCCTTCCGGTCGCCGACCCGCGCCGCCAGAGCCCCGGCCGGGACGTCGGCGAGGATCTGGCCCACACCGAGCAGTGCCAGCACCAGGCCGGCGGTGCCCACCGAGGCGCCGAGCGCCCTGGCGTTGAGCGCGAGCACCGGCGCGAGTGCGCCCACGCCGATCTCGAAGACGAGCGTGGGCAGGAAGACGCCCGGTATGAGACTCCGCAGAGAGACGGAAGGCGAACTCATCGCCCGCGGCCCCCGCCGAGGGCCGCCATCGCCGTACCCGGGGTGGCTCTGTTCGCGGCGGGGACGGGTACGGCGGTCCTGGGTGCGGCGGTGGTCGCGGGTGAGCCGGCAGCCATGGGTGAGGCGGCAGTCGTGCGTGATGCGGCGGTCGGTGGCGGGGAAGAGGGCATGGCCAACGTATTACCAGGTCGTACGCCGTGGACTGCACGGGGTGGCACACGAGGGAGGCCGCGCACCACGGCGGACCCGGACGGTGCCGGGCCCGCGGCCGGTGTCGTGCTCAGGAGCAGGGATTTCAGGAGCAGAGATTCACCTGCCGGACGGCCAGGACGTGCTGCGCCGCGTCGATGAGGCGGCTACGGGCGAGGTGTCCGTCGGCCACCGCCTGGGTGATCGCCGAAGCGATCGAGGACGTCCGGGAGCTGACGTTGCCCCCCAGGTCGAACATGACCATGTCGGCACCCGAGCGCAGGGCCTGCACGGCGGCGCCGGGGAGGCTGAAGCCGGCGGCGGAGATCGCCTTGGCGCTGAGCGAGTCGGTGACCACCAGCCCCTTGAAGCCGAGCTTGCCACGCAGCTCGGAGGTGATGACGGTGGGTGACAGGCTCGCCGGATTGGTGGCCAGGCCCGGCACGACGTTGTTGGAGACCATGATGGCCGGGGCGCCGGCCTTGATGGCCGCCGTGAACGGCGGGATGCCCACCTTCTGCAGGGTGGACCAGGGCAGGGTGTGGGCGGGGCCGAAGTCCGAGTTGTAGCTGGAGCCGCCGATGCCCGGGAAGTGCTTGACGACGGGTATCACGCCGCCGTCGCGCAACCCGTTCATGTACGCGACGCCGGCTTTGGAGACCACCGAGGTGTTGCCGCTGAAGGACCGCCAGCCGTCGGGGTTGGTCCGGCTCGGAGCCACGTTCCTGCCGTCGACGTCGACCACCGGCGCGAGGTCCATGTTCACCTGCGAAGCCGCCATCTTGGTGGCGACCTTCTTGACGTTCTGCTGGATCTGGGCCGGGGTCCAGTGCTTGCCCATGTACGCGGGCCAGGGCAGGGATCCGACGAGGTTCGCCATGCGCTGGATGCCGCCGCCCTCCTCGTCGGTCATCACCAACAGGCCGCGGTTGCCGGGAACATGCGACTTCAGGGCCTTCAGCCGGGAGCCGAGGTCGGACGGTGCCTTGCTGCCGAACAGCAGCACACCGCCCGCACCGGCGCTCACCTCGGAGGTGACGTCGGACACCGAGGTCTCCGACGCCGGGACGGCGATGGTCAGCATGGCCAGCCGGCGGTTCGACCACCCGGCCAGCTTGGTGCTGTTGGTGCACCTGGCGGCGGCGGTGGCGGTCGCGGTCGCGGTCGCGGTGCGGTCCGGAGCGCGGGACGAAGCAGTGGCGGCGCTGGACGCAGGGGAAGCGGCACGGGGCGAAGACGAAGGAGAGGCAGCGGGCGTGGCGGGCGGGGACTGGGGTGCGCCGGGGCCGCTGGACTGCGTGGCCGCCTTTGGGGTGCCCGCGCCGCAGCCTGCCAGGAGCACCACCGCCACGGCGGCAGTGGTACTCAGTCTGCGTGCGCGCCTGGCCCGCCGGGGCAGCCGCGGCGCTGCCGCCGCGCTGCTGCGGTCACGGTACGACGGGAGATTCATCGCCCGGCCTCCTTTCAGAAGACGCGACGGTACCCCGTCGCGGTGTGGGCCGTATCGGCATGGGGCGGGCTCCACGGAGCGTGAGATGCGCTCCGGCCCGCGTATTGTTCGCCGAATCCGGGATCGGCGTCCCACCAGGATCCCCCGTTTCCGAGTCGGCCGAAAATCCAGACGACGCCGCGCCCTCCGGGGCTTCGAAGACCGGGACGCTTGACACACAGAACGCAACGGCCACTGCACAAAGAGCGACGACGGTCTTGGAATGCGCCGCTTCCCTGCGGTGCCCCCGCGGGCCCGTGGGTCTTGATGGTGGCCATGCCGACGGCGGGCAACCAGAGCGCAGCCGGGCCGACACGTTGAGTGACTAGTCGCCCATCCGCGGTGTTCCGCTCCCGAGGACCGACGGCGACGGCGACGGCAGCGCACACACCGTGCCCGATCCGTACAGCGCGACGTGCAGGGCGTGGCTGAACGTGGCCGCCGACTCGCTGGCCGCGCGGCAGGCCGCCCGCCGTGACGTTCGTGCCGCTCCCGGGAGCCGGGCAAGGCGTGCTCCGGGCCTCCCCCGCCCTGGTTCCGGGGCGGGCCGTGGTGCCGGGAAGGGCCCGGAGCTGTCCCACTGTCCTCCGCTCAGTGGGCGCTGTTCCGCCTTGCGTTCGCGCCTGGCTCCCGGTCGGTTGCGTCGACCAGGCCCGACCGGGCCGCTACGACGCCCGCCTGGAACCGGCTGGAGGCTCCCAGGTTGTCCATGATGTTGGAGACGTGGCGACGGAACGTCCTGGAGCCGATGCCGATGCGACGGGCGACGACCTCGTCCTTCAGTCCCTGTGCCATCAGGTTGATGATGCCTGCGTTGAGATCGGTCAGCGTCTCCCCGTACGACACCGCGTCGGCCTCGAAGTCCGTCCCGGCCTGCCAGGCGAACTCGAACAGCCGGTGCAGCAAGGAGATGATCATCGGCTCGTAGACGGCGATGACACTGGGGACGGCCTCGTCGAGTGCCTGGTGGGCCACGAAGGCCACTTCTCTGTCGACCAGGACGAGATCGTCGAAGATGTCGTTGGTCGTGCGGACCCTGACACCCGAGTCGGTCATCTGCCGCAGCCGGGTCCTGGTGGTCGCCCTCGCCCGCGCCGAGTGCGGGCAGACCAGCCGGGTCGGCACGCCGTTCGACGCCTTCGCCAGCTCGGGCGGCGGAAAGCTCTGCCGCGGTCCGCCGTCGAACACCTGCATGACCAACACCTCGGTGGTGCAGTGCTGGAGGGAGTCGGCCAGATGGAGCGACGCCTGCTGCGGGTCGAGCAGGGAGACGACCCTGTCGTTCGACTGCCGTGATCGGCGCAGCTGGTTGAAGATGCCCGACAGGGTGTGCAGCCGATGGTGGATGCCGGCCAGTTCCCGCCGCTTGTCGTTGACCGCCTGTTGCAGCGGAATGACCAGTTCGTTCTGCGCGGCTTCGGGGCACATGGCCCGGAAGCTGTCGAACGTCTCGGAGTACCGCAGCAGCCGCAGCTCGCACAGCAGGTCGACCGCCTGCTTCACGTCGGCCGCCGGTATGTGCAGTGCGGTCGCCACCTGGGGCAGTGTGGCGGGCTCGTTCGCCAGAGTGAACTCGTAGACGCGGACGACCAGTTCGTCGTCCATGTCATGGTCTGTGTGCTGAGGTCGAAGCCGTGCGGCCATGTCCAGTATGCCGCCGACGGCGGAGCCCTGTATCACGACCAGCACCGCCCGGGACCGTCGTTGCAGTGCGTTCCCTTCTCGGTGAACCCGGTTTCCGGTTCCCGCACCGCGGCGAACGGACAGCTCTGATGGTTCGGCTTCGCCTTGGTATTGCTCATGGGACCTGTGACGCCTTTCTCGGAGATTGTCAGGGAGCGTGCGGCCGATGCGTGGCTTCGGCCGTCAGTGAGAGGTCGCAGCACCTGGCCCTCTGACGGTCAACACGATTCCCAGGCCGTCGCCCTCCTGTAGTCGGTTCGAAGTAATAAGAACACCAGTGCGATATCAGGGCCTGTGGTGGCCCCTTGACCGTGAGTGGACATCCCCCTCCTCGGACAGGGGCTCCGCGCCCGCCGTCGGTCGCTGGACCTTCAGGACGGCGGCCCCGGAGCGGCGGCCTTCGGTGAAAAGGTCCGCCGCTCCGTCCGGTGGACGCGGAGCCGAGAGTGTCAGATCAGAACGGTAGGGCGACCGAGGTCAGTCGGTCGTCTGCGGCTGCCGTTGGGGCTCCGGGACCGGAGCGCCCGCGGGCTTGGACTTCACCAGCCACAGGCCGGTGAAGACGGCGGTGAGCAGGCAGGCGGCCCCGGCGGTGAGGAAGGCGCTGTTGAGGCCGGCCTCGAAGGACGCGCCACCGGATTCCCGGGTGGTGACGATGGCACCGAGCACCGCCACGCCGAGCACCGCGCCGATCTGTCGGGCGGTGCTGCTGATGCCCGACGCGAGACCGCCTTCCTGCGGGCTGACCGACTGGATGGCGGCACCGGTCAGCGGCGACATGGACAGGGCGAAACCGGCGCCGGTGATCGCCAGTCGCCACCACACGTTCCCGTAGCCGGTGTCCGCGTGCACGAAGCCCAGCGTCAGCAGCCCCACCCCGGCCAGTGCCATGCCGGTGGTGACCACGATCCGGAAGCCGTACCTCGCGGCCAGCCGGCCCGCGTACGGGCTGACGATCGCCATGCCCAGCGAGATGGGCAGCGTCTGAAGGCCGGAGTCCAGGATCGAGGCGCCCTGCACCGTGACGAAGAACTGCGAGAAGAAGAACACCGAGCCCATGAGCGCGAAACCGACCATGACCATGGCGGCGTTGGACACCGTGAACAACGGGTTCCTGAACAGCCGCAGCGGCATCATGGGCGTCGCACTGCGCCCTTCCACCACGATGAACGCGATGATGATCACGACCGCGGCGGCGAAGGCGGCCAGGATGGTCCCGGAGGTCCAGCCCTGGGCACCGCCCTCGATCAGCCCGTAGGTGAGCGCCCCGACGCCCAGGATAGACAGGATCGTTCCCGGGATGTCGATGGCCGGCGCGTGGGGGTTGCGGGACTCGCTCAGGGTGGGCAGAGCGGCCAGCAGCAGGGCCGCGCCGATGGGCACGTTGACCAGGAAGATGGCCCGCCAGTCGAAGGCGTTCACCAGGATGCCGCCGGCCAGCGGTCCCGCCGCCAGGCCGATGCCGCTGATGCCGGCCCACAGACCGATCGCCTTGACCCGTTCCTGCGGAACGGGATAGGCGGCGGCGAGCAGCGCCAGCGAGCCGGGACTGAGCGCCGCGGCGCCGATGCCCTGGAGCACCCGTCCGGTGACCAGCCAGCCGAGCGAGGGTGCGAAGGCACACAGCACGGATGCGAGGGTGAACACCACCACGCCGGAGAGGTACACGCGCTTGCGGCCGAAGCGGTCGGCGAAGACACCGCCGGTCAGCAACAGCATGGCGACCAGCAGGACATAGGCGTCGACGATCCATTGCAGACCGGACAGGTTGGTGTGCAGTCGGTGCTGCATGTCGGGGAGTGCCACGCCCACGATGGTGCTGTCGAGCAGCACCATGAACTGCCCTGCGCAGGCCATGGCGAGCACTACCGACCGGTTTGATCGAACTTCTACGGACACGGGGGAACCTCTTTTATCCCTGCCGATCTCGATGAATCCCGCGATGCGCGGGATCTGACATTGCGGAACTAGCGGGTCGACATCGCCATTTCCATCCGCGGACCGAAGTCCCGGTGTGGTGCGAGCAGTTCACCCACGAGTTGCGCAAGGTAGGAAGCCTGTTCCGGATTCAGCCGGGGGTCACAGGCGGTGCGATAGTTCGCGGCGAGGTACGTGTCGTCCACGCGCGTGGCGACGCATTCGCTGACGTCGTCGCCGCTCGCCTCCAGGTGGATACCACCCGGATCGACCCCCGTGTCGTTACAGGCGCTGAAGAATGCGCGTACTTCTTCTTCTATCGCGGTGACCACCCGTGTCTTCACCCCTGCCGGGCTGACGACCGTGTTGCCGTGCATCGGGTCGCACACCACCCGGTCCACCCAGCCCTCCGCCACGATTCGGCTCAACATGGCGTAGACGAGGTCGTAGGCGCGGTGGCGGCCCATCCGGAAAATGAAGGCCAGCCGGCCCGGAATGTTGTCCGGATTGAGCACGGCGTGCAGGCCCATCAGGACCGTCGGGGTGGCGCCGGGACCGATCTTCACCGCGATCGGATTCGCTATGTCGGCCGCGAAGTCGATATGGGGGCCGGTCAGTGACCGCGTACGCTCGCCGATCCAGAGCAGATGGGCGGAGTGGTCGTAGAGCCGGCCCTCGTCCGCGCTACGGCGGGTCTGCGGCTGCTCGTAGTCGAGCAGCAGCGCCTCGTGCGAGCTGAACACACCCGATCTCTCCAGGTAGGAGAGGGTCTTGCTGGACTGTTCGTAGGCGCGGACCAGGTTCCAGGGATCGGGAGTCCGGTGGGTCGCCGTGAAGTCTGCGGCGTTCACCGCATCGCCGAAATAGGAGGGCAGGGTCAGCCCGGACCGACGCTCCGTCGGGGCCGAACGCGGCTTCGCGTACTGGCCGGCGATCCGCCCGACGGTCACCACCGGGCGGCCGGACCGCGCCTCGATCGCCTCGGCCATGGCACGCAGCAGCGACACTCGGTTCGCCACCGAGCGTCGCGTGTTGTCCAGAAATGTTTCGGCGCAGTCGCCGGCCTGCAGCAGGAATGCCGGTTCCGACAACCGCGCTCTTAATCGGCGGATATCGGAGGCCGCCACCAGAGGCGCCGCCCTGGCCAGTGCGTCGCGAGCCCGGCGCACTTCGGATATCACGGGCCAATCAGGCTGATGATCGCGTTCGGTCGTGGCTGATAACTCGACAGAGTCCATTGGCAAAACCCCCGTAAGTCTTGCAAATTCGACACAAGCGTGCCGTCGCCGCTAAGTCATGGCGCCGGGCCCGAGTTTCACGGCATCCTCCGCAGCACTGAGGCGCAGGATCGCATCGAGCAGATCCGGGAAACGTTCTCCCAGATCGTCTTCCCGCAGCCAGATCCGCCGGTAGCGGCCGTCGATGGCCATCCTGACGATTCCGGCCTCGCGCAGGATGCGCCAGTGACTGGTCAGCGTCGACTTCGGCACATTCAGATCCCCGACCGCACAGGTCAGCCCGGGGTTGGCGGACGCTCGCCGCACCAACTCCAGACGCACCGGATCACCGAACGCATACAGCACCGACGCAAGGCTCAACGTCTCGGGTGCCGGCTCGGGTAGCAGTCGCATGTCGATGACACTAGCACACGGTTCGACAGTTCGGGACTGCCGAACTGTTACTCAGCTGATCTTGCGCCACACGGGTCCGGGCCGTCGCAGCAGGCCGGATTCACACCACCCGCCAGCTCGCGCACCCGGCCGGGCCACCGCGCACGGCCGGTTCACCCGGTGGCCCGCTCCTCGTGCCGGTCGGACGCCAGTGCGTCCAGGCGTCGCTGCCAGCCCGCCGCGCGTGGCGCCGGGCCGGCCGTGATCGCGGCCCCGGTCCATTCCCGTACCGGCCGGATCCCGTGCAGTGCGTTGACCGCCCAGGTCTCCAGCCCGGCCAGCTCCTGAGGGCGGGGACACTCGTAGTCGACGCGGGTCCCGGCGCCGGCCGCGATCCGCAGGAGGGTCTTCCGGGTGACGCTCGGCAGCAGGTCCAGCCGTGTCGCGTCGGGCGCGTACAGGGTGTCGCCGCGCCACCAGAGCAGGCTGGTCGTCGTCCCCTCGATCAGCCGGCCGTCCGCGGAGAGGACGACCGCCTCGTCGGCGCCCCGTTGCCGGGCCGCCGACCGCACCTCCGTCAGCCAGTCCAGGTCGGGTCCCTTGGCCGATGGATGCCGGCGCCGGTCGGCACCGTCGTACACCCAGACGCGGACGCTCGCGCCGCGTGCCGGTGCCGGCCGGAGCCACAGCTGGAATGTCGGCTCGCCGTCGAGGACGGTGAGTTCCGCCCGGGGGAACCAGCGGCCGGTGGCCGGGATGCGTTGCAGGGCGGCGCGCATAAAGGCCGAGGCGCGCTCCCTCGGTACGGAGAACAGCGCGGCGCAGGTGGTGCTGAACCGGTCGACGTGCGCGTCGAGGGACACGACCCTGCCCTCGGCCACCAGCCAGGAGTCGATGACGTCCACCGGTCCGCCCGGCGGTATGCCGGAGAACGTGCCGTCGGTCTCCGACCAGCGCCAGCGTCGGCCGGCCATACCGGCAGCGGTGGCGGTCACCGTGGACGCCGGCCGGGGTACGAGGGCAGCGGCGGCAGGGCCCGCAGGGAGGCGCCGGCCTTGAGCAGCATCTCGTCGAGTTCGGCTTCGGGACCGGAGTCGAGGACGATGGCACCGCCCGCCCCGACGCTCAGCTCGTCGCGGTACCGGACGGCGGTGCGGATCACGATGTTGAGGTCGGCCGTGCCGGTCAGGCCGAGGTATCCGAGCGCACCCGAGTAGATCCCCCGTGCCTCCGTCTCCAGTCCGTCGATGATCTCCATGGTGCGCACCTTGGGCGCACCGGTCATCGAGCCGCCCGGGAAGCAGTGCCGTACACACTCCACCGCGCTGATCTCCGGGCGCAGAACTCCTCTTACGGTGGAGACCAGTTGGTGCACGGTGGCGTAGGACTCCACCGCCATGAAGCGTGGCACGCCGACACTGCCGATCTCGCAGACGCGGCCCAGATCGTTGCGCAGCAGGTCGACGATCATCAGGTTCTCGGCCCGGGTCTTGGCGCTGCTCGCGAGTTCCGCGGCCAGTTCCGCGTCCTCGGCGGGGTCGGCACCGCGGGGCGCCGTGCCCTTGATCGGCTTCGTCTCCACCACACGATCGGCGTCGATCTTGAGGAACCGCTCGGGGGACGAACTGAAGACCGTGACCTCGCCGAGTCGCAGCAGCGCCGCGTAGGGCGCCGGGTTGGAGGCGCGCAGCCTCCGGTAGTAGGCGAGATCGTCGCCGTCGAAGGGGACCCTGACCTTGTTCGTCAGGCATATCTCGTAGCTCTCGCCGGCGACGAGCTGACGCTGGCACTCCTCGACGTCGCGGAGGTAGCCCTCGGTGTCCCGGGACAGCGAGGGCCGCGGATCGACGGTGTCGCCTGCCGCCTCGGCCGCGGCCACCTCGTCGCGCGCCGCCGCGGCGGCGGGCCGCCCGAGCAGCGCGACCAGGGTGGCGGCGGTGGCGTCGATCCACTCCCGCGCGGACCTCCTGGTCTCCGGGTCGCCGCGGTGCAGCGCGACCACATGGGTGAGGTCGCGCTCGTGGTCGACGGCTATCAGGCGGTCGGCGAACAACCAGGCCGCATCGGGGGTCTCGGCGCGGTGCAGGTTGCCGGAACCGAGGTCGCCCTTCAACTCGTAGCCGAAATAACCGACATAGCCGCTGGTGAAGTCGAACGGCAGTTTCGTGTCGGTCAGTCGGCGCTCGGCGAGCCGGCGCTCCAGGACGTCGAAGACGGTCCCGCTCTCCGTGCGCGTGCCCGCCCTGTCCCGCACCAGCACGGCGCGGTCGGCGAGCCGGTAGGTCAGGATCTCGCTGAGCGGGCCCGAGGCATCGCCGAGGAACGAGAACCGGGACAGTCCCGGCTCGACACGGCTGCTGTCGAGCCAGAAGGCGTACTCCGACGCCCCGAACAGCTCGGTGTACGCCGCGTCGGTGTCCACGGCACCCGGGACGGTGAGTTCGAGGAGCTGGTAGGCGTCCCCGGTGGGGCCGGCCGCGGGCCGCGCCCCGGACTCCGCGGGCCGCGGCAGCTCCCCGGCCCGGCCGGGGGTCCGGCCGGCGGTCGTCCCGGCGGCGGCACGGGTGAGGTCCCTGAAGTTGGCCATGATCTCGCGGCCGTACTCCGAGGCGATGGACTCGGGGTGGAACTGGACTCCCCACTGGGGGCGGGTGCGGTGCCGGATCGCCATGACGACGCCGTCCTCCGCCCATGCCGTGGCCTCGATCGCCTCGGGCAGCGGCTCCTCGGCGCAGAGCGAGTGGTAGCGCACGGCGGTGAAGTCCTGCGGGACGCCGCGGAACAGTTCGCCGCCCACGTGCCGGACCCGGGTGAGATGACCGTGCCGCGGCTGCGGCGCACGGTCGACGGTCGCCCCGGCGCCGTAGGCGATGGCCTGATGGCCGAGACAGACGCCGAGCAACGGCAGTTCCGCCCGGTCCAGGATGTCCTTGGCATATCCCAGATCGCGTGCGGTCCCCGGGCTTCCGGGGCCGGGAGAAATCACGATGTTGTCGAATTCCGCAAGGTCGAGCGTGGTCAGCGCCGGGTCGTCGTTCTGCAGCACGACCGGCTCACAGCCGTTCACCTCGGCCATCAGCTGGAACAGATTGAACGTGTACGAGTCGTAATTGTCGATGATCAGGCTGCGCATCGGAATACTTCCAGACGGGACGTCGGAATGCGGTGTCGGCATGCTCACCTACGGGATTGCGCGACAGGGACGGCGGACTGGGCGTCCCAGGCGGCCCGGTGGTATTCGCGGGGGTCGGTCTCGACCCGGCAGGTGCTGTCGAAAATCATGACCTGGCGGTTCTCATCGTCGTAGCGCGGCCAGCCGGGATTGCCGGTCCTGGCGAATCGGATCCAGCCGTCGCGCAGGGCGCGGCCGAGTTCCGCGGGAGCGTCGGGGCCGACCTGGGGGGCGAACGCGGGATCGTCGAGCTGGTCGAAGAGGAACGGAACTTCGAGGAAGTGGGCCGCGCCGTAGCGGCCGTCGAAAGCGGGTGACTCCTGCCAGGCGAATTCATAGGCGAAGGTGTTTCCGCCGGACCCGGCGTGCAGCTCGGTGAGTTCGATGGTGGGGCCGCGCCAGATCCAGTTGCTCACCGTTTCGGCGAGCCGTTCCCCGAGCGGCAGGTGTCCGTAGAGGGACTCGGCCGCGGTGCGGCACGCCTCGGGCACGTCGTAGGCCTTCTGGGCGTCGAGGAGATCCTCCTCGGTGGCGGAGGTGAACTGCCCGTTGCGCATCAGGAAGTAGCGGGACTCGTCGCGGTTGGTGCCGATCAGCAGGTCGACGGAGGACGGGATGCGTTCGCTCATCGTGGAGTCGGCGAACAGGGTGCCGTCGACGACCGGCATGAAGGGGCTGAACCAATAGGTGTACGGGTGCCAGCGGCCGGCGTCGCGGAAGCGGACGTCCAGGGCGCGCTGGCGGCGGCCCAGCAGTTCCCGGAGCGGAATGTCCCGCAGGTCGCTCCCGGCGTTCAGGTCGGCGAGGACGCGCTCGGCGACCGCCCGTCCCTCGTCCGCCTCGACGACCAGCGACGGGCACGGGCTCTGCAGGATGGCCCGGTGGATGAGTCCTTCGGCCGCGACGGTCTTGGCGATCGCCGTGATGATGGCGCTGCCCGAGGAGTTGCCGAAGACGGTGACGGCGTCCGGGTCGCCGCCGAAAGCGGCGATGTTGTCACGCACCCAGCGCAGTGCGGCGGCGACGTCCTGCATGCCCGCGTTCACGGTGCCGCCCGGTACGGACAGGAATCCGTCCACGCCAAGGCGGTAGTTCATCGCGACCACGACGACACCCTCGCGGGCGAAGACCGATCCGTCCGCGCGGGGGGTGGCGGCGCTGCCGGACGTGTAGCCGCCGGCGTGGATCCAGACCATGACCGGCAGCCGGGCCGCCCCCGGATCGGGCGTGTAGACATTGATGCTCAGGCAGTCGGTTCCCCACGGGTAGAGGGGCGTGGCGTCCACGAGTGAGTAGGTGTTGGGCTGCGGTGCGCAGGGGCCGAACTCGAATGCCTCGAACACCCCGTCCCACGGCTGCGGCGGCTGCGGCATTTTGAAGCGGTTCTCGCCGTAGGGCTCGGCCGCGTAAGGGATTCCCTTGAACGACACGACGCCCTCATGGACCTTGCCCCCGACAACACCCGAGGTCGTGGTCACCAGAGCCGGCTTCGTCGCGTTCTCGTGTGCGGTCAAAATGCTGATCCTTTCCGGGTACGAACGGCATACGCGCGGCTCACTCACCATTACCGGAAGCGGCTCTCCGTATTCGGCCGCCGCGGTGGCAGATCGTCCGCTGCCGCACCGGTCGGCGTCGATCACGATAACCACACCTCCGAGCCGGATGCGGACACCGGTACAAGTGGAGGGTGGCCACATGTGGCCACCCTCTTCTGGTTGTTGCGAGTGTCGACAACCGATATCTAGCGTCTCCCGCGTCTGAAGTTGGACGTCAACCCGAGACGAGGAATCGGCAATGGGGGAACGCACGCAGGTCCTGGTGATCGGTGGCGGGCCGGCGGGCAGCACGGCCGCCGGACTCCTGGCCAAGCAAGGCATCCAGGTGACCCTCTTGGAAAGTTCGATATTTCCGCGCTACCACATCGGTGAGTCAATCCTGCCTTCGGTGCTTCCGGTACTCGACCTGCTCGGCGTCCGGGAGAAGATCGACAACCACGGTTTTGTCCGCAAGGACGGCGCGTACTTCGAGTGGGGGCCGGAGAACTGGGACCTCAACTTCAACCACCTGACCGGCGCCGGCGGGTACAGCTACCAGGTGGTGCGGTCCGAGTTCGACCACATCCTGCTGAAGAACGCCGAGGAGCTCGGCGTGGACGTGCGGCAGGGCGTGAAGGTCACCGAGATCGAGTTCCACGAGGGCCGGCCGGTCAAGGCCCGCTGGACGGCCTCCGGCGACCGGGCGGTCACCGGTGAGATCGGCTTCGACTTCCTGGTGGACGCGTCCGGCCGGTCCGGCGTGATGGCCACCAAGTACCTGAAGAACCGTCACTACCAGGAAGCCTTCAAGAACATCGCGGTGTGGTCCTACTGGCGCGGGGTCAAGCCGCTGGACACGGGCCCGGCCGGCGCGATCGCGGTCTGCTCGGTGCCGTACGGCTGGTTCTGGGCGATTCCGCTGCACGACGGCACCCACTCGATCGGCCTGGTGGCCAAGCGGACCGCGTTCGCCGAGGAACGGGAACGGCTGGGCGGGATCGAAGAGGTCTACTTCGACGCCCTCGCCCAGTGCCCGCGCGTCTCCGAGATGGTGCAGGGCGCCGAGCGGCAGCCCGAGTTCAAGGTCGAGCAGGACTACTCGTACATCTCGGAGCGGTTCAGCGGCCCGGGTTACCTGATGGTCGGCGACGCGGCCTGCTTCCTGGACCCGTTGCTCTCCACCGGCGTGCACCTGGCCACGTTCAGCGCGCTGCTGGGCGCCGCGGCCGTCTCCGCCGTCGTGCAGGGCGAACTGTCCGAGGACGAGGCCACCTCGTTCTTCACCAAGGCGTACCGGCAGGCGTACGAGCGGCTGCTGGTGGTGGTGTCCTTCTTCTACAAGAGCTACAACCGCCAGTCGCAGTTCTTCGAGGCGGACAAGCTGACCCGGCGCGAGCGGCACATGCTCAACCTGTACGAGTCCTTCCTGCACATCGTCACCGGTGTCGAGGACCTGACCGACACCCAGGACGGCACCGGGGCGCTGGACAAGGTGGCCGAGCGCATCCGTTCGCAGGGCGACCTGGACACCCAGGGCGGCATCCTCGCCGGCCACAACGAGGCGATGAACTCGATGCCCGCCTCCCCGGACAAGGCCGTGGCCGGGCTGTACCTGGAGCTTGAGCCGAAGCTGCGGATCCGGCGGCTGGCCGAACCGGCCGTCGAGAAGGAATGACCTCCGGCCAGAGCGTCACGCTGCTGCTGGTGCTGGCCCTGGTGCTGGCGGTGGCCAAGACGCTCGGCGCGCTGCTGGCCCGGTTCGGCCAGCCCTCGGTGATCGGGGAGATCCTGGCCGGCATCCTGCTCGGCCCGACCCTGCTGCCCGGCTCGGTGCAGCGCGCGCTGTTCCCGGCCGACATCCATCTGATCCTGAGCGCGCTCGGCACCCTCGGGGTCGCGCTGTTCCTGTTCCTGATCGGCCAGGAGCTCACCCGGCATCCGCCGCGCCGGCAGACCGGGGTCGTCCTGGCCGCCACGGTCGGGTCGATCGGGGTGCCGTTCGCGCTCGCGTGCCTGCTGGCCGTCACCGTGATCGAGCCGTCCGGCGGGCGGTCGCTGGGCTACACGCTGTTCCTGGGCACCGCGATGTCCGTGACCGCGTTCCCGGTACTGGCCCGTATCGTCCGCGACCGCGATCTGCTGGGCACCCCGGTGGCCGGGATCTCGCTGGCCAGCGCCGCGATCGGCGACCTGCTCGCCTGGTCGATGCTGGCCGTGACGGTCATGGTGACCTCCGGCCACACCCAGTGGCGGCTGCTGCTGATGTTCCCGCTGCTGGCGCTGGTGTTCGCGGTGGTGCGGCCGCTGCTGGCCAGGTGGGCCGGACGGCGGGCGCGGCGCGGGCAGACCCGGGAGCCGTATGCGGTGGCACTGGCCGGAGTGCTCGCCTGCGGCGCGGCGACCGAGTGGCTGGGCCTGCACATCATCTTCGGCGCGTTTCTGTTCGGCCTGGTCATGCCCTCGGGTCCTGGCGGGCTGCGCGAGCCGGCCGGCCGTCAGCTGGGGCTGGTGACGGAGTACCTGCTGCTCCCGGTCTACTTCGTGGTCGCCGGCGCCCAGGTCGACCTGTCCCGGCTCGGGGTGTCCGGGTTCGCCGAGTTCGGCGCGATCATGCTGGTCGCGGTGGGCGGCAAGTACCTCGGTGCGGCGGCCGGCGCCCGCTGGTCCGGACTGGACTGGAGACGCTCGGTGGTGCTGGCCACCCTGGTCAACACCAGAGGACTCACCGAACTGATCATTCTCACCGCCGGACTCCAACTCGGCCTGCTGGACCAGCGGCTGTACTCGCTGATGGTGCTGATGGCGGTGGTGACCACCGTGATGGCCGGCCCGCTGCTGCGCGTCCTGTACCCACCACGGCTGGTCGCCGCGGACCGGAAGCGGGCGGCGGCCGAGGAGCCGGCTGCGGACCCGGACCGGTCACCGGTCACCACCGCGGCGGCGGCCGGCGGCACCACCGCATAAATGATCTCGAATGGAGTGGCACAAAACATGGTCAGCGAGCTGATCAATACCGACAAACGATTCCTGGAGATCCTCGACCGGCTGACCACCAAGTCGATCGACGACTACTACAACCCCTACCGACTCTTCGAGTGGCCGGACAGTCTGCCGGACGCCATGTGGTGGATGAGCCCCGAGCTGACGACCACCCACGGCACCGCCGTCGCCGAGCGGCTGACCGAGGAGCAGCGGTACGCGCTGTCCAAGTTCGAGAGCATCAACTTCTACAGCCTGAACGTGCACGGCATCCGGGAACTGCTCATCGAGGTCACCCGCCGCATCCACACCAAGGGGTTCGAGACACCGTCGGAGTTCTTCCACCACTTCATCGGTGAGGAGAACGAGCACATGTGGTTCTTCGCCGAGTTCTGCCTGCGCTACGGGGAGAAGATCTACCGGCAGCCGGCCGGGGCGAGTGTGGAGATACCGAAGTCGGACGTGGAGAGCCTGCTGGTCTTCGCCCGCATCCTGATCTTCGAGGAGCTGGTCGACCACTTCAACTCCCGCATGGCGGCCGACGACCGGCTGCACGACACCATCCGCGCCATCAACCGGATCCACCACCAGGACGAGTCCCGGCACATCGCGTTCGGCCGCGAGCTGGTCACGGCGCTGTGGGCCGACGTGCGGCGCACCTCCTCCGAGGAGGAGCGGGCCGGCATCGCCGACTATCTGCGCCGGTACCTGACGTACAGCTTCGAGTCGCTGTTCAACCCGCATGTCTACCGGGACGCCGGGCTCGCCGATCCGCTGGCCGTGCGCGAGGAACTGCTGGCCTCGCCCACCCGGGCGGAGTTCGAGCAGAGCGTCTTCCGCAAGACCTCGAAGTTCCTTGAGAAGATCGGAATCATCTGATGACCGCGAACTCCGCGCCGGTCGCCCACTCCTACGCCCTGTCCGTGCTCGACCCGGACCAGACCGATCTGCTGCGCGCGCTGGACGGTGTGTTCACCGGCTGGGGCCGCGCGGCCGGCGCCCGGGAGATCCTGCCGCCGCCGGTGTACCCCGTGTCGGACCTGGAGAAGTTCGACGTCTACACCAACTTCCCGCACCTCGCCCTGGTCGCGGCGCCGCTGGACCTGGCGGACGGCCCGCCGAAGCCGGCGGACGGCCGGTTCGCCCCGGCCGATGTGCGGGAGGTCCGGCTCGGCCTGCCGCACGCCACCTGCTTCGGTGCCTACCTGTTCTACGAGGGCGCCGAGCTGGCCCAGGACACCCTGGTGACCCTGGTGAACCGGTGTTTCCGCAACGAGGACCACTATGTCCCGCTGCGCCGGCTGGCGAGTTTCCAGATGCGGGAGATCGTGGCGCTCGGCTCGTTCGAGCACACCCAGCAGGTGCTGGCCGCCTTCACCGAGCGGATCACGGCGTTCGGTGCGGCGGTGGGCCTGGACCTGGACCGGGTGGCAGCCTCGGACCCGTTCTTCGAGAACGACGGCGCACGGGCGCTGCTGTCCAGACTCAGCCCGGTCAAGTACGAGTTCCAGGCCGGTGACCTGGCCATCGCGTCGGTCAACACGCACCGCAACTTCTTCGGCGAGCGCTGCCGCATCCGGCTGGCCGGCGACACCGGCTTCGCCTTCACCAGCTGTGTGGCCTTCGGGCTGGAACGCTGGCTGGCGGTGCTGCTGGACGCGCACGGCGGCGCGACCGAGGCGCTGGCGGCGGTGCGGGACGCCGCCGCCCGGGTCCCGTGACGGTGGCGGGCCGGGTCGGCATCGACATGGTTCCGTTCGGCCGGGTCCGGGACCTGGTGCGCGACGAGTCCATGCTGGCCCGGGTCCTGTCCCCCGAGGAGATCCGGCTCTCCCACGACGGCACCGGCCCCGACGTCCCGGGCATCGCGGGCCGGCTGGCCGCCAAGGAAGCAGTGTTCAAGCTGTTCCACGTACCCGACCAGACCCTGCCGTGGCGTTCCATCGAGATCATCACCGCCGAGGGCGGCTGGCCGGTCGTACGGCTGGCCGGACGGGCGGCCGAACTCGCCCGGTGCGCCGGCATCGAGGACATCGCGGTAAGCATCACGCACGACGACCCCTGTGCCGTGGCGGTGGCGTTCACGGCCTGCGACCCCGACATCAGGAGTGCTCATGGCAGCGACAGGCAGCATTGACGAAGTCCGCAGCTGGATCCTCAAGCGGCATCCGGAGCGGCAGGTCATCGACGCCGAGGAAAACCTCATCCAGACCCGACTGGTCGACTCGCTCACCTTCGTCGAACTGGTCTACGTGATCGAGAACGCGACCGGCGTGGAGATCGACTTCGACAACATCGACATCCAGGACTTCCAGACCCTCGCCGCCATCGAGAAGGCGTTCTTCGTCGCGGCCTGACACACCTCAGGAAGGAAGTACTCATGGAAGCCGTCTCGTACACGGCCCAGTGGACGGCCGCGGCACGGGCGTTGGAGACCGAACGCGGTGACCAGGCCATCTTCAAGGATCGTTTCGCCCGCGCGCTGGCCGCGCCGCGGGGATTCGAACTGCTGGAGAAGAACCGGGGCAGCGGGCTGATCCCGTTCATCGCGATCCGCACCCGCTACCTGGACGAGAGCATCCAACAGATCCTCGCGGACAACGACATCCGGCAGATCGTGTTCGTCGCCGCCGGCATGGACACCCGCCCGTTCCGGCTGGAGTGGCCGGACGGTGCGACGGTGTACGAGGTCGATTTCCCCGGGCTGCTGGAGGAGAAGCGCCGCCGGCTCGCTGGGCTCCGGGCGCAACCGCTGGTGGACCGCACCGAGGTCGCCGTCGATCTGCGCCGGGAGTGGCTGCCCGAGCTGGCGCAGGCCGGGTTCGACCCCGGCCGGCCCACCCTGTGGATCGTCGAGGGGCTGCTGTTCTTCCTCACCCCGGAGCAGGCCACCGACCTGCTGCGCGCCCTCGGCTCGGCCTCGGCACCCGGCAGCTGGCTGGGGGTGGACTTCGTCAGCCAGGCGCTGCTGCGCAGCCCGTTCTCCCGCGAGTTCCGCCGCAACCTCGAAGAGGACGGCACGCCCTGGCTGTTCGGCACCGACGAGCCCGAGGAGTACCTGGCCTCGATCGGCTGGAAGGCGCGCGACGTCAGGGAACCCGGCGAGCCGAGCACCGCGCACGAGGACTGGCCGTTCCAGGTGCAGCCCCGTGACCGCAAGGGGCCCTCACGCAGCTGGCTGGTGCGCGCCGAGTTCGTGGGCGGCTGAGGAGACCCGGGGCAGAGGGAGAGATCGGTATGGCGACAGACAGTCGGGAATGGTGGGCGGCAGCGGGCGGTTACGTCGCCGAACTGCTCTCCGTTCTCGCCACGGAACCGGAAAAACCGGTGCTGCACTACCGCGGTTCCTGGATCACCGGGGGCGCTCATCTGCGCTCGGTGACCGGGATCCACCGCACCCTGCACGCATCCGGAGTGGGACACGGCACGGTCGTCGGCGTACTGACCGCGTCCAACAGTCCCGACATCCTCGCGGTCCGGCACGCCGCCCACCTGCTGCGGGCGGCGGTCGGGCATCTGCGGACGACCAATCCGGGATCGAGCGCGGCGATGCTGGCGTTCGACGACCAGCTGGAGATCCTCCGGACCACCGGCACCTCCGTGCTGTACGCCGATCAGGACAGCGCCGACCGGGCGGCCGAACTCTCCCGGCGGGCCGGTGTCCCGGTGATCGGCCCCGGTGCGCCGGGGATGCGGCGGGCCGTGCCCGGGGACGATCCGGGACCGGCGAGGCCCGTGCCTTGGTCGCCGGAGGATCTGGCGGCCATCGCGTTCACCAGCGGCAGCACCGGGCGGCCGAAGGGCATCAGGAAGTCCCGGCGGTCCTGGGACAGCGTGGTGTACGGCACGATCGCGCAGGGCCGGGAGGCCCGGCAGATCACGGCGCTGGTCGGCACCCCGCTGAGCCAGACGGTCTCGCAACTGGCCGATGCCGCGTTGATCGACGCGGGCCGGCTGGTGCTGCTGGAGGAGTTCACGCCGGACGCCTGGATCCAAGCGGTCGGCGAGCACGCGGCGACCCGGACCTTCATGGCCACGAGTCATCTGTACCGGGTCCTGGACCGCCTGGAGGAACGGGGCCTCGACGACGCGACGGCCGCCGGGCTGGCCGGCATGCGGCGTCTCGACTACGCCGGCAGCCCGGCGGCGCCGACCAGACTCGCCGAGGCCGTGAAGGTGTTCGGCGCCGGCAGCCTGTTCCAGCAGTACGGCACCTCCGAGACCGCCAGGATCAGCTGCCTGGCGGGGGACGACCATGCCGACCCCGAGCTGCTGTCGACGGTGGGGCGGCCGTTCCCCGGCGTCGAGATCGGCATCTGCGACCAGGAGACGGGCGCTCCGCTCGCCGACGGACAGGCCGGCGAGGTGCGGGTGCGCTCCCCGCATGTCATGGACGGCTATCTCGACGAGGTGCTGACCGCGCGGGTGCTCCGCGACGGCTGGTACCACACCGGGGACATCGGATACCGCGACGAGCGGGGCTATCTGCACCTGATGGACCGGGTCGCCGACATGGCCAAGATCGACGGGGTCAAGGTGTATCCCACGGTGGTCGAGCGCGCGATGCTGACGATTCCGGGGATCGCGCAGGCAGCCGTGTACGGCTTCCTGGGCAAGGACGGCCTGGAACACCTGCATGCGGCGATCACCCTGCGTCCCGGCGCCTCGGTGAGCATCGACGAGGTGCGCGGCCACCTCGGCAACATCCTCTCCCCGGCACACGTCCCCGAACAGGTACTCGTCCTCGACGAGGTTCCCCTGAACGCCGCCGGGAAGCCCGACAAACCACGCCTGCGACTGGAACACGCGTCGCACGCCTGAAACCAAGGCAGATCCATATCCCACCCTGGAGTTGGAGAACCATGCCAACGCATCTGCAACACTTCACGCACACATTGGCACCGGCCCAGACACCGACCCGTGAGTTTCTCGAAATCGGCCGGCGTGCCGGGCACTTCCCGAGCGCCATAGCACGTATCCCCGACGGTGACACCGAGGTGAGCGTGTGGTGCAGCAACGATTACCTCGGCATGGGACAGCATCCGATGGTGCTGGCCGCCGTACACGACGGGGTGGCCAAGTTCGGTGCCGGGTCCGGCGGTTCGCGCAACATCGGCGGTACGAACCACCGGCACGTCGAGCTGGAACGTGAACTCGCCGACTGGCACGGCAAGGACGCGGCGCTGCTGTTCGCCTCCGGGTACACCGCCAACGACGGTGCGCTGACGGTGCTCGCGGGAAACCCGGCCGGCACCGTCGTGTTCTCGGACGCGCTGAACCACGCCTCGATCATCGACGGGCTGCGGCACAGCGGCGCGACCAAGCGGATATTCCGGCACAACGATGTCGAACACCTGGCGCAACTGCTCGCCGAGACCGACCCCGAGCTGCCCAAACTGATCGTGCTCGAATCGGTCTACTCGATGTCGGGTGATGTCGCCCCGCTCGCCGAGATCGCCGACCTGGCCGATCGTTTCGGCGCGACCACGTTCCTCGACGAGGTGCACGCGATCGGCATGTACGGGCCGCAGGGCGCGGGGATCGCGGCGCGCGAGGGCATCGCCGACCGGTTCGACGTCGTCATGGGCACACTCGCCAAGGGGCTCGGGACGGTGGGCGGTTACATCGCCGGCCCGCGCGACCTCATCGACTACGTACGGGCCACCTCCCGGGCGTTCGTCTTCACCACCTCCCTGCCGCCGGCCACCGCGGCGGGCGCGCTGGCCGCGGTACGGCACCTGCGCAGGTCCGAGGACGAGCGGCAACGGCTCGCCGAGAACGCCCGGCTGCTGCACCGGCTGCTGGACGAGGCCGACATCCCGTACAAGTCCGCCGACTCGCACATCGTCTCGGCGCTCGTCGGCGACGACACCCTGTGCAAGCGGGCGTCGGCGCAGCTGCTCGACCGGCACCGCATCTATGTGCAGGCCATCAACGCCCCCAGCGTGCGCGAGGGCGACGAGCTGCTGCGGATCGCGCCGTCGGCGACCCACACCACGACGGACGTGAAGAAGTTCGCGGAGGCGCTCGCCGGGATCTGGCTCGACCTGGGGATCCCGACCGCCTCCGAGCGGAAGGAACCGTCCACCGTCGCGAGGGAAGCGGTGTGACCCGACCGCTGGCCGCCGTGCTCGCCGACACAGCGGCACGGCGGCCGGACGCGGCGGCGGTGGTCTTCGAGTCCGCTTCCGTCACCTACCGGCAGTTGTGGGAGCAGGCCCGGACCTGTGCCGCCGAGTTGCGCCGGCACGGGATCGGGCCGGGTGACCGGGTCGCGCTGCTGCTGCCCAGCACTCCGCAGTTCCCCGTCGTCTACTACGGCACCCTCGCCCTGGGGGCCGTAGTGGTCCCGTTGAACACCCAACTGCGGTCCGGTGAGGTCGAGTTCGTCCTCACGGACAGCGGCGCACGCGCGCTGGTCTGCGCGGGGCCGACGCTGGACGAGGGGGCGAAGGCGGCAGCGGCCGCCGGTGTCACGCTGTTCACGGTCGGGGAGGAAGGCGGGGACGAGAACGGGGTGGCGAACGGGGACGAGAACGCCCCGGGGGTGCGGCTGGACCCGCACGGGCCGACGCCCCCCGTCGCCGCCCACTTCCCCAGCTCGCCGGACGACATCGCCGCGATCCTGTACACGTCGGGCACCACCGGCCGCCCCAAGGGGGCCATGCTCACGCACCGCAACATCGTCACCAACATCGAGGTGACGGCCGTGTCCCCGTTCGCCGCCCGGCCCGACGACGTCCTGCTGTGCAGCCTTCCGCTGTCCCACACCTTCGGCCAGACCTGTGTTATGGGCGTGGCGTTCCATGTCGGCGCGGCCGTCGTCCTGATGCCCAGGTTCGCCGCCGAGCCCGCGCTGGAACTGATGGCCAAGTACGGGTGCACCGTGTTCATGGGCGTGCCGACGATGTACCACGCGCTGCTGGAGGCGGTCGCGAACGGTGCGCCCGCGCCCCGGCTGCACCGGCTGTACAGCGGCGGTTCGGCGCTGGCGGTCCCGGTGCTGGAACGGGTCCAGGAGGTGTTCGGCTGCCCGGTGTACGAAGGGTACGGGCTGACCGAGACCTCCCCGTGCGTCGCCTACAACCAGCCCGGTTCGGTCACCCGGCCGGGCACCGTCGGCACCCCGGTCGCCGGCGTCGAGGTCGGCGTCGCGCGGCCCGGCCTGGAGGACCGCGTTCAGCTGCTGCCCGCGGGCGAGGTGGGCGAGGTCGTCGTCCGCGGGCACAACGTGATGTCCGGATATCTCGGGCTGCCCGAGGAGACGGCCGCCGTTCTCGTCGACGGCTGGTTCCGCTCGGGCGATCTGGGCGTGCTGGAGTCGGACGGCTGTCTGCGGCTGGTCGACCGGAAGAAGGACGTCATCCTGCGCGGCGGCTACAACGTCTATCCCCGCGAGGTCGAGGAGGTGCTGCTGCGGCATCCCGCCGTCGGGCAGACCGCGGTGATCGGTATCCCGGACGACCGTCTGGGCGAGGAGATCTGCGCGGTCGTCGTGGCCCGTCCGGAGTTCACCGCGGACCCCGCGCTGGCCGCCGAGGTCGTCACCTGGAGCCGGGACCGTATGGCGGGCTACAAATACCCGCGCCGAGTCGAATTCGCGCAGACCCTGCCCACCGGCCCCAGCGGCAAGGTACTCAAACGCCTTCTGGTCCAGCGGTATTCGTAAGAAGGGGGCGGCCTGCTTCGGGCAGGAGATCGCTACGAACCGCCGGCAGCGGCTGGAGCTCGCGGCCCGCCGGTCACCGGGGCCGGCGGGCCGCCGACGTGGGGAAGCCCGGCAGGCCGCCCGCCGACGCGGCCTTGCCCGAAGAGGCAACCCGGGCTGCCCCTTCCCGCCGCCTGCGCCCCTGGACGGGAACCGGACCGGCCCGCGACGCTTGGTCCGAACGTCCGGCATTCCCCGGGGAGCGGCAGATGCGCGCACACGATCAGGGACAGGAACACGAGCACGACGAGTCCGTCAGGACGGCCCGGGAGACCCACGATCAGGCGTCGGCAGGTCTTCCGCACCTGCTGAAGGCCGCCGCCACCGGGCGTACAGAGGTGATCGGCCCCTCCGGGATGAGCACCCTGCAACGAACGGTCGGCAACGCCGCCGTCGGCGCGGCGCTCCAGCGGGAGGCGGAACCGGAGCCGGAGCAGCGCGAGGCTCGCTCCAGCGTCCACGACGTGGTCTCGTCCGGCGGCGGTCAGCCCCTGGACACCGACACCCGCATGGACATGGAGGGCCGGCTCGGCGCTGACTTCTCCTCGGTGCGCGTGCACACCGGATCGGCGGCACACGAGTCGGCGAAGGAGGTCGGCGCGCACGCCTACACGGTCGGCGACAACATCGTCTTCCAGCGGGACAGTTTCGATCCCGCCTCGCACCAGGGCCGTACCACGCTCGCCCATGAGCTCACCCATGTCATCCAGCAGCGCAACGGCCCGGTGGACGGCACGGAGGCACCGGGCGGGATCCGGGTGAGCGACCCGTCCGACCGCTTCGAGCAGGAGGCGTCGGCCAACGCGGAGCGTGTGCTGGCCGCCCCCGCCCCCGCCCCGGAGCCCGGCGCGGCACCCCTGGAAGCCGCCCCGCCGGCCGCTGCCGCCACCACCGCCCCGGTGCAGCGCCAGGCCGCCGACGAGGACGAGGAACCGGCGGATGTGCAGGGGTCGTTCGTGCAGCGGGCGGCGGAGGACGGAACCGAGGAGGAAGAGGAGTCCGCGCCCGAGTCCTGACCGAAGCGACACGGCACCGAAGGGACCCGGCCACGCAGTCGACAGGTGTCTCCGGGCCGGCGTCCGGGCCGTACGGACGGGGCCGGCGGGCAGCGGACCAGGTCCGGGCCGCGCGCGGCCGGTGCCCGCCGCCCACCAGGTGGCGGTTCGGCGGGCCTCCCGGCTGACCGTGGACGGGCAGCGGCCCGGCTCAGCCGCCAACCGCAGCCTTCGTCGAGATCTTGCCGCCGAGGAACAGGGACTCCGAGCACTTGGACGGCGCCGGGGCCTTGACCGGCTTGCCCACCTCGCGGCAGCTGACGTCGATGGTGATCCGACCGCCCGACTGCACCTCGATGGGGGTGACGAAGTGGTAGTCGGAGTCACGGAAGTTCTCCAGCGCCAGGTTGAGCAGTTGCCCGTCGTCGGTGGAGATGACCAGGGTGCCGGCGTCGCCCTGCGGATTCTGGACCACGATGTCGGTCAGTTCGAAGGTACTGCCGTCCGGGACCTTGTACGCGGTCCGCCGGGTGGCACTGCCCCCCACCGCGTCCTGCACCTGCACCCGGGCACTCGACGGCACCGCGGCTCCACCGGGCGCGGACCTACCGGGCGCCGCGGTCGCATTGCCGTCCGGGGACGCGGAAGCGCCGCCGGAACCGGAGCCGGCCGAGCTTGCCTGCCCACCGCCACCGGACGCCTCCTGCCCCTGTCCGTTCTTGCCGCCGTCGTTCGGGGCGGCGTTGCCCTGTCGCGCCGCGGACTCGACGACCTGCGGAGTGACCGCCTCCCGGGCGGCCGAACGCACGGTGGGCCGCAGCACCGAGTACCAGAGCCCCACCAGCGCGGCCGCCAGCAGCACCGTCACGACGAGGGCGCGGGGAAGCCAACGGGGCAGAATGGCCTGCTGCTCGTAGGAACCGTCCAGGACCACCGGCTGGTACGGATCCTGTCCCTCCTGCACCAGGGGCGTCACCGCCACCTGGAAGGGATGAGTGATCGGCGAACCGCGCCACAACCGCTTGGCGGGCCGCACGGACAACACGGCGAACTTGGCCTGGCCGGGCGGGATCTCCACCTCGGGCGGGTCGAGGGCGAGCCGCGACCGTTCGGTTGCTCCCCGCGCGCTCAGCGCGATCGTGACGGGTGTGTTGCCCCGGCTGTCCACGGCCAGTTTGTGCCGCCCGCGCCACGCACCGCTCGAACCGGGCGGCACCAGCTCCGAGGTGATCTCGGTGAACGGCCCTACCGTCACGCTCCGTTCGAGAATCACCGTCTCGGCGCCGTCGGTCGTCGGCACCACCCGCAGTCCGAGCGGTGTCTCTCCGGGCAGCACCTGCGAGGTACGGGGCGGACGCAAGGTGACGGTGGCGCTGCCGGTCGCGCCCGGGTAGAGCGACAGGCTCGCCGGTTCCACCGTGGCCCAGTCGGCGCACGGCCCGACCACCTCGAACCGGCACTCCTCGACGGTCGTCCCCGAATTGAGCACCTGCACCGCAAGATCCGCCACACCGCCGGGCTCGACGGTGACGGAAGACTCGTCCAGGTTCGCCGAAACACTCATGCCGCGCACCGTATTGTCCGCCCCGCCCCCGAAGACCGGCCGCGCAGGAACACTTTCGGGCAATGCCGATGCCCGGTCAGGCACCAGCAATTCCCTTGTGGATTCGGGGGCATTACTGTGGGCCAGTTGCTAAGGGGAGACCTCTGCGAATGAAATGTGATGAGGTCGCGTTCGCGATCTTTTCATCTTTCTCCGGCGTTCTCCCTCAGTCGCCCGAGGGGAGAGAGCGACGTGTTGCAGACGAACGGAGCACGCATCACAGTGGCGCTGCGCGCCCAGGACCCCGTATCACAGGCCGGAGTTTCCAGTCAGCTGCGCACCCGCCCCGAAGTCAAGGTCATCGAATGGGAGGAGGGGGACGCACCGCAGGTGGTGGTCGTCGTGCTCGACGCCGTCGACGAGGACGCCTTACGCCTGCTGCGCCAGATCCAGCGGACCAGTACCGCGCGGGGGGTACTGGTCACCACGCACATCGACGAACAACAGCTCGTGAACGCCGCCGAATGCGGCTTCGTCGGCGTCGTCCGGCGCTCCGAGGCCACCCCCGAACGCCTGGTGCAGGTGATCGGTTCCGTGGCGAAGGGCGAGGGCCGGGTGCCGCCCGACCTGCTCGGCAGCCTGCTCGCGCAGGTCGGGCGGTTCCAGGGACAGGTGCTCTCACCGCACGGGCTCAACTTCACCGGTCTCTCGGCACGCGAGATCGAGGTACTGCGCCTGGTGGCCGAGGGGTACGACACCGCCGACATCGCCCTGAAACTTTCCTACTCCGAGCGCACCATCAAGAACGTCCTGCACGCCGTCATGTCCCGTCTCAGCCTGCGCAACCGCTCGCACGCGGTGGCGTATGCGCTGCGGCAGGGGTTGATCTGAGGACCACGCGCGGATAGTTCCGCCGGTGCCTCATAGGGCAGCCGGCCCTTCCCGAAGGGCTGGCTCGCGCCCTCTGCTTCGGGGTGCCGGCGATCCGCGATGGTGGGCGTCCAAAGCGTGCCGATCGGGAGAGTCCGGAGTGGGCCGTTCGGGCCGGTCATGAGTCCTGAGTGGGGTGTTCAGTGCGTTCTGTACGGGGATTCCGGCGCCGGCGCCCACGTGCCGGTGCACGCCCTCAGGTCGTCCGCTTCGGCGTACTGGCCGCCGTACTGCTCCTGGTGATCGGCGTCGTCACGAGTGCCGCCGGGGACGTACCGGCGGCCGCCCCGCAGCCGGCGGTCACCCCCGCCGTGGTGGACGAGCCACTGGACCCGGGCGGCTCTCTCTCGGTGGACAAGCACGTCCGTACGCCCGTGGTGCCGCCCCGGCCGGACGTGGTCCTGCTGGTGGACGGAACGGGCAGCATGCAGCCCACCATCGACAACGTCCAGTCGAACCTGAGCAGGATCACCGACCGGGTGCGCGAGGAACAGCCCGACTCCCGGTTCGCCGTGGCCACGTTCGGAGACCAGGGGGTCGACGGAGACCGTGTCTTCACGGTCCTCCAGGGACTCACGGACGACCTGGACGCCGTACAGAGGGGCGTCGACCGTCTCACCGCCGACCGGGGTTCCTACAGTCCGGGTCCCGCGGAGGACTGGATCAACGCCCTGTGGCAGATCGGCAACGGGGCGTCAGGGCAGACCGTATTCCGTGACGGCGCGAGCCCCGTCGTGGTGCTCGTCGGCGATGCCTCAAGCCATGATCCCAGCAAGGGACACAGTCTCACCGACGCGGTGAACTCCCTGACGAACGTGGGTGCGCGGGTCATCGGCGTGGACGTGGCGACCGAACTCGGCGACAGTCTGAACGGCAACGGGGACAACGGCAACGGCCCCGAGCAGAACCGCGAGCCCACCCACGACCCCGACCAGGCGACCGACGTCGTCCAGGCCACCGGCGGCAAGCTCTTTCAGAACATCGATGCGGACCAGGTCGCCGACACCGTGGCCGAAGGGCTGACCAACCTGCCCACCACCGTCACCCATCAGACGGTCAGCTGCGATCCCGCCCTCTCCGTCACCCTGAACCCCCCGAGCCTACGTGTGACGAGCGGGGAGACCGCCGACTTCGGCGAGACGATCACGGTGGCGGACGACGCCCCGCAGGGCGTGACCCTGAGCTGCACCGTCCAGTTCCTCCTGGACGGCAGGCCGCCGAGCGGAGAGGCACCCGTCGACGTGCTGCCGGCCCGGGAGTTCCGCGGGCAGCGGCTCGCCCCCGGCGGTACCCCGGCCGAACCGGACGCCACGCAGGGCGGCTCCGACGGCAGCGGCGGCAGCGGCGGCAGCGGCGGCAGCGGCGGCAGCGACAGTCCGGCCGCCGGAACCATCGCCGGGGCCATCGGCGGAGTGGTCGGCGGCAGCAGCGGCGGCCGGGACGGGGGCCTCGTCGCCGGGGCGGCCGGCGGGCTGACGAGCGGATCCGGTGGCTGCGGCGCCGGCACCATCGCGGGGCTGGCGGCGGGCGGCGTCGGCGGAACCGACGGCGGCGGGAGGGGAGGACTGGTGGCGGGGGTGCTCGGCGGCGCCGTCAGCGGCTCCGACGGCTGTGGGGACGGTGGCGGCGGTGGGACGAACGACGGCACGAGCAGCGGTACGAACAGTGGTGCGTCCGGGGGCGGTGCGGCGGACGGCGGTTCTCTGGGCGGGGTCCTCGGCGGCCTGATCGGCGGAACCGACGGCGGTCAGCACACCGGGGTCCTCGGTGGCGTCATCGGTGGCGTGATCGCCGGCAACACCACCACCGGCTCCGGCGGCGGGGCTGGTGGGGCAGGTGGAGCCGGCGGAGCAGGCGGGAACCAGAACGGCGGCCAGAATGGCGGCAATCAAAACGGGGGCCAAATCGGCGGAGACCAGAACGGCGGGCAAAACGGAGGAGATCAGAACGGAGGCCAAAACGGAGGCAATCAAAACGGGGGCCGAATCGGCGGAGACCAGAACGGAGGCCAGATCGGCGGGAACCAGAACGGCGGCCAGAACATCGGCGGCAATCAAAACGGAGGCCAGAACGGAGGCGGCGGTGGCGGTGGCGGCGATCCCACCCCCGAGGACTACCAGCAGCACATCACGATCACCGTCAACGACGTGACCGCCCCCGTCGTCACCGTCGACGACCGCACCGTCGAAGCCACCGGCAGCAACGGCGCCGTCATCGACTTCACCGCGAGCGCCGAGGACGCGACCGACGGCGCACTCCCGGTCACCTGCGACCCCGCCTCCGGCTCCCGCTTCCCGGTCGGCACCACCACGGTCACCTGCACCGCCACCGACGCGTCCGGCAACACCGGCACCGGCACGGCCACCTTCACGGTCACCCCGGCCCCGGCACCGAACGAGGCGGACATCGCCGTCACGGCGGTGGCGTCCCCCGTCCCCAACTACACGGGCCTCGCGACCCGGGCCGGCTTCACCCTCACCAACGCGGGCCCCCGCACGGCCAAGAACGTCGTCCTCACGACCAGTTGGCCGCGCGCCACCGGCACCAGCAAGAGCGCCCCGTCCGCCCTGTCCGCCCTGTCGGGCTGCACCCGGGCGAAGCCCTGCACCATCGCGCCCGGCGGACGCGTCGTCGTCACCCAGACCGCCGTCTACGACACCGCCGTCAGCGGCGAGATCCGCGCCTCGGTCACCGGCTCACCGCGCGACCCACGGCGCGCGAACAGCACTGACACGGCCCGTATCCGCGTCCTCCAGCCGAAGCTGACCGTCACACCGCAGGTGGCCAGGCCCGGCGATGTGGTGGTGGCCCGCGGCAAGGACTTCCCGCCCGGCCGCACGGTCGCACTCAGCTGGAGCCCGGGGCTCACGGCAGCGCAGTCAGCCGTACGGGTGGGCCCGGACGGCACCTTCGAGGCACAGGTGCTGGTGCTGCGCAAGGACCAGCTCGGGCCGCGGACGCTCCGCGCCCAGGTGCGGGGCCTGGACCGGCTGACGAAACCGGTACTGATCGTGCAACGCAGCCTGCAACCACCGGACTTCGCGGGCCGGAGGTAGGAACGAGCCGTGATCCACGAGGTCGACGAGGCGCTGCGCACGATGTTCCGGACCCACGCCCTGGCCGGCGGCCAGGTGGCGGTGGTCTTCGACGCCCCCACCCGCGACTGGGCCGCCAAGGTCAACGCCCCCACCGTCAATCTGTACCTGTACGACATCCGGGAGGACATGCGCCGCCGTGAGCGCGGTCTGCTCAACGAGTACGACGAGCAGGGCACCATCGTGGCCCGGCGCCGCCCGCCGCGCTACTTCAAGCTGTCGTATCTCATCACCGCGTGGACCAAGCGCCCCGAGGACGAACACCGCCTGCTCTCCTCGCTCCTGTCCTGTCTGCTGCGCTACGAGGCCCTGCCCGCCGGACAACTCACCGGCACACTCGGCGAGATCGGCGTCTCCGTCCCCATGACGGTCGCGCTGCCGCCGCCCGAGGACCGGTCGTTCGCCGACGTGTGGAGCGCCCTCGGCGGCGAGCTCAAGCCCTCGCTCGACCTGGTGGTGAGCGTCCCGGTCACCGAGTCCCCGCTCTACCCGGCGGGCCCGCAGGTCGGCGAGGACGGAGTACAGCTCGGCTTCGGCGAGATCCCCGCGGACCAGCAGACGTCCAGCGGCCCCACTCAGCCGACGCCGGACGGCAGGCACCTGCCGGTGTACGGGGCCCGCCGGGGCGGCATCGCGTCGCGCGTGGCGGAAGAACGAGCGGAATGACGCTCCCCGCGGAGCCGGACCCGCAGGTCCCCGTCCCCGACCCCGGCCTGCGCCACCTCCTCGACCGCGCGATCCTCGTCGAGCAGCGAGTACGCCGGGCGGTCCACGCCCGACAGCTCACGGACCCGGCGCCCGACGACGCGTTCCGCGGCCTGTACCTGAGCGACGAGACGATCCTCCGCCTCCTGGAACACGGCCGCCCCCTCACGGTCAGCGCTCCCGACGACACCGACGCGGCCTTCCTCGCCGAAGCGGAGTCACGCGCCGAAGCGGCGGAAGCGGCAGGCAGCCCCACCCGACTCCGTACCCTCGCCCACGACTTCGGCCTCTCCGCACTGGACACCGAGATCCTGCTGATCGCGCTCGTACCGGACCTGGACGACCGCTTCGAGCAGTTCTACGGCTACCTCAACGACGACGTCACCCGCCGCCGCCCCAGCACCGGCCTCGCCCTCGGCCTGTGCGGCCTGTCCGCCGCCGACGCGGGAGCCAGATCACGCCTGTCCCCGCAGGCACCGCTCCGCGCCGGCGGCCTCCTACTCGTAGAGGACCAGGACCGCCCCTTCCTCGCCCGCGCACTACGCGTCCCCGACCGGGTCACGGCTCACCTGCTGGGCGACGACACCCCCGACCCACGCATCGTGGACCTGCTGGCCCCCTGGCAGGACGTCCCCGGCGTCGGCGACCCGTCCGGTCTCGCCCGCGCCCTGACCCGCGGGCTCCCCCTCACGTACCTTCGCGAGGAACAGGGCGGCGCGGGTACGGCGCTCGCCGCTTCCGCGCTGGCCCGCGCCGGCCGCGGTGTCCTCGGCGTCGACCTGGACCGCCTGGCCCGCGACCCGAACCCAGCCGAGGCGGTACGCGTCCTGGCCCGCGAGGCCCGGCTCACCACCGCCGGCCTGGTGTGCGCACCGCTCGACGCCCTGACCCGGGAGCCGGACAAGACGGAGGCCATCCGCCTGGTGACGGGCGTCCCCGTCCCCACGGTCCTGATCGGCCGGGTGCCGTGGGACGCGGCCTGGTCGTCCCGCCCGCCCCTGCTCCTGCACGCCCCCCGTGTGGAACCGACGACAAGGGCCGCCCTCTGGACGCAGGCGTACCCCGCCCCCGTCCCCCCGGACCTGAACCTCACGCACCTCCTCTCCCCTTTCCTCCTCGCCCCGGACCAGATCATCAGAGCCGCCCAAGGAGCCAACCAGGCCGCGATGCTGAACGGCGGCGCTCTCCTCCCGGACCACATCCGCGCCGGCGCCCGCTCGCAGAACGCGGCGGGCCTCGACCGCCTGGCGCGACGCGTAGAACCGGCGGTGACCTGGTCCGACCTGGTCCTCCCCCCGGACGCGCTCACCCAGCTCCGCGAGCTCACCGCCCGCGCCCGCCACCGCGACCGGGTCCTGGGCGAGTGGGGCATGCGTCCGGGAGGCGGCCGGGGCCGGGGCGTGACGGCCCTGTTCGCGGGCGACTCGGGCACAGGAAAAACCATGTCCGCCGAAGTGATCGCGGCGGACCTGGGCCTGGACCTCTACACGGTCGATCTGGCCACGGTCATCGACAAATACGTGGGCGAAACGGAGAAGAACCTGGAACGCATCTTCTCCGAAGCGGCAGGCATCAACGGCGTACTGCTTTTCGACGAGGCCGACGCGATCTTCGGCAAGCGCTCGGAGGTCAAGGACGCGCACGATCGCTATGCGAACGTCGAGAGCGCGTACCTCCTCCAGCGCATGGAGACCTTCGACGGCCTGGCGATCCTCGCCACCAACCTCCGCGCCAACCTCGACGACGCCTTCACCCGCCGCCTGGACCTGGTCATCGACTTCCCCCTCCCGGACGCCCCCCAGCGCCGCACCCTCTGGGACCGCTGCCTGGGCCCGGTCCTCCCCCGCACGACCGACCTGGACCTGGACTTCTGCGCGGACTCCTTCGAACTGTCGGGCGGCAACATCCGCTCCGTGGCCGTGACGGCGGCCTACCTGGCCGCCGAGTCGGGCAAGCCGGTGACGATGACAGACCTGATCCATGCGGTGCAACGGGAGTACCAGAAGCTGGGCCGCCTGACGCTGGCGTCGGAGTTCGGGCCGTACATGTCCCTGCTCACGGGCTGATCGATCACCCCATGTCAGCGGCCAAGGTGACAGCACCCTCCCAGGTCCTCAGTGCAACGATGTGGGCGAGCATGCTCGAATACGATGCGAATGCCGGCTCGATGATCTCTTCGACCGGGCTGCCCTCAAGCAAAGCGTACGCCAGGTCGTCCCCTGCGAACTCAAAAATACGTTCATCTTCCACATTGACGGTGTCGACCGTCAAGTACGAATTATCCGAACCGTGCCACGACCCGACCACATAGCTGTGCGCTCGCGCCAAGAAATCTTCCAGCACCTCTTCCCCTGCTTCACCTAGACCAATTCCGTACCAGATATCGACCTCCGCGTCGGACTTGCTGCACTCGTAATCGTAACCATCGAACAGCGCCAGCAGCGGCGGGGCGACAAAGGAGAGCGTGCGCCTGAAGTTCCGAATATGCGAGGGCAGCACCACACCGTCTCTGGATTCCACCTCATCTAGAGATTCCTCGGTGTCCCTCGCGAAAGTGAGCGAGGGAAATCGCTCGACAAATCGAATGAAGTTGTGCTTGTGGCGCTCCGGCAGCTCGGCAGCCCAAACCCAGCGCATGGCCGTATCAGCGTCGCCGAAAGATTCTCGCCCTTTCGAAGATCTCATGGCTCACCGGTCCCATTTATCGAACTTGTCCACAACTGTGGTGTGATTGGTCTGCTGCCGAGCCTCTGTCACAGGGTTACCGTTCTTGTCCACGCAGGAGGAGTGAATGTCGTGCGGGAACGATCCCTTCCCGTCCCATATCCATGCCAGCATGACGATTTTTAGAGCCTGCACGGCTGAGGCCACCGAGCCGCTACCCCTGAATGCAGTACCGAGCTCGCTGTGGAACGGACCGGTCGGACCACCCTTCTGGACCATAGGCTTGTTGTCGAACTCTTTTCCGTTGATCTTCCCAGTGAAGTAGACGGCACCGACATGACCTTGCGGGATGCTGTACTTCTTCCCGTTGACCGTCGTCTCCCGCATGGATTTCGAAGGGAAGAAAACAAGGTGGGCGGTGTCGCTCCTCAGTGAGTTCTGAGCATCTATCCATTTCGCTCCGTCGACATGATCTTTGGCATTCCGCACAACATCCAGCAGATAGGCCGCGGGAAGCCATTCATGATGTCCGTCCACTGCGTCACGGAACCTGTCGCTCACCGCACTCTTCACCTTGCTGTCCGACCAAGCCGCAGCAAAGAATGCGAAGTCAACATCATATTTTTTACTGTCCACTTCAACGGAAACCACGCCTCTGGGCTCTGCTATCTTCTTCAGAAATTCCAGGGTTCCCACCAAGTTCATCGCCGCACGTATAATATCCTTCTTCTCTTTGGTGCTCAGGGCAGCAACACCTACCACACTGGGAGGGCTAGCCTCCGCAACGATATGGAACTTTCCGGAATCCTTTTCCCGAGACTCCGCGTAAAGTGACTTCAACCCCTTGGGGCGCAGCCGACCGAGTACGTCGGCAATGATGCCGTCCAAGGACTCCTTACTCTTCAGCGGTTTCGATATAGGCCCGGAGAGCATCAGATGAGCTTCACGCTTGACATTCCTACTCACCTCGTCGTCCTTTTCCTCGTCCGCCTTCTGCTCGCCTCCCTTCCGCCCGCTGAGCTTGTCCTTGACCTTCTTTCCAACCTTCCTAAGCTTGGCCCAGAGTTTTTTCCCTGCTTTAGCAATGAATCCGACGATCTTGTCGATAGCGCGGTTCACAGGACGGGCCACGGCATGGAATACGGATTTGACCTTGTTGGCGAGCGAACCGATGCCGAGGAGTGATGCGAGGAAGCCGATGAGGAGCGGAACACTGGCGGCCAGGGCCGTTTCGACCATCTTGGGGACGCCTGCCGAACCACCGTTGGCGATCTCGATCACCGCGTCCAGGACCGCGTTGACGAACTGCACGATCTGGGCGCCCTGGTTCACGATGAAGGTGACGATGTCGATGATGCCTTTGACAGCGCGGACAAACGCCGATGCCGGGTTGAGGAGGGAGAGGATCCAGGTGATGCCCGCGATGATGACCGTGGGGATCAGATAGCTGGTGAGTTTTTCGAGGATGGTGGCCTTGAGGTCACCGGCTTCTTCGGTGATTTCCTTGACCGCGCCCGCCGGGCCTTCGCGGGCGAGTTTCTGGGCCACGGGGACGGACTGTTCGACGGCGGACACGGCCTGGTCGGGGATGCCCTTGCGGGTGATGCGGGCGCGGATGTTCGCCCACGTCAGGCCCAGGAGGGAGGCGATGAGCTGGATGATGCCCTTGAGGTCGAACTTCTGCGGGAGTTCGAGGCCGGCCTTGACCGCGGTGCCCAGCAGCCAGGACACGACACCGGTCTTGAGGTGCTCGACGATGTTGGTGACGAAGAGGTTGAGGCCGGCGCCCACCGCCTTGACCAGGTTCCCGAGGAACCCGATGGGATCCTTGATGATCTTCATGATGGCGGAGGCGGCCTTGGCGAGGATGCCGAGGAGGAGGTTCTTGAGTTCGTTGATCGTCTTGATGACGCCGACGATCGCGTCCTTCGCCTTGTCGATCAGACCCTTGTTGGCTTCCTGGAGTTTCCTGATCTCTTCGTCGACCTTGTTCAGGGCCGCCGTGTACTTCTGGGCCAGGTCCTGCACCAGTTGTTCGGACTTCTCGTTGACCGTCGCTTCGAGGTCGTCGAACTTCCCGGCGAAGTCCTTCGCGGCGTCCTCGCCGAACTGACGCAGGTCGGCGGGGAGTTTGTCGACCTCGGCCTTCAGTTCGGTGCGGCCCTTGGCGATGCGGGCCTTCGCCCGGCCCAGCTCGGCACCGATGATGTCGGCGACCGAGGAGATGACCGTCTGCATCTTCGCGACGTAGAGCTTGCGGGCCTCCTGGTAGAGGTTGTTGGCCTCCTGGGGCAGACCGGCGAACTTGTCCTTGACCCAGCGAGCCTTGCCCGTCCAGCCCGAGTACCGCTTGTCCTTGTAGGCCTTCATGCGGCGTTTGTGGTCCGCGGTGAACGCGTCCCGTGCCGCCTTCTCCCCCGCCGTGAACGCGGTGTCGACCTTCTTGTCCAGACCGGACAGGGTCTCCTCCACGTCCTTCTTCGTGGAGTCGTAGACCTTCTGCAGCTTGGCCGTGACCTCGGCCCGCCGTTTTTCGTCCTTCGACTTCGTCTCGCCCTTGCCGCCGTCGACCTGCTTGCCCGCCGACGCACGGGTCGCGGTCAGCGCGTTCATCGCCTGGGCGCCGGAGGCCGCCGCCCCTGACTTCGCGGCGGAGAGCTGCTGGGCCTCGGCCGCCTTGCCCTTGGCGGGGGCCTTCGCGGAGTCCGCTTCCGCGGTCTTCTTCGCGGACAGGGCCTGGTCGAACTCCGCCTCGTTGCCCTTGGCGAGCTGGTCCTCGGTGACCTCCGCGTCCGCCATCGCCTTGTCGTTGTGCGCCGGGCCTTCGGAGAAATCGGTCACGGAAGCGGGCTGCTTCTCGGGGATCGCGTCCGCTGCGGACGGGGCGCCCGGGTTGGGCGGGGGCTGGTCCGGGGACATCGGGGTGACCGGTTTGTCCTTGGCGGCCGACGTGTCCGGCGGGGCCTTCGTCGCCGTGTCGATGTCCTTGGCCGAGGTCTCCTTGCCGTCGGAGACCTTCCCGTCGACCTCGCCCTTGATCTTGTCGGCCTTGCCGGACTTGGAGAAATTGTCGGCGTCGTCGAGGTTCTTCGGCGCCTGCGCCTCGATCGCCTTGTTCACGGCGTCGATGAAGGCCTGTTTGTTGAACTCGCCGGGCTTCGCCGCGTTCATCTTCTCGGCGTTCGCCGCCTTGCCCTGCGCCTCCTTGTCGTCCGGCGGAGCGACCGCCGCGTCCTGCGCCGACTTCGACTCCGCCGCGGCGGGGGCGTGGACAGCGACCTTGGTGCGTTTGGCGGCCACGTCGGCCTTGACCTTGCGGAACCCGGCCGCCTGCGCGGGGGACGGCTTCACCGGGGCGGTGTAGCGCTGCGCCACCAGACGCGACACGGCGGCGTTGCCCGCCGTGCGCTGGAGCCGTTGCAGGTCGCGCGGGCCGGGTGCGGGGACGGGGCGGTCGCCCGGCGGGCGTTGCGGTGGCGCCGTCGTACGGGAGCCATCCGTACGCGAAGGGGTTGTCCTGGCACGGGCAGCGCCGGGGTCCTTCTCCGGAACCGCCTTCATCCGCCCTCCCGGCCCACCGCTTTCCCGGACAGCCGGCACGCGAGCCGCATGGCCCTGCCGTCGTATCAGGGTCCGGGCGTGGTGGACGGTGTACGCAGTGCGAGGGGACACCGGCGGGGGCAGTAGCTGAGGGGCCGGACAGCACGAGGACGTTGCCTCATCGGGCAGCGCCCGGTGCACGGGTGGGCGGCCGTGTGTCCGTTCCCGGTGATCGCGGCTGTCGCGAGAATGGCGGGCGTTTCCCGGCCAAGGAAGGACACACATGCCGTCGTACCTGTCCCCGGGCGTCTACGTCGAAGAAGTGGAGTCCGGGTCGCGGCCGATCGAGGGGGTCGGCACCTCGGTCGCCGCCTTCATCGGGTTCGCGCAGAAGGGCCCGTTCCACGAGCCGACGCTGATCACCAACTGGACGCAGTTCACCACCGTCTTCGGTGACTTCGTCGAGGGGACCTATCTCGCCTCCTCCGTCTACGGGTACTTCGCCAACGGCGGCGGGATCTGCTACGTCATCCGGATCGGCGGCGCGGAAGGGGATCGGGACGAGGCGGGGGCGGCAGCGGCCGAGGAGGCCGCCGCGGGGCCGACGGCGCAGCTCGGACCGTATGTCGTCAAGGCGTTGCCGGGCGTCATCGGGGAGATCACCGTCGAGGTCGCCGACCCCGAGGGCGAGGATCCGCCGCAGGACGTCTTCACTCTGGTCGTCAAGCGGGACGGGGCAGTCGCCGAGACGTATCCGTCCGTGACCACCAAGCGCAGCAAGGACAACGTGGCCACGCAGGTCAGGGCCCGCTCCCAGCTCATCCGGCTGGAGGAGTCCGGCAAGGGGGCCGCACCGGCCCGTCCGGAGACGCAGTCCGTGACGCTGGCGGTGCCCGGGGCCGGGCCGGGCGCGGGGGCCGTCGCGGTGCCCGACACGCTGTCGGCGGACTCGTACGTCGGCGATCCCGACCGGCGCACCGGGTTCGGCGGTCTTGAGGCCGTCGAGGAGGTCACCATGGTGGCCGCGCCCGACCTGATGAGTGCGTACCAGCGTGGGGCGCTGGACCTGGAGGCGGTCATCTCGGTGCAGCGCGGGCTGATCGACCACTGCGAGGCGATGGGTGACCGGATCGCCGTCCTCGATCCGCCGCCCGGACTGAGTCCGCGGCAGATCAAGTCCTGGCGGCTGGAGACGACCGGGTTCGACTCCAAGTACGCCACGCTCTACTACCCGTGGATCAAGGTGTTCGACCCGGCTGTGGGCAGAGACGCCTTCGTGCCGCCGAGCGGGCACGTCGCGGGTGTCTGGGCGCGCAACGACGAGACGCGCGGGGTGCACAAGGCGCCGGCGAACGAAGTGCTGCGCGGCGCGGTCGGGTTGCAGACGCAGATCACCAAGGGCGAGCACGACCTCCTCAATCCCATCGGGCTCAACTGCATCCGGGCCTTCCCCGGTCGTGGCATCCGGGTGTGGGGTGCGCGCACGCTCGCCGATGACGCATCATGGCGGTACCTCAATGTCCGGCGACTCTTCAACTATCTGGAGGAGTCGATCCTCGCGGGCACCCAGTGGGTGGTCTTCGAGCCGAACGACGACGCGCTGTGGGCCCGTATCCGGCGCACCATCTCGGCCTTCCTGGTCAACGAGTGGCGCAAGGGCGCCCTCTTCGGGCTGACCCCGGACGAGGCGTTCTACGTGAAGTGCGACCGCGAGACCAACCCGCCGGAGTCCATCGAGGCGGGCCAGGTCATCTGCGAGGTCGGGGTGGCCCCGGTCAAGCCGGCGGAATTCGTGGTGTTCCGGCTCGCCCAGCTGTCGGCGGGGTCGGGCGGGATCGACGAGTGACGGTGGGCGCTGCGAGGGCCCTCACGACGGACGGATTCTAGGAGGCTTGCATGCCGCTCCCCGAGCTCGACAGTTCCGTAGGACATTCCTTCGGCCTCGAATTCGACAGCGTTCTCATCCGGCAGATCACCGAGGTCAGCGGTCTGAAGATGGAGCAGGACGTCATCGAGTTGAAGCAGAACACGGCCGACGGCAAGTACGCGATCAAGAAGTTGCCGGGCCGTCCCAAGGCCGGCGAGGTCACCGTCACCCGCGGCCTGACGGAGGACAACAGCTTCGAGCGGTGGATCAAGGATTCCCGGTTCGGGAAGATGGTCAGCGCCCGCCGCAACGGCTCGATCATCGTCTACGACTACGAGGGCATGCCGATCAAGCGCTACAAGCTGATCAACGCCTGGCCCAAGTCGCTGGAGATCAGCACGCTCAAGGCGGGTGACACCTCCGTGCTGACGGAGAAGCTGTCGATCACCTACGAGAGCGTGGAAGTCGACTGATGCGCCGTACGATCGCGGCATCCGCCCAAGGCGGCACGGACGAGGACCGCGGCGGGTCCGTCGACACGCTGCGCACCGAGTTCCCCTTCGAGCTGCCGCGCGGATACGTGGACGAGTCCGGGGCGGTGCACCGCAGCGGGGTCATGCGGCTGGCGACCGCGCGCGACGAGCTGGTGCCGCTGCGGGACGACCGGGTCCGGGAGAACTCCGCCTACCTTTCGGTGGTACTGATCTCGCGGGTTCTCGTCCGCCTCGGCGCGATCGAGGACGTCCACCCCGGCGTCGTCGAGGACCTGTTCGCCTCCGACCTCGCCTTCCTCCAGGACTTCTACCGCCGGATCAACGCCGAGGGGCACACCCGCGCCGCGGTCACCTGCCCCTCCTGCCAGGAGCACTTCGCGGTGGACCTGTCCGGTGGTGGTCGCCTGGGGGAATCATGACGTACGCGACCGACCGGCTCCATGAGGAAGTCGCGTACCTCGCCTACCACTTCCACTGGTCCCTCGACCAGATCCTCGATCTTGAGCACCCGGACCGGCTGCGGTACGTCCAGCACGTCGCCCGGCTGAACGAGCGGTGACGCTGATGCGATGGCCGGCCTGGCTGACCGGGGGGCGCCGGCGCGACGACGGGGCGCAGAGCCCGGCCGCGCCGCCAAGGGTGAGGGAGGTGAGCGTCCCGGGGTGGCAGGAGGTGCCCCCGTTGCAACGTACGGTGGGTGCGCCCGCCCTGGTGACGGATCCGGCGGGGTTCCGCGGTTCCCTGGGCACCTGGCGGGACACGTCGTTCTTCACGCCGCTCGGCCATCTGGTGAGTCTGGAGGCGCCGTCCGGGCTGGGTCACGGGCTCGTGGCACCGAGCGCGTCCGCCGGTGCGCCGACGGTGAGCCGTGAGGTGCATCCGAACGCCCCGGGCCCGACGCCGGAGCCGGGCGCACCGGGTACGGGCGGCAGCGGACTGCGGCTCCCGGTCGTTCCGTTGCAGCGAGCCGGGGGTGTGGGTGCGTCCGACGGCCCGTACCCCGTACCCGACGCAAGCGCTACGGGCACCGTGGATACGGCCGCGCCCTTGCTCTCGGCCCAGCCTCCTGACATGCCGTTGCGTCAGCTGGACCGCGTGCCGGTCGAGGGGCCGCGGCCCGGTACGGCAGCGGAGGGACCCGCGCCCTCGGTGCCGTCAACGCCTTCGTCGGCACCGTCGCCAGTGGCACCCTCGCCGGTGTCGCCGCCGGTCCAGCGGGCCACGGAGCCGGGTTCCGCGCGCCCCCAGGGCTTCGGCCTGGGCGAGCCGTTGACCGCGTTGCCACCCACGGCGCAGCGGAAGCCCGCCGCGAGCACCCGTGGTCCCCTGCCGCCGGACGAGCCCGGTCTCCCCCCGCAGGCGGACCCGCCGTCCAGGCCGCTGCTCGCCGACGATCCGCTCGTCGCACGGACCGCGGACACCGGCCCGACGCCGGAACCGGCACCGGAACCGACCGCAGCCACCACCGCCACCGCCCTGCCGGTACGGATCCAGCGGGCCACCGCCGACGGAACGCCGGTGCCGGCCGCACCGGCTCCGGCGGCGGAGCCCGTGGTGCCGCTCGTCGCGCAGCGGTCGGTGCCGCTCTTCTCCAGGGTGCTGGAGTCGGGTGCGAAGGGCCCGCCGGATGCCCGCGCCGGAGAAGCAGAGCCGCACGTCGTACCGTTGCGGTGGTCGTCCGGGCCGGAGGGCGGCCCGGCGGCGACGGCGGGAGCCGATCCGGCCCGCGCGGAGGGGGCGCCGCCAAGGCGTTCCCCGGTGCCGTCCGCCCAGCGGTCCGTCGCTCCGGCGGCCGCTTTCCCGCCGGCGGTCGCGCGTGGGTCCGTCCCCGCGGTGTCCCGCCCCCTGCTGGACGCCGGTGCGGTGGCCGTCACCGCGGGAGTGGCGCAGCGCACGGCCGACGGCTCGGTGGTGTTCCGCTCGCCGCCCGCGAGGGCCGTACGTCCCGTGTCGTACGGTCCGCCGCCGGGCTCGGTGCCGCTCGCCCCGGCCGTCCAGCGTGACGTGTCCGATTCCGAGCCGCCGCCCCCGCCCGACCCGCCCGACCCGCCGGCCGCGTCCGCCGAACCGGCACCCGAACCCCCTTCCGAGAGCTCCGGCACCGCATCGTCCGCTGCCGGGGAGCAGACCCAGGACCCGGCGTCCGGCGGCTCCGGGCGAGGTGCGCCGAAGGTGGACGACGAGCTGGTCCGGGCCCTGTTCGCGCCACTGAGCCGGCTGCTCAAGGCGGAACTGCGGCTGGACCGGGAACGGGCCGGCCGGCTGATCGACACATGGCACTGACAAGGCGCTGACGAGTGCGGCGAGACACCAGGCACTGACGAGTGCGGAGAGAAGAGGTACGCCATGTCCGTGACCGACGACCCGGCGGTCAGCGTCTGCTTCGTCGTCACCGTGGACGGCATCGAGCTGGGCTCGTTCAACACGTGTGAGGGCCTGGGCTGCGAGGTGGTGCTCGAACAGCGCGAGGAGGGCGGCAACAACGGCCACCTGTGGCAGCTGCCCACCCGCCTGAAGTACCCGAACATCAAGCTGTCCAGGCCACTGACCCGGGACACCGAGAAGGTGGCCAAGTGGTTCGCGAGCATGACCACCGGCATCAAGCGCAGGACGGCGCACATCGAGGCGCGTACCGGCGACGGCCGCAAGGTGGCGCAGTGGGGGCTGCTGGAAGTGGTGCCGGTGCGCTGGACCGGTCCCGCGTTCAACCCGGAGTCCCCCAAGGTCGCGACCGAGACCATAGAGATCGCCCACCACGGCTATGTGATGGAGGGCTGAGCGGTGGGTTCTCCGGTGGCGTTCAGCGCGGCGGGCGCGGGGACGAGTGCCGGCCGGGGAGGCGCCCGGCCCAAGCTGGAGCACGCGTACCTGGAACTGCGCACCCCGCCGCCGGGCGGCAGTCTGACGCCGGGCGCACCCAGTGGCCGGATCGCCTTCCAGTTCAATCCCAAAGAGCTGTCCCTGACCAAGGCGGCGGCCTGGAAGCGGACCCCGGCCAAGGGGGCGAAAAGCGCGGGACCGCCCGAGTACCAGGGGCCGCAGCCCAGCAAGCTGACGGTGGAGATGTTCTTCGACGCGAGCGACACGCAGGACACCAGCGTGGTGACCGCGGTCGAGAAGCTGTTCGCGTGCTGCGTGCCGACGAGCGAGACACGGCAGCAGCAGCGGGCCTCGCCGCCGTGGGTGGTCTTCCACTGGGGCGGGCTCACCGGCTTCCCCGGTTACGTCAGCCAGGTGCAGGCGAAGTACACCCTGTTCACCACCTCGGGCGTGCCGATCCGGGCGGTGTGCCAGGTCACCATGGAGGAGATCACCGGGGAGACCCCGGGGCAGAATCCCACCTCGGGAGCGCTGCACGCGCGCCGCGTGCACCGGGTGCGCGCCGGGGACACGCTGGCGCTGCTGGCCTGGCGCGAGTACGGCGACCCGGCCGCCTGGCGGACGATCGCGGCGGCGAACGGGATCGACGATCCGATGCGCCTGCCCGAGGGGCGCGAGCTGCTGCTTCCCGCGCCGGACGAGCTGGAGCGCGGCGCGGGCGGCGGCGACGGACACGACGGGGGTCGGTGAGGCCGGTCATGGTCAATCAGAGCGTCGCCAAGGTCCTGGCGGTGGAGTTCGACGGCCGTCCGCTGCCGCCGGCTGTGGCGAACACCCTGGTCGAGGGGTATGTGGACGACAGCCGTACGCTGCCGGACCTGTTCGTGCTGCGTTTCCGCGACCCCGGTCGGGTGCTGCTGGAACAGGCGGGCGTGCGGATCGGTACCCGGGTGCGGCTGCTGGCCGGCGCCGGTGGCGGTCCCGCGCCGCGTCCCCTGTTCACCGGGAGCGTGACGGCGCTGGAGGTGGAGATCGACGACACGGGCACCTTCACGGTGGTGCGGGGCCTGGACGAGTCGCACCGCCTCTTCCGCGGCCGTCGGGTGGCCGGCTACCAGAACATGACGCTCGCCGACATCTGCGTCCGGGTGGCACGGCGTGCGGGGCTGAAGCCGGGCACGGTGGAGGTGGCGGGCCCGGTCCTGGAGCACGTGGCCCAGCCGAACGTCAGCGACTGGGAGTTCCTGCGCTCACTGGCCGAGGAGGCGGGCGCGCAGATCCATGTGACGGACGGCCAGTTGCACGTGGTCAAGCCCACTCAGGCGGGTGGCGCTCCGGAGACGTCCGCGCGGGCCGACCGCAATCCCCTGGTCCTGGAGATGGGCGACAACCTGCTGCGCTGCCGGGCCGGGGTGTCCGCCGCCGAGCAGGTGTCGGTGGTCGAGGTGCGCGGCTGGGACGTACGGGCCAAGCAGCCGCTGGTCGGCCGCGCCGACGCGGGCGGGACCGCGACGCTGGAGCTGGGGGTGACGGCTGCCGAGGTGGCGCGGCCGTTCGGCGAGGCGGACTTCGTGGTGTCGGACGCGCCGTACGACAACCAGGCCCGGGTGGACCAGGCGGCGAAGTCGCTCGCCGCGCGGATCGCCGGGTCGTTCGCCGAGCTGGAGGCGGTGATCCGGGGCAATCCCGAGGTGCGGGCGGGCGGTGCGGTCACGCTGGCCGGGGTGGGTGCGCCCTTCGAGGGCCGGTACACGGTGACGTCCTCGCGGCACGTGTTCGATCCGGTACGCGGCTACGAGACCTGGGTGACGGTCTCCGGGCAGCAGGAGCGTTCGCTGTTCGGACTGACCGGCGGTGGGCCGGGGAGCGGCACCGGGACGGGCTCCCGGTGTTCCGGGCTGGCGAACGGCACGGTGACGGACACCAAGGACCCGGAGGGTCTGGGCCGGGTCAAGGTGCGGTTCCCGTGGCTGTCCGACGAGTACGCGAGCGACTGGGCGCGGACCGCGCAGGCGAGCGGGACGGGCGGTGCGGCGGCGTTCATCCCCGAGGTCGGTGACGAGGTGCTGGTCGGGTTCGAGCAGGGGCATCTGGACCGTCCCTATGTGCTCGCCGGTCTCTACAACGGTCAGGACAAGCCGGGGCGGGGGCAGGGCGGGGCGGGAGGGACCGGAGGTCAGGGCGGCCAGGGGGACGGTCAGGAGGCGGAGGCCGTCGACCCCACGAGCGGCGCCGTCAACAAGCGCGCGTTCGGTTCCCCCGGCGGCAACAAGCTGGAGCTGCTGGACGCGGCGAACGGTCCGCAGGGCGTACGGCTCGTGACGGGCGACGGCAAGCTGAGGATCAACCTCGACCGCAGGGGCACCACGATCGTGGTGCACAGCGACGGCACGGTGGAGATCGAGGCGCGGGAGCAGGTCTCGATCAAGGCGGGCAGCGGGGTCGCTCTGGACGCGGGCAGCGGCACGCTGGAGCTGACCGGCGACTCGGTGAAGCTCACGGCCCGCACCGGGGTCCAGGTGGACGGCGGTACCGGCCAGGTGAAGCTGTCCACCGGGGGCGCGGTGGAGGTGCGCGGCAACCAGGTGGCGGTGGACGGCACCACCCGCACCGAACTCAGGGGCGGCAGCACGCTGACCGTCAACGCGCCCATGGTGCGCATCAACTGAACGGCACGGCACTGAACGGCACGGCACCGAACGGATCAGGACCAGGCAGGGGGCTTCGCACATGCCAGCAGCCGCACGCGTCGGCGATCCCACCGGGCATCCCGGGGTGATCGGCCCGCCCGGAGAACCCACGGTGCTGATCGGCGGGCAGCCCGCGGCCACGGTGGGCACCGCGCACCTGTGCTCCTCGCCCGCCGCGCACCCCCCGTCCGTCCTCGCCCCGCCGGGTAGTTCCAGTGTGTTCATCGGCGGGCGGCCGGCCGCCCGGGTGGGTGATGCGGCGGCCTGTGGTTCGCCCATCACGTCCGGGTGCCCGAGCGTGCAGATCGGAGGATGAGGCATGGGCCGGCAATTCATCGGCGCGGGGTGGGCGTTTCCGCCGCGTACGGACGCCACCGGCAGCATCGCGCTGGTCCGGGACGACCGGGAGATCGAGGAGTCGATCCGGCTGATCCTGGCCACATCGCCCGGCGAGCGGCCGATGCGTCCGGAGTTCGGGTGCGCGCTCGGCGACTACGTGTTCGCGCCCGCGGACGCCGGCACGGCCGGGCAGCTCGCCTACGAGGTACGGCTCGCGCTGGAGCGGTGGGAGCCGCGCATCGAGGTGGCGGACGTCGCCGTACGGTTCGACGAGGCGGACGACGGGGTGCTCTACATCGACGTCGGGTACGCGGTGCGCGGTACCAACGACCCGCGCAACCTGGTCTTCCCGTTCTATGTGATCCCGGACGGCGAGGGGTCCGTATGACGCTCCCCAGCCCCAATCTGGACGACCGGCGCTTCCAGCAACTGGTGGACGAGGCCAAGCGGCTGGTGCAGCAGCGCTGCCCCGAGTGGACCGACCACAACGTCTCCGATCCGGGCGTCACGCTGATCGAGGCGTTCGCCACCATGGTCGACCAGCTCGTCTACCGGCTGAACCGGGTGCCGGACAAGAACTATCTGGCCTTCCTCGACCTCATCGGGGTGCGGTTGTACCCGCCGACGGCCGCACGGACGCAGACCACGTTCTGGCTGTCCGCGCCGCAGCCCGACACCGTGCGCGTCGCGGCCGGAACCGAGGTGGCCACCGTGCGCACCGAGACGGAGGAGGCGGTGGTGTTCACCACCGGCCGGGATCTGTCGGTCGTGCCGTGCGTGCTGTCCCAGCTCGTCACCTGGCCGGTCACCGGTACGGCCGCCGACCGGTCGGAGGAGCTGGCCCTCGGCCGCGACGTGCCCTGTTTTGGCAGCATGCCCACGCCCGGGGACTGCCTCTACGTCGGGCTGTCCCAACCGGTGCCCGGCTGCGCGGTGGTGCTGCGCCTGGACTGCCGGGTGGACGGCGTCGGGGTCGATCCGCGCCGCCCGCCGCTGGTCTGGGAGGCGTGGGACGGCGCCGCCTGGGCGGTGTGCGAGGTCGAGAAGGACACCACCGGCGGATTCAACAAGGCCGGCGACGTCATCCTGCACGTGCCCGACGCGCACACCGCCTCGGTGGTGGCCGCGCACACCGGCGGCTGGCTGCGCTGCCGTCTGGTGGAGGCCGCGGCCGGCCAGCCCGCCTATGTGGCGTCCCCCACGGTCCGTCGGGCGAGCGCGTTCACGATCGGCGGCACGGTGGAGGCCGCGCACGCCGAAACCGTCGTGGAGGAGGTCCTGGGTCTGTCGGAGGGGGTGGCCGGGCAGGGTTTCCGGGTGTCCCGGCCACCGGTGGTGGCGGGTGAGGAGCCGTTCGTGGTGGAGGTGGCCGAGGGCCACGGCTGGGCGGAGTGGACCCGGGTGGACGACTTCGCGCACTCCACCCCGTACGACCGCCACATCACCCTGGATCCCAACTCCGGCCAGGTGGACTTCGGCCCGGCGGTGCGGGAGCCCGACGGCACGCTGCGGCTGTACGGCGCGGTGCCGCCGAAGGGTGCCCCGGTGCGGGTGCGGTCCTACCGTACGGGCGGCGGACGGCGCGGCAATGTGGCGCGGGGCGCCCTGCGGGTGCTGCGCAGTTCGCTGCCGTTCGTGGCGCGGGTGGAGAACCGCCGTCCGGCGCTGGGCGGAGTGGACGGCGAGACGGTGGAGAACGCGCGGGTGCGGGGGCCGATGACGCTGCGCACGCTGCACCGGGCGGTGGTGCCGCGCGACTACGAGCTGCTGGCGCGTGAGGTGGCGCCGGACGCCGCCCGGGTGGCCTGCGTCCCGGCGGGCCCGGCCGGCGGCGGCGAGCCGACCGAACAGGCGGGCGGTGTACGGCTGTTGGTGGTGCCGGCCGGACGCAACGACGAGCAGGGGCGGATTCGGTTCCAGGAGCTGATCCCGCCGCAGGACACCCTCGCGATGATCGCGTCGTACCTGGACGAGCGGCGCCCGATCGGCACCCGGCTGGTCGTCGAGCCGCCCTACTACCAGGGTGTCACCGTGGTCGCGTCGGTGGTGCCGGGCCGCGGGGTGGCGGGCGACCGGCTGCGGGAGGCCGCGCTGGCCGCGCTGTACGGCTACTTCAATCCGCTGACCGGCGGGCCGGCGGGTGAGGGCTGGCCGTTCGGGCGGCCGGTGCACTCCGGGGAGGTGTTCGCGGTGCTGCAACGGGTGTCCGGAGTCGATCTGGTCGAGGACGTCCGGCTGTTCCCGGCGGACCCGGTCACCGGACAGCGCGGCGAGGCCGCCACGCGGATCGAACTCGACCGGCACGCACTGGTGTTCAGCTATGAACACCAGCTGCGGGTGAGGGAGGCATGAGTGCGCGGAACACTTCCCGGACTGCCGACGCCGCATCCTCTGCTGCATCAGCTGCCCGCGGTCTATCTGGACCAGCCCTTCGTCGAGGGGTTCCTGAGCGCGCTGGACGAGGTGCTGGCGCCCGTACTGCTCACCCTGGACAACCTGCCCGCACACCTGGATCCGCGCACCGCGCCCGAGGACCTGCTGGCGTGGCTGGCGGGATGGGTGGCGGCGGAGGACGACGGGGAACGGCCGGTCGGCCGGCGCCGCGCCGTCGTGGCCGGTGCGGTGGCCCGGCACCGTCAGCGAGGCACCCGGGCGGGGCTGGCCGCGGCGATCCGGGTGGAGACGGGCCTCGAACCGGAGATCAGCGAGAGCGGCGCCACGTCCTGGTCCGGTGAGCCGGGTTCGGCGCTGCCCGGTTCGGCGCGGCCCAGCGTACGGGTGCGGCTGCGGGTGGCGGACGCGCAGGCCGCGGCATCGACGCGGGCGCGGCTGGAGCGGCTGGTGGCCACCGAGGTGCCCGCGCACGTCGGGTACGAGGTGGAGGTCGTGGCGACGGACGGGGCGGGTGCGTGATGATCTGCCCCGACTGCGGCCACCGCAATCCGCCCGGTACCCGCTTCTGCGCGTCCTGCCAGGCGTTTCTGGCGTGGGAGGACCAGGAGCAGGCCGGGGAGCCGTCTCCCGCGGCGGGCCCGGCCGCCGCGCCGTCCCCCGAGGCGCCGCCGCCGGCCCCGCCTTCGTCCGACGCCACCGCCCCGGCCACGACGGCAATCCCCGCCGCGCGGACGGGGCCGCCGCCGCCCGCCCCGGCCCCGGACATCGCTCCCCGGCGTCCCGACGACCCGCCGGACCGCCCGCCCGGCCCCGCACCGGACCACCGCACCGGCACGCCCACGGACCCACCGCCCGAAGCACCGCCCCGGCCGGACACCCCGCCGCGCCGCGCCGGCCGCCCCTGCCCGCAGTGCCGTGCCGAGAATCCGTACGACCGGCGGTTGTGCGTACGCTGCGGTGCCCTGCTCGACCCCGCGCCGCCCCCGGTCCAGGCCCCCCGGCCGCCCTGGTGGCGCCGGATCCTGCCGCGCCGCGAGCGGCATCCGCTGGCCGCCGGGAGCAGACCCCGGCGCCGGGTGTGGCGTCGGCCGCGGCTGACCCTGCCGGTGGTGCTGGTCGTCCTCCTCGTCGCGGCCTGGCTCGCCCGCGGGCAGCTGACCCAGTTGTTCACCTTCGCCGAGGACAACGCCGGCGACCCGAAGCCGCTGCACCCCGCGCAGGTGCGCGCCTCCAGCCAGACGCCGTCCCACCGGGCGCAGGCGGCCTTCGACAGCCTCAGCAACCGCTACTGGGCGCCCGCCGCCGCGGGCGCCGGCACGGGGCAGTATCTGGAAGCCGGCTTCGAACGGCCGGTGCGGTTGCAGAAACTCCTGATCACGTCCGGGAGTTCGACGAAGCCGGACGAGTTCCTCGGCCAGGCACGGCCCTCGCGGATCACCGTCACCCTGATCTCCTCTCAGGGTGAGCGCACCACCGAGAACCTGAACCTCAGCGACGCGCCCGGGCAGCAGAGTTTCGACGTCCGGGGGACGGACGTGACGCGGGTACGGCTGACGGTGGACGCGGCCTACGCCGCCCGCAAGGACCGCCGGGTCGCCATCGCCGAGGTGGAGTTCTTCGGACGTCAGTGACGGTGCCGTTGCCGACGGACCCGCCCGCCCAGGTGGGGATCGCCGCCGACGGGGCGCCGCGCAAGATGCGCAGCGGCGGTCCGCTCAACCTGGCCGGAGCAAATGATCGGCAGCCGCAGCGACGTCGGGTGCTCCAGCCGGGGGTGTTCCGCGCGAGCGCAGCGGTCTCCACGCGCTCAGCTGCCGCCGACCCGTACCGTCTCCACCCAGGACAGTGGCGGGTCAGCCCCCTCACCGATCAGTGCGGCGATCAGCCGGCAGGAGGCGGGCTCCGCGGGCCACGGGGGAGCCCAGGCGGCGTCCCGGCAGCGTACGCGGACGGGCTGTGGTGCGTCTGCGCGTCGGGGGAGTGCAGCCTCGTCACCTGCATGCCCTGGTCGCCGCATCCCTGTTCCCCCGGCTCCCCGTCAGCGAAGGCCCTGTCGGTCCGCCCGGCCCCACCCGGCCTCGACGCCGTCCCGTTCACGGAGCAGCGTGATCCATTCGGTGCGGGCGGCGATGTCGTCCGGACCGGGGTCCTCGGCCGGCAGCTCGGCCGGGTCGCGCGGGGTGCCGTCGGGGCGGAAGAAGGGCGCGCGGTCCGGGCCCCCGCCGCAGCGTTCCCGGAGCTCGTGTGCGTACCGGGCGTCCTACAGGTGGCGGGCCACGGTCCAGTCCTCGATCTCCAAGGCCGGACGGTAGGCCCTGGTCCGGTGAAGGCCGGGCTGCCCGAATCGGAGGGCCACCCGTTGAGGTCCCTTGGTCATCGCGGGCTCCTCCACCGCGGACAGCAGCGTCTTGGCGCCCCGTCCGGTCAGGCCGGTGTGCCGCAGTTCCAGGCGACGCAGCGGGCTGCCGGGCAGGGCCGCGGCCAGGGCATGAACGCCCGCGTCACCGATCGTGTTGGCGGGTGCGCCGAGGCTCCGTTCGGACGGCGGACGCCCCAGGTCGAGCGCCTCGATACCACCGAGGGCTCCGGCGAGTGCCTGCGTGCCGGCGGGCCCGATGCCGTTGCCGCCCAGCCCGAGGCGGACCGGGTGACCCGGGTTGCCGGCGGCCTCGGCGAGGACGGCGGCGCCCTCGTCGCCGAGGTGGTTGGCGGGCAGGTACAGCTCGCGGACCCCGGCGTCGCGGACGAGTGCGGCGAGCAGCGGCGCGGCCTCGCTGGTGAGCCCGTTGCCGCCGAGGAACAGCCGCTCCAGGGGACGGGAGCGTCCCGTCAGAGTTTCCAGGAGGGCGCGCAGTCCGTCGGGGCCGACCCCGGTGTTGACCAGGTCGAGGGTGCGGAGCTAGGAGTTGGTGCGCAGCATCGCGGCCAGGGCGCGGACACCGTCGTCACCGGCCGGGTTGCGCTTGAGCCACAGGGCGTGGACCGTTTCGTCCGGGGCCAGGGCCTCGGCGAGGGCGGTGACACCGTCGGGACCGATCCGGTTGCAGCCGAGGTAGAGCGTGCGCAACCCGTGCCCGGGCCCGAGAGCGCCAGCGACGCCACGGGCGCCGCGGTCCCCGATGGCGTTCGTGCCCAGCAGCAGGTGTACGGCGTGCGGTGAAGCGGCGGCCACGGGCAGCAACTTGGTTGCCCCGGCCGCCCCGAGTCCCTGCTTGCACAGATCGATCCGCCCGTCCGCGCACACCGTGCCGAGTGGAAACGCCTCGTCGGCGGCGACAGGGAGCGGCGATTCCAGCCGGAGGAGGAGCGGATCGAGTCGCACCGGATCGGCGAGCGGAATGTCCGGATGCTCAACAGCAGGGCAGCGTACGGGTGTCGGCTGCGTCATCACCACTCCACCGGTCCGTCCTGGCCGACGCCCTGGTACGGGGCGGACGGCGGTATCGCAAGGGTGGCAAGGCCGGTCGGATTCGAACCGACGTCCTCCAGCTCGCAGCTCGGGCGCGACGACCTCTGCGCTACGGCCTTGCCGCTCGCGACATAACGGCTTCCGCAGACACGTTCGATCACGTCGCCGCGCCGTGCCTGTGCCCGGCCTGAGCCCTGTCCTCTCGACGCCACGGCCGATCTCCTTCGACGAGCGCCCCGACCAGGCCGTACCCCACGGATCCGGTCGGGCAGCCTGCCGCCCGGGGCGCTGCTCCCGGCGGTCCGCGCTTGACAAGGAGGATGTTCGCCGTAATCTGGATTATGTATTTAATCCAGAATGGAAGACCCCCACGCCGTCGACATCCCGGACCGGGCCACCGCGCGTCGCCCGTCCGCGGAGGTACGACTGCTCTCACGCCCGAGATCCGGCCGGCGGCCGCCCATGAAGCCGAAGGCGGAGGCCGCGCCGGACCGCTGGACAGCAAAGGAAGACACGATGGACATCAAGGGATCGGTCGCTCTGGTCACCGGAGCCAATCGCGGCATCGGTCGGGCGTTCGCCCGTGCACTGATCGAGCACGGTGCGAGCAAGGTGTACGCAGGCGTCCGTAACCCTGCGGCGGTCATGGACGACGACTTCACTCCGCTGCAGTTGGACGTCACCAGTCCGGAGCAGGTCGCCGAGGCCGCCGCTCGCGCCGGAGATATCTCCATCGTGATCAACAACGCGGGCATCGGTGGCGCGGAGACCAAGCTCTGGGACGGCTCCTTCGACGGTGCGCGCCAGGCGATGGAGGTCAACTACTTCGGTACGTGGGCTGTTTCGCGCGCGTTCGCCCCGATCCTCGCCCAGAACGGCGGAGGCGCGCTGGTGAACATGCTGTCGCTGGCCTCCTGGGTTGGCCAGCCCGGTTTCCCCGGCTACGCCGCCTCCAAGGCGGCGCAGTGGTCACTGACGGACGCTTTGCGACAGGCGCTGCGTGAACAGGGCACGTTGGTGGTGGGGGTGCACGCCGGTTTCGTGGACACGGAGCTGAGCGCCTGGGTGACCGGTCCGAAGATCAGCGCGGCCGACGTGGCCGAGCAGACCATGCAGGCCCTGGTCCACGACCTGAGGGAAGTCGTTGCCGACGAGGACACCAGGCAGGCCAAGGCTGCTCTGTCGCAGCCCCTCGAACGCGGCCCCCGCGCCTGAATCCTCCCCGGCCCACCCGACGAAGCGCGCCCCGGTGAGCCCCTGCGAACAGGATGGGAACCATCGCTGGGAAGAACGTCGATATGAAGGTCGAAGTAGTCGTCATTCCGGTCGCGGATGTCGACCGCGCCAAGGAGTTCTACGCGGGACTCGGGTGGCGGCTGGACCGGACTCCTCCGGCGTCGTGCAGTTCACCCCGCACGGCTCCGCGTGCCCGGTCCAGTTCGGCCCGACCCTCACGACCGCCGCGCTCGGGTCGGGCAAGGGGTATCTGATCGTCTCCGACATCGGGGCCACCAGGAACGCACTGATCGACAGCGGTGTGGAGGTGAGCGAGATCTTCCACCTGAGCCCGAACGGCCCGGTGGCGGGCCTGGACCCCGAGCGGCGCAGCTACTTCTCGCGTGCCACGTTCAACGATCCCGACGGCAACACCTGGCTGCTGCAGGAGATCACGTCCCGGCTCCCCGGGCGGGTCGGTCCCGGCCCGACGGCGTTCACCTCCGTTACCGACCTGGCGAACGCGCTGCGCCGCGCGGCCGTCGCCCGCGGCGAGCACGAGAAGCGCACCGGCGAGGTGGACCAGGAGCGGCCCGAGTGGTACGCGCAGTACCTGGTGAACGAGCAGACGGGGGCGGAACTGCCCCCGTGAGGGCCCCAAGGCGCGCGGGTCGGCGGCCGGCGGACTTCGACACGGGGGCGGGCGCGCTCGGCCGGTGAAAGCGGCCGGGCCCGCCTTTCGGCCGCGGCAGAGCCAGGGGGCTCCCTTGAGTGCCGCGGCCGGGGAATCGCGCCAGGCGCGAGATCAGGCGACAGGGGCCGGTGCCTCGTGTCGCTTGAGCTGCTCGGCGACGTTGGTGAGCAGTTCGTCCGAGAAGTCGGGGTCGGCGACGGCCCGGGACATGAGGGTGGCGCCGACCAGGGCGCTGAGAGTGAGCATGGCCTCGGCCCGGGCCTCCTCCGAGTCCCCGCCGAGACCGGCGATCAGGTCAAGATAGGTGCGAACCTGCTCCTCGTAGGCCTCCTTGAAGCCCTTGTCCCCGCGTCCGGCCGCGGCACCGAGCGTGACCAGGGCGCACCCGCTGGCCGGTGTGTCTCGGTGCCGTTTGCCGAGGTAGGCGTCGATGAGGCCGGTGCGCGGTTCCTGCTCGTTCTTGCGGGCGGCCTGCTCCATCTTCGCCGTGCCCTCGGCCAGTGCCTCGGTCACGGCCTGGGCGACGAGGTCGTCACGCGAGCTGAAGTGCTTGTAGAAACCGCCGTGCGTCAGCCCCGCCTCTTTCATCAGTTCGGAGATACCGGGGCGGGTGACGCCCTCCGCGCGGACCTTGCGGGCCGCGATCCGCAGCACCCGCTCACGGGACGCCGCCTTCTCCGCCTGTGAGTGCCCCATACCGGGCCTCCCTCCGAGGAGCGGCCACAGCCGCCCAGAAGCTAGATGAAGGCCATCATACACCCGAGGCAAAAAAAGTCCCCTATCTGCACATTCTCCCATTTCGAGATGACGGAAAACTTCTTGAATCTGGATGTTTCACACCCTGCAGATCAGCGCGCTCCCCCGCAGGCGCCCCACCGGATCCCTGCTCGCGACTCCGCCACCGAAGCCCTGGCACACCGGTGCGCACCGGAAAACCTGCCTCTGGCGGACCTCGGCGCAACCACGCACCCCTCCTTGTAGCGCTACCCGGCCGCCACCCTATTGACCACAATGGTCCATACCAATACGTTCCCGTCCATGCGAAGAACCCTGAGAAGACTGGCCGTTGCCACCTGCTCCCTGTCCCTGCTCGCCGTCCTCGCCCCGGCGGCAGGAACAGCAGTCGCCGCCCAGTCGCACGCCACCACCGCCAAGTACGGCAAGCGCGTGGGCTACTTCACGCAGTGGGGGGTGTACGGCCGCGACTACCAGGTCAAGGACCTGGACACGAGCGGTCAGGCAGCCAGGCTGACGCACATCAACTACGCCTTCGGCAACGTGAACGCCGAAGGCGAGTGCTTCACCGGGAACGTGCCGGGCGAGGCCGACGCCTGGGCCGACTACGCGCGACCCCTCGACGCCGAGAACTCCGTGGACGGCGTCGCGGACACCGACACGCAGCCGCTTGCCGGCAACTTCAACCAGCTGCGTGAGCTCAAGGCGAAGCACCCCGGCCTCAAGGTGCTGATCTCGCTGGGCGGCTGGAGCTGGTCCACCCACTTCTCCGACGCCGCCCTGACTCCCGCCTCGCGCAAGAAGTTCGTGGCGTCCTGCATCGACCTGTACATCAAGGGCAACCTGCCGGTCGACGGCGCGCGCGGTGGCGCGGGCTCGGCCGCCGGGCTGTTCGACGGCGTGGACCTGGACTGGGAGTGGCCCGGTTCGCCGGGTGACACGGACACGGTCTACCGGCCCGAGGACAAACGGAACTTCACCGCCCTCGTACACGAATTCCGCAGCCAGCTCGACGCGTACGCGAGGAGCCGGGCGCCGCGCGGCAAGAAGGCCAGGCACTACGACCTGTCGGCGTTCGTACCGGCCGCGCCGGGCGCGATCGACGCCGGGTTCGACATCCCGCGCATCATGCGGGACTTCGACTTCGTGAACCTCCAGGGGTACGACTTCCACGTGTCGGGCCAGGCCACGACGGCTCAGCAGTCGGCCCTGTTCGCGCCGGGCGACTTCAGCGTGGACCAGACGGTCCGGGACTGGGTGCGCAGGGGCGCCCAGCCGCGCAAGCTGGTGGTCGGCATGCCGTTCTACGGGCAGGGCTGGACCGGGGTTAGCGGTGGCGGCGACGGCCTCGGCCAGCCGGCCACCGGCCCGGCGAAGGCCACGTACGCGGACGGCTCCGAGGACTACAAGGTCCTCAAGGGCCTGGCCGCCTCCGGTACGTACACCGTGCACCGGGACCGCTGGAACGGCAGCGCATGGCTTTTTGACGGCACCACGCTGTGGACGTACGACGACCCCCAGGTGCTGTCGACCAAGTCGGCGTACGTCCGCAGGCTGGGACTGGGCGGCGCGATGTTCTGGTCACTGGACGGCGACACGGCGGACGGTGAACTGACGGCGGCGGTGGACAAGGGACTCAACGGCCGCTGATCCAGCACCGGATGACCGGGCCCGGCACCCGCTGCACGGGATGCTGTTGATCAATTCGGGCCAGTGCCTGACGTCGGCCTTCAAGACCTGGTTGTGGTCTTGGAGGCCGACGTTGTCGTACGGGGTGAACCAAGACCGAGACCGCATCCCGTCCGCCCCGCGAAGCCCACATGGCGGTCGGCGAGGCCGGGGCGCGGGCCCTGGCGTGCTTCCAGTGACGCGCTACCCTTCGGCGGACATCCACCAAAACCATCGGTGCAAGCGACTCGGAGCGCTAGCACGCTCTGTCCACACTGGGGAGATGCGGCGATGCGACTGATCCTGGCCGGCCCGGCGCTAGCCGCAGCGCTGCTCACCATCACGGCCTGCCGATCCACGGCACACTCGGGGCCACGTCACGCCGCTCTGCCGGCGAATGCGGTGCCGTGCGCGTCCAGAAGCCAAACGCCCAGCGTCAAGCCCGAGCCGATACAGACAAAGCTGGAGTGGCGGGCGGAGGAGCTGCGTGACAGCTCGGTGCGCATGACGATCGGAGACGTCAGCCTTGCTCCCGAGGATGCCAAGGCTGTCCGCGTCACCGACTACCACGCGCCGGGCAGCGAGACCGCATGCGACTACGTGAAGATCACCGCCGCGCACGGGTGGTGGTGCAGCACGACGGTCTCACCCGTCGCTGTGAACGGCGAAATCGTGGTCGGTGGCGCACAGCCACGGGCGCAGATCCACTCCGCCGGTTTCCGGACGCACCGCTCGGGGCGCACCGCGAAGATGCGGCAGCACTACACGATCGAACGCGACAGTTGGTCCGGCTGGCGCCCGTACGACGATCGTGGCCGGACCAATTGGACATCCCAGCAGGACCAGTCCGGCCACAGGGTGTCTGCCCCGTGCCCTCAAGGACGGGTCGGCAGCTACGACTACCGGCTGGCGGTCTCGGTGGAAATCGACGGGATCCAGGCGGACGAGTCCAGCGCCGCCAGCACCGAGATCCGCACCCACTGCGGCACAGGCGTCAGCTGACCCTGCCCCGAGCCGCTGTCGCCGCCCGGTCCACCGTCGGCCCACTCACTGGGTGAAGGGGTCGAAGGCCGGATGAACGCTCGGGAAGTCATCGGGGAAGACCGGTGTACTGGAGGAACCGGAGAGCAGGTCCAGGACCACTTCCGGCGACAGCCTGTGCAGGACCTCGAAGGAGAGCAGGCCGGCCTCGACGATGATTGTGGGCCACAACTCCGGTTCACCGACGGGGATCCAGAACAGCCAGTCGGATCTCAGGAAGCCCGGGATCCTCGTCGACGGCCCGCAGAGAAAATGTCACCCCCACGGACTCGTGAGAACTGGCCCCGCCCAACGCTACGCAGCCAGTGCACAGCGGCCCACCAACCGAACTACAGGCCGTACAAGCGGAGCGGTCAGCCCGGCTGTCGCCGCAGCCGGACGGGCAGTCGCTCCGGTCCCCTGATGAGCATGCCGCCTCGCCAGGCGATCGTGACGGGATCGGCATCGAGTGCGAGGTCGGGGCAGCGCCGCAGCAGGGTTCCGATCGCGACCCGGCCCTCCAGGCGTGCCAGCGGCGCACCCAGGCAGTAGTGAAGGCCATGGCCAAAGGCCACGTGGCCGCGCGCGTCACGACGGATGTCGAAGCCATCGGCAGCACGAAAACGCGCGGGGTCACGGTCGGCGTCGGCCAGAGCCACCAGGACCAGTTCCCCACCGCCCGGCACCACCGTGCCGCCGATGTCGACGGGCTTGGTGGTGAAACGGTACGTCGTTGTCTCCACCGGCCCGTCGTAGCGCAGCGTCTCCTCGACCACGTTCTCCAGCAGTGAGGGATCGGCTCGCAGGGCGGCGAGCTGCTCGGGGTGGGTCAGCAGAGCCAGGACGCCATTGGAGATGAGGTTGACCGTTGTCTCGTGCCCCGCTACCAGCAGCAGCCAGACAGTGCCCAGCAGTTCATCGGCTGACAGCCGGTCGCCGCCTTCGTCCGTGACGCGAATCAGTGCGCTCAGCAGGTCATCTTGCGGTTCCCGCTGCTTGCGCACGATCAACCGGGCGATGTACTGACTCGCGGCGGCCGCCGCAGCCACTCGCTCGTCCACGTCCCTGGACGTCAGGGCGGTGTTGGACCATTTCCGGAAGGCCTCGCGGTCCAGGGCCGGAACACCGATGAGCTCGCAGATCACGGCGATGGGCAGCGGGAAGGACAGCACTTCCACCAGGTCGGCCCGGCCATCGGGCTCACCGAGCGCTGTGTCCAGAAGTCCGTCGGTGATTTCCTGTACCCGGGGCTCAAGGGCCCGCACGCGCGCAGGGGTGAACTCCTTCGCGACCAGCTTGCGCAGTCGGGTGTGGTGCGGCGGGTCGGAGTTCAGCATGTGCCGGCCGGCAGCCAGGTTCGGCAGACCGACGGCCTGGGAGGCGTTCGACCAGTCCTTGGACAGGCTCGGATCCGCCAGCGCCGCGCGCCCCGCCTCGTGACCCACGACGAGCCACGCTTCCGCTCCCTCGGGCATCCGTACGCGGTGCACCGGGCCCCGAGCGCGCAGCGCAGCGTAAACCGGGTACGGGTCGTGGGTGAAGTCCTGGCCGAGACCAGCGAGGTCCACCAGATCTCTGGCGTACGAAACGTCCTTCGCATCTGCCATGTGCAGTACGTCCTTCTGGTGGGCGAAGTGCCAGTTCGGCCTGCAATGCGCAAAGTTATCGGACAGAACACGGATGCGTAGCAGCCGATCTGGCCAAACAGCGACCGGTTGACAGTTGGGCGGTGACCGTCGCCGAAGGTGTCGGCAGCGGGATGATCACTTTCTTGCCTGCGGAGGGCACGACGAACGCGGGGATCCGTCCCGGTTCCGGTCAGGTGAGGCAGTTCACGGGCGGCGACCGCTTTTCGCGTCAGGTCGGCGACGGCATCAGAACCGCCATGACGTGGCTGGCGGGCCGAGGCCCGGAGGTGGATGGGGAAAGGGCCCCGCTGCTCTCGGATCAGCCGGCGGAGCGGACAAGACAGCCGTCGTCACCGACCCCTTCGGCATCTTCCTTCCTTCCGCCGGGAACCGGTGGACGGCGGTCCGGCCCTGTCCCGTGCGCTCGGCAGCCGGCGGTGGCCACCGCGCGCCGACCACACACAAGGCGGCACACCACCCGGACAGCGGTCACGCTGGGTCAGCACCTTCCCTGGCCATGGGCCGGAAGCGGTCGAACGGCTTGCTCAGCGGCCGCATTCGACGCCGTCTTCGCGAGCGAGGACGTCGCCGTGGCCGGTCCCCCACGCAGTCCCAACCGCAAACCGCACGCCGATCGATCCGTGCCACCGGCACACGCGGAGTGCACCGACCGGCTGTTGATCTACGACCGCGGCCACGCCGAGAGGATTCTCCATGCCGCGCCCGCCACACGTTCCGCGGTGAGACCACCACCGCCGCCCGACACCGTCCTACGGCCGCGGCGTCGGCTCGGCGTCCGGCATGGGAGCCTGGCCGGAACCGGAACCGGAGTCGGACCCGGGCCGGGCACCCGCCGTCTTGTCGCCGTCCCCGCCGGATCCGGAGGGCGCGTCAGGGGAGGCGTCCGCCGGGCGGTGCAGCGGGCCGATCAGCGGCCCGGCGGCCGCCGTGGTGAAGAGTGCCATGATGACGAGCAGCGCGTAGAGCCGCGGTCCGATCACTCCCGCCTGCAAGCCCACGTTCAGCACGATGAGTTCAGTGAGACCACGGGTGTTGAGCAGCACGCCGATCAGCAGGGAATCCCGCCACGGCAGACGGGCGCTGCCCCGGGCCGACAGCGAGCCTGCGGCCACTTTGCCGACCACCGCCGCGATGCACAGCACGACAAGGAGCAGCAGGTCGGAGGCGTGCAGTCCGCTGAGCTCCACCGACATTCCTGAGATGGTGAAGAACACCGGCAGCAGCAGACCTCCGGTCTCCTGCAGGGGCCGCAGTACCTGGCTGTCCGGAGCACCGTCGCGCTGGCGGGGCATGATGATGCCGGCCAACAGCGCACCGAAGATCACATGCAGCCCGAGCGCGCTGGTGGCCCAGGCCGAGGCCAGCGTCAACGCCGTTGCGATGGGGACAGGGTTGGTCAGCAGGGCGCCGGGCCGGTTCATCCACCACACCAGCACGCGCCGCACGCCGAAGATCATCACCAGGAGATAGGCCGCCAGCAGCGCCATCTTGGTGAACCAGCTCCCCAGGGAGCCGCCCTCACCGCCGATCAGGCAGACGGCGAGCACGGGCCAGCTCAATGCGTCGATGACGCCGGCGGCTGCCATCGCGATCGTGGCCGGCCGGCTGCCGGCCAGCCCCTGGTCCCTGATGATGCTGGCCAGGACGGGAACCGCCGTGATGGACAGGGCGACTGCCATATAGAGGATGAAGGTCGCGTCGATCGGGTGACCGCCGTTGACGGAGCGGAAGCTTCCGGGAAGGAGTACGACGATGCCGGCCCCCATCAGCATCGGAAGCACGAACGCGCTCAACGAGACAGTCGTCACCGCGCGGTGGTGGCGAAGCTGGCCGAGATCGAGTTCGTAGCCGACCGCGAAGAGGAAGAGCGCCAGCGCGACTTGTGCCAGCGCCGTCAGAATCGGCTTGATCTGCTCCGGGAACAGAGTGTCGTACACTCCGCCCGGCGCCAGCCCGAGCAGACTCGGACCGAGGGCGATCCCGACGAGCAACTGCCCGATGACGGGTGGCTGACGAAGCTTGCGGGCCGCTGCTCCCAAGGCCCATGAGGCCGTGATCACCACCGCGAGAGCGGCGACGACGTGAGTGACCATGGAGTCGGTGCTCACCGGCATCCCCTTTTCGGCAAGTGCTGCGTTCAGTGGAAGGTTCGGATGGTGCGTCGGCAGGCACGGCCACCCGCTCGGAGCACGGGACGGCGAGAGGTCCACGACCGCAAAAGCCGTGCCGCGCACGCCCCGGCCCCTGCCCTACGGGGAGTACGCCGCGGAGCGGGTGACTGTGCCCGCGCCAGAGCCGTGGAAGCATGACAGCGGCGTGGCAGCGTGAGCGTGGGGAGGTTGTCCCGGCCGTCGTCGGTCGACGGGGCGTCCTGGCTGCCGTGCTGCCCCTGTGGGTGGGCTTCCCGCGTGCCCGGAGCGCCGAGAGGGGCCGCACCGGTCGGCGGAGCGCCGGCGACGACCGGGAGTCACCGTCACTCCGGTCGTGCCGCGGCGAGCAGTTGATCCGTCAGCTCACGCAGCGTCGCGCGGCTGAGGATCTTGCCGACCGGCAGCAGCACCCCGTGCGAGCGCTGCACCTCCTGCCGTAGCTGAGCCGCCATCAGCGAGTCGAGGCCCTGGCTGGTCAGATCCAGGTCCGGGTCGAGGTGTTCGGAGTCGACGCGCAGGATGGCGGCGATCCCGGCCCGGAACAGCGCCGCCCGATCCGCGGCTGGTGCCGCCCCGGTCGCACGGTCCGTACCGTCGGTATCCCGTCCGGTCCCCGTCCCGGCCCGTGCCGTCCCGGTTCCGGAGGCGGTCCCCCACGCGTTCCCGGAGGCGGGCAACGCCTGCGGGCTCGGTGTCAGGGGTTTTGGTCGTGGGACGGGGAACGTCGGCGTGGCCGGCCGTGCGGCGCGCTCCGGCCGGGCCCGCGGTGCTCCGGGCGAAGGGGGCGGGGCCGCGGTGACCCGGTGTGCGGGTGCGTCGTCGACGACGTCCCGCAGGAACGGGGATGCGGCCGCGACCGGGTACGTGACCTGCCACTGCGTCCAGTCCACCGGCATGACCACGGTGTCCCCGGCGCCTGTGGCCAGCAGGTGATCCAGCACCGCGAACCCTGCCGCGGAGGTGAAGCCGGTCATGCCCCGCGGGATCAGATCCCGCCCGAGTTCGCTACCCGCCCGCGCGGCCATGCCGCGGTCGGTCCAGAAGCCCCAGTTCACCGCGAGCGCCTTGCAGCCACGGCTGCGGCGCCCGCGGGCTATCGCGTCGAGGCCCGCGTTGGCGGCGGCCGCCGCCGCGACGTGGGGCGAGGCCAGCAGGGCGTTCCCGGACGAGAAGAGGACGAAGTGGTCGAGGTCGTCCGCGAAGAGACGGTCGAGGACCCGGCCGCCCGCCAGCTTGGGCCGCAGCACGGCTTCCACATCGCGCAGGGTGGTGTCGCCGATCGGCTTGTACATGAACACGCCGGCGGTGTGGAAGACGCCCCGGACCGCCGGACGGCCGGCGGCGCGGCGGTTTTCGACCAGGCGGCGCATCGACCGTTCGTCCGCCACGTCCACCGGGGCGTACTGCGCCTCGACGCCCAGGCCGCGCAGTTCCTCCAACAGGGCGGCGATGTCACCCCCCGACGGCGAGGCCGTGCCGGGCACGGAACGGCCGGTGAGCAGCAGGTGCCGGGCGCCGCGCGCGACGAGCCAGCGGGCCAGTTCGGAGCCGATACCGCCGGCACCGCCGGTCACCAGATACGTGGCGTCCGGCCGCATCCGAGTCGGCGCGGGCCCCGTCTGCGCGGGCCCCGTCGGGGACACCGGGGCCGTCCGCAGATCTATGAGCACCTCGCCGACCTGCCGGGCCCCGTTCATGTCGTCGAGAGCCGGACCGGCGGTGTCCAGCGGGTACACCTCGGCCGGCAGCGGCGCGAGTTCGCCGACCGAGATCAGGCGCAGCAGGCGGCCGAGGAGCGTCCCGGCCCGCTCCGGTTGCTCGCGGCACAGGGCGGCGATGTCGAGGACGTGGAAGGAACCGTTGCGCGGCAGGCCGCCGGGACCGGCCGGGTGGCCGTCCACCGGATCCTGCTCGGCCAGTTCCACGTAGCGCCCGTAGGGGGCGAGCAGGCTGAGGTTCTGCTCGACGGCCGTCCCGGTCAGCGAGTTGAGGATGACGTCCATCCCCGTGCCCCGGGTCTCGGCCAGCAGTGGACCGGCGAAGTCGCCCCGGGAGTCGGCGACATGGGTGACGCCCATCGCTCGCAGCAGGGCCCGCTGCTTCTCGCTGCCTGCGCTGGCGTAGATCTCGGCGCCGCGGCGCCGGGCCACCTGGATCGCGGCGAGCCCCACGCCGCCGGTGGCCGAGTGGATGAGGACCTTTTCCCCTTCGCAGAGCGCGGCCAGTTCCATCAGGCCGTACCAGGCGGTCAGGTAGGGGATCGGTACGGTGGCGGCCTCGGCGAGACCGAGTCCGTCGGGCAGGCGGAGGGTCAGCCTGCGGTCGGCGAGGACCCGCGTGGCCGGACCCGGACGGGCGACGGCGACGACGCGGTCGCCCACGTTCAGTCCCCGCACCTCGGTGCCGACGGCCGTCACCACACCGGCGGTCTCCCAGCCCAGCAGGCCGTCGTCGTCCTGGTCCGGGTGGGCCCCGGCGTCGCGGAAGCCGATTCCGCCGTATGCCGCGGCGATCTGCACCTCGCCGGGGGCCGGGGGCCGCGTCGCGGTCACCGTGCGCACCGGGCCCGTGATGCGGTCGTGGGCCGGCTCGATCCCGGTGACGTCGTCGGAGCCGGACGCCGGTGAGGTGCGGCGCAGGCGCAGGACGTACCGGGTGCCCGCCCGCAGGGCGATCTGGTCCTCGGCACCGTCTGCGGCCGCGATCTCCTGGGCCAGCGCCGCGGTCTGCTCCGTGCCGTGGGCCCTGTCCAGATCGATGAGGATGTGCCGGACGACGGACAGCTCGCTCGCCGCCGTACGTCCGAAACCCCACACCGCGTACTGCTCCGGATCGGGCGCCCCTTCCGCGTCCACGACCGTCTCGGCGCCCCGGGTGACGAGGACGAGCCGGGGCAACGGGCCGTCCCACCGTGCCGTGGACAGCGCCTGGTCCAGCAGCAGCGCGCTGCCGAGGCCCAGCGGGACCTCCCCCACCGGCCGCGGCGCCCGCAGGCTCCACAGGTGCACCACGGCGGCGACGCCCTCCGGGTGGTCGCGTCCGACCTCGTACAGCAGCCGGGCGTAGTCGTCGAGCCGGGACGGGTCGATGCGATACGTCCCGTCGTCACCGCGCTCGTACCTGTCCCCCGGTCGTACGGCGATCCGCGGGCCGTGTGCCGGTGCGAGCCGCGGCCCGAAGTCCTCGTCCTCGAACACCAGCCAGGCTCCGGCGGCCGCCTCCGGCAGTGCTCCGGTTGCGGCGGCCGGTATCCACTTCGGCCGGTAGAGCCAGTCCGTCAGCGGGCCGGGCTCCTCCCGCCGCACGAGCCAGCGGATCCGCAGCCCACGGAACTCGGCCAGCAGCGTGCCCCGTTCGTCGCGGATGACGACGTCACCGCTGAACGACTCGGCCGTCAGGTCGTGCCGCACCACGTGGCTGTACAGGGTGCCGGTCAGCGGCAGCGGCCCGTACCGGCGGAACGCGTCGATGGAGCCCAGGACGAAGGCATGCTGCTCGCCGGGTTCGGCCGAGTCGGGCAGGGTGGCCGCGAGCACCTGTCCGCAGGCGTCGAGGACCGCCGGATGGACGTGATGCCCCTCGTGGCCGGAGAGTCGGTCCGGGACGACGATCTCGGCCAGCGCTTCGTCGTCGCCGCGCCACACCTGTCCGATGCCCTGGAAGACGCCGTGCCAGTCGTTGCCGCGGGCCGCGAACCGGCGGTAGAACTCGGCGCCGGTGAGGTGCTCGGGAACACGTTCGGCAATCTGCCCGGGCGGGTCGTCGGGGACTTCGAGCATGCGTGTGCCGGCGGGCGCTTCCGCCACCTGCCCGTGGGCATGCCGGGTCCATTCGGCGCCGTCGGCGGTGGCGACGTCGAAGGCCCACCCCCGCCCGGCCGGCCGCAGCGTGACCCGCAGCAGCGGCGGGGCCTCGGCGGTGAGGAAGAGCGCCTTGTCGTAGCGGACGTCCTTGACGACGACATCGGCACCGACGGCCTGGTCGGCGGCGGCCACCGCCAGCTCCAGGTACGCGGTGCCGGGCAGGATGACCAGGCCCTGTACCTGGTGGTCCAGGAGGTAGGCGTTGCGCACCAGGTCGACGGGGCCCTCCCACCGGTGCGCGCCGTCGTCGAGGACGGTGTGCGCGCCGAGCAGCGGGTGTCCGCCCGGGACGTCCGTCCCGGCCGGCGTCCCTGTTGCTGCTGTCGTCGGCGTCGCGGTGTGCGAGCCGGGGGTCCGCGTACCCGTCCCGGCGACCGGCTCGAACCAGAACTCGGCGCGTTGCCAGGGATAGGACGGCAGCCCCACGTAGGCGGCCGGGCCGTCGAACAGCGCGTCGCACCGCACCGGGTATCCGGCCTGGTACAGCTGGCCGACAGAGGTCAGCAGCGTGGTCAGGTCGTCGGTACCGCGCAGCAGGGACGGCACCACCTGGTCGTCGGTGCGGTCCGCGGGCAGGCACTCCTTCACCGCCCCGCCGAGGACGGGGTGCGGGCTGATCTCGACGACGGCGGCCGTCTCGGGGCAGGCGGTCTCGGCGTCGACGGCCGCGTGGAAGCGGACCTCGTCGCGGAGGTTGCGGACCCAGTAGTCGGCGTCCATCTCCTCGCCGGTCAGGACCTCCCCGGTGACCGTCGAGCGCAGCGGGACATGGCCTTTACGGGGCCGTACCGACTCCAGGGCGGCGCGCAGCGCGTCCAGCAGGGGGTCGACGTGACTGCTGTGCGAGGCCACGTCCACCTTGACGATCTTGGTGAAGACGTCCCGCTCGGACAGCGCGCCCAGCACCTTCTCCACCGCCGGAGTGCGGCCCGAGATGATGGTGCGCCGCGGGCCGTTGCTCACCGCGACGTCGACGTCCGGCACCTCGGCGAGTTCCCGCCGCAGTTCGTCGGCGGGCAGGTCGACCGCGGCCATGGAGCCGGCGCCGGCGATCTCCCTGAGCAGGGCGCTGCGGCGGCAGATCACCGCCGCGCCGTCGGCCAGGGTGAGCGCGCCCGCGGTGCAGGCTGCCGCGACCTCGCCCATGCTGTGACCGATCACCACGTCGGGCGCGACGCCCCATGACCGCCACAGCGCGGCCAGACCGACTTCGACGGCCCAGAGCAGGGGTTGCACCACGTCGATCGGCCAGCCCGCCTCGTCACCGGCGGTCAGCTGCTCGATCACCGACCAGCCGCGTTCGGCGCGGAGGTGCCGGTCGCACTCCTCGACGGTCTCCCGGAAGACCGGGGAGGTACGCAGAAGCTGTCGCCCCATCCCGGACCACTGGGAGCCCTGGCCGGGGAACACGAAGACGGTCCTCCACCGGGCGCCGGGCCTGGCGGCGACGATCGGCCGGCCCTTGCGCAGCTGTTGGGCGGCCTGGTCGTGGTCCGCGGCGAGCACGGTCATGCGGTGCCGGTGATGGGTGCTCCGGGTCAGCGCGCTGAAACTGACGTCGCGCAGACTGTGCCGGCGGCCCTCCCCCTCGGCACCGAGGAAGTCCGCGTAGGCGACGGCGAGTTCACGCAGCGCGGCGGGTGTCCGGGCGGACAGCGCGAGCAGGTGCGGCCGTGGTTCGTCGGCGGCTGGCGGCACGGCCGCGGGCCGGTGCTCGCCGAGGACGACGTGGGCGTTGGTACCGGAAATGCCGAACGAGCTGACGGCGGCGTACCGGGGGGCGCCGTCCCGGCCCCAGTCGCGGACGGTCTGCGGGATCTCCAGCGCCATGCTGTCCCAGTCCACCGCGTCGGTCAGCCGGCCGCTGTGCAGACTGGGCGGGACGACGCCGTGTGCCACGCACAGCGCCGCCCTGATGAGTGCGGCGATGCCGGCCGCCGCCTCGGTGTGGCCGATGTTCGTCTTCACGGAGCCGACCAGCAGGGGGTCCGCGGCCGAGCGGCCCGCACCGGTGCCGTAGACCGCGTCCAGGCTGCGCAGTTCGATCGGGTCTCCGGTGGGCGTGCCGGTGCCGTGTGCCTCGACGAAGCCGACGGCGCGCGGGTCGATGCCGCCGCGCGAGCAGGCGTGCCGCATCGTGTCGATCTGGGCGGTCTGCGACGGGGTCATCAGATACCCGCTGCTGCGGCCCTCGTTCTCGACGGCGGAGCCGTGGATGACCGCGTGGACACGGTCGCCGTCCGCCTCGGCCTGCGCCAGCGTCTTGAGGACGACGACGCCGACGCCGTCGCTGCGCACGAAGCCGTCGGCGTCGGCCGCGCCGAACTTGCACCGGCCGTCCGCGGACAGCATGTCCGCCTGGGAGAACGTGATGCTCTCCTCCGGTGTGATCACCAGGTTGACCCCCGCGGCCAGGGCGAGGGTCGCCTCCCCGCCGCGCAGCGCGGCGCACGCCTGGTGCACGGCCACCAGCGAGGACGAGCAGGCGGTGTCGACGGACGTGCTCGGGCCACGCAGATCGAAGAAGAACGACAGGCGGCCGGACAGGACGCTGCGCGAGGTGCCGGTGTTGGCGTAGATGTCCAGCGCCCCGGCGGCCCGCAGCATGTCCCAGTACTCGGCGGTCCGCTGTCCGACGACGACGGCGGTCGGGCTCCCCGCGAGCTGGTCCAGCGTCAGGCCGGCGTCCCGCACGGCCGCGGCGGCGGTCTGCAGGAGCAGCCGCTGCTGCGGGTCCATGTGGCTCGCCTCGCGGCCGGAGATGCCGAAGTAGTGGGCGTCGAAGCCCCGGATGTCGGGCAGGAAACCGCCACGGCGGCTGACGATCCGTCCGGGCGTGCGCGGCCGGGGGTCGTAGAACGCGTCGATGGAGAACCGGTCGGGCGGGACGTCCGCCGTGGCGTCGACCCCGTCGAGCTGCATCCTCCAGAACGCGGGGACGCCGTCCGCGCCGGGGAACTCACACGCCATGCCCACGATGGCGATCGGCTGCGGAGCGACCTGGTGCTGCTGCGCCGTCACACGGCACCTCCTGTCGGCATCGTCAACCCCTATATCCAGGACGGCAGTTCGCAGATAGTGAGGACCACGGCCACGGCCGACCAGCCTGGGGCGCCGCCGAACAGCAGGACGTGGTCGCCCTCGTCGAGCCGCCCGGTGCGCAGCAGATGGCCGAGGGCGATGAGCTGGTCGCTGGCCGAGGCGTGTCCGATCCCGCGGCCGAACTCCCACTGGGACCGGGAGACGTCCAGGCCCAGCGGGTCCATGACGCAGTTCCGGGTGGTCATCTCGTCGCCGTTTGGCACCAGGACCCAGCGCAGCTCGGAGGCTTCGATTCCGGCCTCGTCCAGGGCGGCGAGCGCCGTCTCGGAACAGGCTTTCGCCAGGCCGTCGGCGACGCTCATCCCGCCGACCTCCCGCACCCGCTCGTTGAACTGCTGGGCGCGTTCGACGGTGTCGATCCGCCGTCCCGCGGACCCGGTGGGGGGAAACAGCGGCTCGTTGCCGCGCGCCATCGCCTCGAACTCCGGATACACCCGGGAGACGACCGCCTCGACACGGGCGAAGCCGGCGGTCGGGCTGATCACCACGGAGCTGGCCGCGTCGGCGGCGATCACGCCCATCGGCCCGCTGTCCCACCGGTTGAACAACGGCGAGTTGAAGTTGTCCGCCGTGGTCAGCAGGATGTCCGGTCGGCCCTGCGGCTGGTACGACAGCAGGCCGGCGGCCAGCTCGACCCCGGTGAGCATGCTGTTGCACCCGTTGCGGATCTCGGTGCTTGTGGCCCCCGTGATGCCCAGCTCCCGCATGATGTACGCCGACGGCGACCACATCTCGGGCCCCTGGTAGAACGTCGAGCCGTGCAGCACCGTACCGATCGCGGCGGCCCCGCCCGGGGTGTGGCTCAGCGCCGTGCGTGCGGCCCGCACGGCCATGTCGGGCGGTGACTCCGGCCCGGCGATCAGCACGCTGCGCAGACCGCTCTCGGCGAAGACCGTGGCGTCGTACAGGCCCGCGGCGACCGCCTCGGACGCCGCGTAGGGGGTCGGCAGCCAGCAGCCCAGGCCGGCGAGGAACACGTTCGCCGGCTTCATGCCGGTGCCCACGGGAGACGCATGGGCGTCACGCCCCGCTCGACGCGCGAGAGCCAGGGTCCGTTCACGGTGATGCACCACTTTCTTCTACGAGTTCTTCTAGGAGTTCTTCTACGAGTTCTTCTACGAGTCGGACGGGGTGCGGCGTCCGCCGCACCCCGGTGCCCGGCAGGTCTCACGACGCCGGGGCCAGGAACCGGGCGGGCTGCCTCAGGGCGTGGCGGTGCCGGGACCGCACCGTGCGTCGGACGCCGGTGCCGTCGTACGCGGCTGTGCGCAACCGGTCCGCCCGGAGCGACGCACAGCCCGTCGGGCCGAGCGCATCGCCCTGCCCGTCGCCACGACAGCGGCGCCGGCTGCTGAAGGAGCCCCATCGGTTCCTCACCTCCTGTCCCCTCTCATCCGGCGGCCCGGCGGCTGGTGCGCGCGGCCCCCGTGTCCACCAGGCGAGCGAGCCGTTCGACGGTCACTCCGGACAGACCCGGTACGCCGAGGTCCACCGGTTCCGCTGTCGGCGCGACCGAGACCGTGACGCACCCCGCGGCCCGGCCGGACCGGAGCCCGGCAGACGAGTCCTCGACGACCACACACTTCCCCGGCGCGATGCCGAGCCGGGCCGCGGCGGTGCGATACGACTCGGGGTCAGGTTTCGGATGCCTCACCTCGTCGCCGGCCACGGTCACGGCGAACTCGGCCGCACCGAGCGAGGGGAGGACGGCGTCCACCATCGCCCGGTACGAGGACGACACCAGCGCACACGGAACCCGCGCCCGCCGCAGTGCCCGCAGCAGGCCGACGGCTCCGGGCAGCGGGGTGATCCCCGGACGCAACCGGTCGAGCATGCGGCTGCTCACACGGGCGTACAGCTCCTGTGCGGTCATCGGCGCTCGCGCGAGAGGGTTCAACCGGGCCAGGTTCTCGGCGACACTGCGCCCCCGTAGCTCCTCCGGCCTGATCGCCGCGGCCGGCACGCCCGACGCCCCGAGTACCGTCGACAGGGCTTCGAGCAGGAGCACTTCGGTGTCGACGAGGGTTCCGTCCATGTCGAACAGAACCGCCCACGGCGTGGTCAGAACAACGCCCGCGAGCTGAGGGACACCTTCATCTTCCCCAGAAGCGGGTGCCAGAGGTGGGTGGGGTCCGCCTCCACGGCGGCGATGAACTCGCGCATCTTCGTCAGCGCGACCGGCTCCTGCTCGTCGTAGACGTCGCCCTGCAGCAGTTTCAGGACGTCGATCCGGTAGCGGGGATCCTGGACGAAGGCGGTGAACAGGATGTTGAGGCGGTAGTAGATGGAGATGAACTCGTACCAGCTGGACACGCCGCGCCGCAGCTTCGTCACATAGTTCTCGAACCGGGCGGCCTTGAAATCGCCGGCCTCCGCCGCGGCGATGATGTCGCCGCAGGCCAACCGGGCGCTGTTCATGGCGACGCTGACCCCGCTGGAGAAGATGGGGTCGACGAACCGGGCGGCGTCGCCGATCATCACCATCCCGTCGTCGCACACCTTGCGCATGCCGTAGCTGTAGTCGCCCTCGGCCTTGAAGGGGCGGACCCGCTCGGTCTTCTTCAGCGCGTCGTGCAGCAGGGGCCTGCTGGCCACCGAGTCCCAGAAGAAGCCTTCGAGATCGTCCTTGCCCTCCCTGAACCGCGCCTTCTGGGTGACGACCCCGACCGAGGTGATCGTGTCGGTGATGGGGATCTGCCACACCCAGGTGTCGCTGAGCGGCAGGAAGTGGATGAAGATGTACTCGGCCTGGTTCTCGTCGTTCGCCAGGGCCTCCCGGTCGAGTCCCTCGAACCAGCTGTGCACGGCGTACTGGTTGAACACCGGGTCGGGCACCTTGACCTTGAGCTGCCGTCCCAGAAGGGTGCCGCGTCCGCTGGCGTCGACGACCATCCGTACCGCCACCTCCGCGGTCGTCCCGCCCAGTCCGACCCGCAGCACGGGACGGGCGGTGTCGGCGAAGTCCACGCCGCGCACCCGCACCCCGGAGAACACCTTCGCCCCCAGGCTCTCCGCGTGCTTGAGCAGGATGTGGTCGAACCGGCCGCGGTCGACGTGGAAGGTGTAGTCACGGTCCACGCCGAGCTGAGCACGTTCGTTGAACAGCACGTCGGCGGCCCCGAGGCCGTGGTCGTGCACCTGGAAGCCGAGCGGGTCCACATCGTCCGCGTTGGCCGACGTCCACGCGGCGCCGTACTTGCGCGGAAAGCCCGCTGCCTCGATCTTCTCCATGGCGCCGATCTCCAGCAGCACCGGCGTGGTCGCCGGCACCAGGGACTCTCCCACGTGCTCCCGTGGGAAGAACTCACTCTCGAAGACCGCGACCGACAGACCCGCCTTGGCCAGGTAGGATGCGGCGGTGGAACCGGCCGGGCCACCGCCGATGATGCCGATGTCGTAGTCGTACGTCATCTGTTCTCCTGTCAGAGGGAAGCGGTCTGTGAGCGAAGGAGAAGGATCAGGTCGGTGATCGTCGTCAGCGTGCGGAAGTGTTCACCGGTCATGTGCACCGGCGGAACGCGCACGCCGTACGTGGTGCGGATGTGCGCCAGCAGGCGTGCGGTGCGCACCGAGTCCAGCACCCCCAGCTCCAGCAGCTGGCTGTCGGCGGTGATCAGGTCGGCCGGCACGCCCGTCGCGAGTTCCCCTCTCACATAGCGGAGCAACTCGTCGAGCAGCGTCGAGCGGTCAAGGTCCGTCATGGTTCCTCCGGGTGTCAGGGCCGTGCCGCTGCACGCGCCACGATGTATCTCGTCGGCAGTTCCAGCGGGTGTCCGCCGGATGTGTGCTCCGTGGTGTGCAGGGAGATGTCGCCGTCGGCGACGACCTCGAATCCGTTTCCTTCGAACAGCAGCCGCAGGCGCCCGTCGTGCGCGGGGGCGATGCGGGCACCGAAGTCGAACTGGGCCGCCAGCCCGGCCGTCTTCGGCAACTGTGCGCCGCCGGCCAGCAGTTCGGCGACGTACCAGCCGGTCCGCTCGGTCAGCTCCTGGGCGAACAGGACCCCCGTCCTGCCGAGCAGGAGCCTGATGGTCGTCAGCATCCTGGTGCGGTCGTCCGCGGTCAGCTGATGCAGCACACCGCGCATGTAGACGTTGACGTCGCCGAACTCCGCGCGCAACGCTGCCACGGTGTCCTGGTCGAGCAGGTCGGCACGCCGGTAGGCGACGTTGGGCGCCGGGTGCGACGCGGCGGCCAGTTCCACCGCGGCCCCGGCGATGTCCAGTCCGACGACCCGCCGGAAGTGCCGAGCCAGCCACTGTGTCTGCCGTCCGCTGCCGCACCCGATGTCGATCAGGGGCAGCGACGGGTCGGCGTGGCCGCGGAACAGCGGCAGATGCCGCTCCGCGGTCAGCCGGGGCGAGGAGTCCCAGAGGGCGGCTCCGGGCTCGGCGGGCAGCGTCGACCAGAAGACGTCCCAGGCTCCGCCCGTCATACGCCCGCTCCCCGGGTCACCAGGCCGCCGAGCGCGGCGCGGTCGACTTTCCCGTTCGGGGTGCGGGGAAAGCCGCTGACCGTGTGCAGCGCGTCGATGGTCATGTACGGCGGCAGGAAGCCCGAGCAGTGCCGTCTGAGCTCCGCGAACTCGGGCGCACAGCCGGCCTCGGGGACCACGAAGGCGTGCAACCGGGCGTCCAGACCTGCGCCGACGACGAGCACCACCGCGTCGCGCACCGCCTCGTGCGCGACGAGCACGCTGTTCATCTCGGCCGGCTCGATCCGGTAGCCGCGGACTTTCGCCATGTCGTCGACGCGGCCCCGGTACTCCAGCAGGCCGTCGGCATCGTACCGGCCGAGATCACCGGTGCGGTACGGTCCGACCTGCGGCTCCCCGCCCCAGTAGCCGAGCATGACGGTCGGGCCGCCGACCACGATCTCGCCGTCGTCCAGCGACACCGTGTCCCCTGCGACGGGTGCTCCGATCGGGACGGCCGTGGTACGTGTGAGGTCGGCAGCCGTCACCTCGTACGAGGTGCACACGTTGGTCTCCGTCGGGCCGTACCAGTTGAGCATGCGGACGCCGGGCCAGCCGCGGCGCAGGTCCTTCAGCGGCTTCAGCGGAAACCGCTCGCCGGCGAAGACACACGCGCGGAGCGCTCCCGGTCCGCGCTCCAGCAGCTCGCCGTACTCGGTCATCAGCACCAGGGCGGACGGCACCGAGTACCAGACCGTGATCCGGCGTTCCAGCAGGAAACCGACGAGCGGTTCCGCGGCCTGGGCGAGGGTTTCGCCGATGAGGTGTACCGACGCGCCTGCCCGGAAGGCTCCGTAGAGGTCGAAGACCGACAGGTCGAAACTGAACGCGGCGTGATTCGCCAGCCGGTCGGCCGCGGTGAGTTCAAGCTCCCGGCAGGCCCAGTCGACGAAGGCGAGCGCGTTCCCGTGGCTCAGACAGACGCCCTTCGGCGTCCCCGTCGAACCCGAGGTGTAGAGGATGTACGCCGGGTCGGCCGGCCGGACCGGATGGTGGGCGGCGCCCGAGCCGTACGCAGCCTCCTGGAAGAGATCCGTGCAGGACACGGTGACCGAGTCGGCGACGTGATCACCGTGGTCCGTGACGATCAGTGCCGGGCGGGCGTCCGCGGCGATCTGGGCGACCCGTTTTCCGGGATTGCCCCGCGGGACGGGAACATGGATCGCGCCGCACCGCAGCACCGCCTGGGCCACGGCCACCGATTCGGCCGTCTTGTCCGTCCACACCAGGACGCGGTCGCCCGGCTGGACGCCGCGCCCGCGCAGCGCCGCCAGATACGTGTCCGCGCGTGCGTCCAGCTCGCCGTAGCTGAGGCCGGTGGCGAGGTCGCACACCGCGAGCGCGTCCGGCGTCCGGGCCGCCGCGTCGACCACCAGGCTGTAGAGGCTCACAGTCCCATCTCCCGGGCGATCAGCTGACGCTGGATGTCTGATGTGCCGGAGAAGGTGGTGGCGGGGGCGGCGTTGCGCACATGTTCCTCGATCCCGTACTCCGTCAGGAAGGCGCGGCCCCCGAAGATGCGGCCGGCGTCGAGTGAGGTGGCGACCGCGGCCTCGGACACGGCCAGTTTCGCCATGGCGACCCACAGAGAGGGGTCCTCGCCGTCGTCGATCGCGGCGCAGGCCCGGTAGAGCAGGAGCCGTCCGCTCTCCAGCCGCAGCTTCATGTCCGCCAGCCGGTCCGCGACCGGTTGGAGGTCGGCGAGTCGCTTTCCGAACTGCCGCCGTTCCCGCACGTGTTGGACGCATCGCCGGATGAGACGTTCCTGCTGGCCGAGATAGATCGCGAACAGGCAGGAACGCTCCCACTGCATCGACGTCTGGAACACCAGTTGCCCCTGACCGGGGCTTCCCAGCACCCGGTCGTCCGGCACGAAGCACCGGGTGAACCGCACCTCGCCGGCCTGGCATGCGGTCAGGCCGGACTTCTCCAACGGCTCTCCCGCGACCAGACCGGCGGAATCCCGGTCCACGGCGAACGCGGTGGAACCGAAATAGCCGCCGTCGGGATCCGTCGTCGCATAGGTGACGTAGAGATCGGCGACCGGGCCATTGCTGACGAAGCTCTTGGTCCCGTCGAGCAGATATCCGCCGTCGACCTTGGTGGCCCTGGTCGCCAACCGGGAGATGTCCGATCCCGCCTCCGGCTCCGTCATGGCGTTCCCCGCCGTCAGTTCACCTGAGCACAAGGCGGGAAGCAGCTCCTTCCGGGTCTTCGGGAGCGCGAACTCCAGCACCGGCCTGACGCAGGCGAAGAGATGGGCCGCTGCGGAGAAAAGCAACCCGGTATCCGCGCCGCCCTCGCTCGCCCCCTCGTACAGGAGGGCTGTGTCGAGAGCACCGAACCCCGCACCACCGTACTCCTCCGGGACAGCCGCACCCAGTAGTCCGAGGCCCGCCAGTTTCTTCCAGATGTCTCCACGGAATACGACATCGGTAGACCCGGAGGAAAACTCCTGCCCGGCTGTCCGCATTCGCGCACGACGCTCCTGCTGTTCAGCACTCAGACTGAAATCCATGAGGCGCCTTTCACGAAGCGATGGCCGAATGAACTGAGGACCAGTGCGGAGTCTCGATGATCTCGATCACGGCACATGCGATATTCAGTCCGGGCCCCACGCCGAGCATCAGAAAATGATCCCCGCGTTGCAGTTCACCAGAAAGGAGAAGCTGTTCGAGCGCCACCATCTGATCGCTTGCGCCGATATGACCCACGGTGCGGCCCTGTTCCCACGTCGAAAGGGACATCGGCAGGCCCAGGGGTATCATTGCGCGTCCTTCGACGCGTTCCCGTGACCCGTTGGCATAAGCGACGCGCGAGACGTCGTCCATCCTGATTCCGGCTTCGTCGAGTGTGCGGCTCACGAGTTCGTCCTGCGCGGCCACGAGTTTCAGGGGGCCGGCCGGGTCCCGGTCCGGGCCGTCCAGCCAGCGGTGCTTGGACTCGCCGAAGTCGGGTTTGCCCGGCAGGCCGGCTCCCGGAGGGAACAGCGGCTCTGGCCCGCGGTGCATGGCCTCGTACTCGGGGAGCGTGATCGCGTTGACGGACTTGAGCCGGGCGAAACCCTTCCGTCGGCTGAGGACGACGGCGGAACCGGCGTCGCCCATGACGAAATGCGGACTGAAACGCCAGCGTTCCAGCAGTTCCGAGGTGAAGTTGTCTCCGGAGGTGACCAGGGCGGCCTCGTGCTCGGCCGAGGCCATGAGATGGCCCGCCGCGAGTTCGAGAGCGGAGAACATGCCCATGCAGCCCTGCCGGACCTCGGCCGCGGTGGCCTGGCCCGCGCCCGTCTGCCGCTGCACGTAGTACTGCGGACACCATCCGTGGGGACCCTGATACCAGACGCTGACGTAGAGCAACAAGCTGAGGGCTGCTGGATTCTGATCGGCCCGTTCGAGGGCCTCGCGGCATGCCCGCACCGCCATCTCGGGAGCGGGAATATCGCCCGCGACAGTCACACTGGTGATTCCGTATTCTTCCGCGGCGGTCCGGTCGATCAGCCCCCGTTCGACCGCCCATCCGATGGGAACCCGGTCAGGCAGAAAGGCCCCCAGTCCACTGATCAGCACATCGGATGTTTTCATGGCCACCCCGGTTTTCTCGGTCGCATGTCGTGAAGAATTGACCACGCGATGAATTACTCAAGAGATGCGTACGCGAAGAGACGCCTACGAGTCAACGATTACCGGCAGAGCAGCCCACCCCTGACAACGTTATCCACATCGGCAGGATGGGTGCAGTGGAGTATTACGATCGGCTGCGGCTGTGAAACTCACGACGGAGAAGAGTGGGGGAAAGGGTACGCGAAGAGTACCGGCTGATTCCGGAACGTTCGCTCCGGTCAGTCCGCTATGTGTGCGCCGTGCCGTCTGAGGGAAGTATAAATTCTCTTTTGTGCACCGACTTGCTCATGCGCCAACCCTCGGAACCCGCCATGATCCGGCGGAGGGGTGAAATTCCTTAAGCAAGGGTGCACTCCCTTTCGGTGTGCGTCAAGAGGCTGGAGTAAACACATGGAGCGATAAGTGAATAATGGTGACCGTGGGGGTGAAAACGATCTCGCGGCACGCGCCTGCGCACCCTCGTGCTCGGGGCCCACGTGCTCTTGCCCGTTGGGCAAAACTCGCCCGTCAGGCTGGTGTCCGCCGTCCCCCGTCCCTCGTTGGACGAGGGACACGACGATCAAGCCACTGGTAGCGAAGGTCCAACCTGCGCGGCGAGGTGTGTGGTAGTTGACACGATTGCCGTTGTCTTGACGTTGTCTTGCCTTTGGAGTGGCCGCGATTGCTGGGTGTGTGTGTGCGTCGTGGCGTGGCGGGAGCCAGGCCGCGACGCACACCCGATTTCAGGGACTTGAGCACAGGCCTGTCGCAGTGCGGTCGGGATCCGCTTCCCGCCCGACGCCGACATGTCGATCATGCGGAACACCGTCGGACCGGAGGCCGCCGACCCGAACACCGACGGTTCGGCCCGCAGCATGCCCACGTCCGCCGGGCAGTCCCCGTCCCGCGCGACCGCGAGCGCCACATCCAGCGGGACCTTGCCCGGATCATGCACTGCACGGGCCTTGCGGCACGGCTGAAGCGCCGCCGAGGAGGTCCGCGACCCGCGGGCCGTCACCCTCGCCGAGGCATACGCCCGCCACCCCGAACGCTTCGGCCGCCGCCCCCGACCACCCCAGATACCCCAGCAGGCATGGATCAACGACCCGGCCAAACGCAGGGAACCCGCACCACAAACCTCATAGCGTCACGACCGTCTCACTGGACTTGAAATCTTCCGTCCTGATCCTGCGCCTGGTGCGCGACCACGTGTGGTCGTTTTCGGACCAGTAGGGGTGGTGGCTGGTGGAGGTGAGCGTGGAGCCGTCGGCGAGGGTGACGTCACTGAATTGAGGCGGTCGAAGGTGGTGGACGGTGCGGGTGACGTGCCGAGGACCGGTTTTGCCGGCGGCGGGGTCGGTGGCGGTGACGCGGTTGCCGGTTTTGATCTGTTCGATCGGGCGGCCGGTGCCGTAGGCCATCGGGACTTTGGACGGCCATTCTCATGAATATGGACAGAGCGCGGAAGCCGACCGCTTCCGGGTGCGGGTCGACTCTGCCTGTCATCCTGTCTGACCTGGGGATTAGCTGGGCCGTTGGTCATGTGGTTGGTCACGCCACCGTTCCGCACTCCTGACAGAGTGCCATGTAGCAGTACTTCAGCGCAGATTCCATGAATCCACCGAGTTCTTCCGCTCTCCGGATCCACACAGGGACGGGTTGGCAAGTGCCCGGGGACCAGTTACGGTGATCTCGTCCCGGCGGCGCGTCGAGGCACGGACCTGCGTGCGTCATCCACGCAGCGGTCCCGTCGACGTGGCACATCGGATTTCCCGTGGGCAGCCCCTCCATCCCGGCCCCCACTTCTTCGTTCCTCCTTCTCTCCCGCAGCGCCGCTCCGTGTCCAGGAGCGCTCATCGGCTGCGACCTCCTCCCCCTCACCACCAGCATCTCGTGCCGCCGCACGGCCGTGCGGCGGCAGTAAGAACCACCCCCGAGGGGGCCGGACATGAGGAAGAAGTGGGCAATCGTGAGCAAGGGCGCGACCTTGAGGGACGGTGGCGACGGAGCCACGCCGCCGCCTTTCGCCACCCGGCGATGGGCACTCCTCGCCATGTTCGTGGGCGTGTTCTGCATCCAGCTCGACTCGTTCGGCCTGAACCTCGCCCTGCCGCAGATCGGCCGCGACCTGCACGCGGGTGGAGACGGTCTCCAGTGGGTGATCAGCGCGTACCTGCTGTCCACCGGCACGCTGATGCTGGGTGCGGGACGGCTCGGCGACCTGTTCGGCCGACGGCGGCTCCTGGTCGCGGGGCTTGCCGTGTTCGGCGCTCTCTCGCTGGTCTGCGCGCTCACTCCAACCCTGCCCGTCCTCGTGGGCGCCCGGGTGGCCCAGGGCGCCGGAGCCGCGATGATCATGCCGGTGGGGCTGTCCCTGCTGACCAACGTCTACCCGGCCGAACTGCGCGGCCGTGCCACGGGCTGGGCCCTCGGCATCGGCGGGATCGCCACAGCCTGCGGTCCGTTCATCGGCGGCGTCCTGACCGAATCGGTGTCCTGGCGTGCCGTGTTCTGGCTCAACGTCCCGCTCGCCGTACTAGGCGCGGTCTGTGCATCACGTACCGCCGAGAGCTACGACACCAGTGCGCCCCGCAACGTCGACTGGAGCGGACTGGCCGGTGCCACGGCCGCGCTCGCCGCGCTCTGCGTCGTCATCGACCGCGGACCGCGCTGGCCGTGGCCCGCCGCGCTGGCGGGCGTGGCCGTCGCAGTAGCCCTGCTGCTCCTGTTCGTACGGCGCGAGCAGGCCGCGGCCCATCCGCTGGTGGAGCTCAGCCTGTTCCGCAACGGACCGTACATGGCGCTCACCCTGGCCGGCGCCGCGGCCAACACCACCACCGTGATGTTCCTGTTCGTCGTACCCCTGACGCTCCAGGGCCAGTGGGACCTCTCGGTCGACCTTGCGGGTACTGCGTTCCTCGCCCCCGCGCTGGCCATAGCGCTCGCCGGTCCGCTCGCCGGGCGGGTGCCGCCACGGGCCGCGGTACGGCTGATGGCGGGCTGCCTGTGCGCGGGAGCGCTGGTTCTGGCGTGCCTCGCCCGGACCTCCTCCCTCACCTTGTACGTAGCCGTGGCCACCCTGGGCGGCGCGGTCCTCGGAGTGGCCAATTCACTGACGCTCATCGCCACCCAGGCGGTGATCCGGCCGGAGCGGGCCGGGGAGGCATCGGGAGTCACCAAGACGGTCATCACCGTGGCCGCCGGCCTCGGCGTCGGACTGGCCGGGGCCGTCACCGACCAGGACCGCGGCGTGGGTTCGGAAGCAGCCGCCGACACGGCACTGCTGATCACCGCATCGGGCTGTCTGGCGGCGTGTGTGGTCATCACCGTGTGGATCAGACTGCGCGAGGGCATGGTGCGGGCCGGGTCGCAGGATTCGGGGGGATGACTCAGTTCCGCAGACGGTAAGCCGCGGAGCCGTCGCCGGATCGGGGCCGCGGCCCGGTCCTCAAGTTCCCCCGCGGCCATCCCCCTTCGTGCGGGGCCGACACTTCGAGACTCATCTCCAGTGTTCCGAACACTGTGCCTGCCGTGAATGTCATCCATACAGCTCAGGAACTCGTTCGGCGGTGCGGCAGGAGGACAGTCGCATTGCTTCGTCTCGCTTACCTGACCGTCACCAACACGTGCGCCTCCCTGCGGCTGTTACCGATGAGCGACCGCGACAAGGACACGGAGATCCTCGCCCTGCGCCACCAGATCACCGTCCTCGAACGGCAGCTCGGTCCGGACCGGGTGAAGTTCGCTCCGGAAGACCGGGCTTCCCTCGCCGCTGTGCCGGCACCGCTGCCCCGCCCCCTCTCTCTCACCCAAGGCTGACAGAGAGGGGGGAGGCCGGGCGGGCATACGCGACCAGCAAACTCGGCATCATCTACCTGACCCACGCGCTGGCCCGCCGCCTGCCTGAGACCGTCGGCGTCTACTCCTACAACCCGGCGCTCGTCGCGGGCACATCTCGCGCAGGCACTGGCCGCATCTCGGCGGATGCTGCTCGCGATCTGCGCCGAGGCCGCCCGCAACCTCGGCCATTACGCGGTTTACCACCGTCTGGTCAAGCAGCACCCCGAGCTCGAAGATCGGCACACCCGCAAGACCCGGCACTACGCCGACCTCCTTGAGAAACACCTGATCGACCGCGGCACCCCGCCGGCCACCGCCGTCCTCGCCGCCCAGTTGACCCTCGCCTGCTACCAGGCGGCGTGGCGCCTCGGCAGCCACGACGCGACGGCGGTCCTCCGCGAGGCGAATGGCGCCTTCGACCTCCTGCTGGGCGCCATCGCCGCATGACCGGCGGACCGTCCTTCGATCAGCCGGGACATGCGCCACCTCGCAGCGGGCTCGATCACCAATCCAGCACTCGGACAGATACGGTTCCCGATCAGTCGGCAACGGCGTGTCTCCATCCGCCGTAGCGGGCGTCGAACAGCTGGCGGACGGCGTCCAGGTCGACGCGCCGATCGCCGGGGACGACCGCGATCACGAGCGGACGGTGTACCGGTCGTGTGGGGCTCGCAAAGTCATCGCTGCAGGTGGGAGCCTACGTGCAGAGCCTTTGGCGGTGGCTGGGATGCTGCACTGGCGATCACCTCGCTGCTGTCCGTGCCGGCGGTACTGCTGCGCCGTGAGACCGCCAAGGATGCTGAACTGCGGGCGCTGCGGAACGAGAACGCGGTACTGCGACGGCAACTCACCCGTCCACCCCTCCGATCCGCTACGAGCCGGCCGACCGGCTCTGGCTGGCCGCTCTGTCGTCGCTGATTCCGCGCCACCGCTGAGCAGAGGCCCTCATCCTGGTGGCTTCGCCCCGCACCGACCAGCCATGACGACCGGCGGTCGACCGACCGGGATTCGCCCAGTTCCATGGCGAGCACAAGAGGGTGCGGCGCCCGCGCGTATCGGCGGCGGACCGGCCAAGGCACAGCCCGTCAGACCTGAGGTATCCGGACGTCGGTGGGCGCCCGGTGCCGGTGTGGGTGAATCCCGGCACCGGGCGCGTCGTTTTTCACCTGGCCTGCGGTACCCCCTGGGCACCGTCCTTCACCAACGGCAGCAGCAGGGCTGCTGACCAGCTGAAGTTGGGTGAGTTGAGCGGGGACCCGGTGGTCGGGTCGTAGTTCTCCATGATCGGTCCATTGCCCGTGAGCCCTGACGCGTGGGTGAGGAGCCGGTCGGTCAGGGTGTCGGCGTCCTTGCCGTAGCCGTAGCGGCGGAGGCCGGTGAGCGCGAAGTATGCCTGGTCGAGCCAGACGGGGCCGCGCCAGTACGCGGTCGGTGAGAAGTACGGAGAACTCTTCGCGACCGTCGGAAAGGGCACCTCGGTCGCGAACTCCGCGGGGTCCGTCAGCCTGGCGCGCACCGCGCGGGCCTGCGCGACGGTCGCGGTGCCGGTCCACAGCGGGACGGCGCCCTCGATCCCGCGCCCGCGGCCACTGAGGGGTTCGCCCGTGCCGAGGGCGGTGTCGTGGAACCAGCCGTCGGCCGGGTCGTACATCGTCTTGCGTACGAGGGCGTGGGTGGTGGCGGACTTCCGCGCCCAGCCGCGGGCGTCGTGCCCACGTTCGAGGGCGGTGGCGATCTGCGCCAGGTAGCCCTGGTCCGCCGCGAGATAGGCGTTCAGGTCGACGGACTCCTGGTTCAGGGAGTAGCCGAGCAGTGTGCCCGCCTTGTCGTGGTTGGCCACGACGGAGGTACCGAGCGCGGCGTCGAAGCGCGGCGCGTTGTCCATGCCGCTCTCCCAGGCGGCGGCGAGTCTGCGTTCCTCGGGTGAGTCGTTGGCGGCGTCGACGGTTGCCCCGTACTCGGCGAGACCGTTGTGATCGTGGTCCCGGTTGCGGTACCACCACGCCTGGTAGGCGGCGAGTTTCGGGTACATCTCGCGCAGGAACGCCTTGTCCCCGCTTCGGCGGTAGACCTCCCACACCGCCCAGGCGGCCAGGGGCGGCTTGGAGTTGCGTTCGTTCCAGTTGCCGCCGCCGTGTGCGGGGTCGTTGTAGAAGACGGCGTCCGGGATCATTCCGGCGTCCTGCGGCCGGGTCGCGGAGTCCGGGCGGATCTGGTGGTCGAACATGGCGCGGATCTGGGACTGCGCGAGTGCGGGATCGAAGCGCGCGGTACCGACTGCCTGTTTCCAGGTGTCCCAGGCCCAGTTGCCTCCGGCGAACCACTTGTACGAGATTGACGGTGTGATCCCGTCGTGTGCGATCTCGCCCGCCGCGCTGCGCCAGTTGGTGACAAGGGTCTCCAGCGCCTTCACCGCCGTACGGCGGCGCTGCGCCGGAACGCCACGGGTCACGCTGCGGACGTAGCCGTTCCAGCGGGCGTCGTCGGCCGCGGCGGCGGCCGAGGGAGCTGCGAGGACATCGCGGGTCCGGTGCGCCTCGCGGGTGCGTTCGGCGGTGGTGAAGGTGTAGGACTCGGTCCAGTCGAGGCGTCGGGAGGTTCCCGGTGCAAGCGTGACGGGTGCGGTGAGGTCGCTCCGGTAGGTGTCGCCGTCGACGGTCGTGCGGACCGGGTCGCCGTGGGTGACCTCGAAGCGTTCGGTGCCGTCCGTGAGGTAGTCCCACGTCTCGCGGACCTTGGCGAAGTCGACGGCGACGCCCGTGTGGGTGGCGGTGAGCGAGGGCGCGTCGTGCATCTGCCGCTGGGCCGGGCGGAGCAGGCTGCCGGTCCAGCCGGCGTGCAGGGTGCGCGTGGCGGAGCCGGTGTTGCTGACCTTTGCCCGGACGAGGGCGCTGCGGTTGGTGACGAAGCGCAGGTCCAGGGTGAGGCGCAGGCCCTTACCGAGGTCGTAGGTCTGGCGCAGCTGTCCGGGCAGCGAGGTGAAGCGCGGCGCTGCACCGGCTGCCAGGTCCAGGGTACGACCGCCCTCGCTGAGGCGGATGCGACTGAAGGCGCTGCTCAGCCACCACGGATATTCCTGGGCGATGTAGAGGGGGCCGGTGAAGCCGCCGTAGGCGCTGCGGTCACCGGTTGCGGGCAGGGCGTAGGCGTGCCAGGCACCGCGGTCGGCGAGCACGTTGACGGGGTTGTTGTTCTGGTCGTCGCCCGGCAGCGCGGCGGTGGGCGTGCCGTGCAGGTCGAGGACGTCGGCGTAGGGGTGGGGCGTGTCGGGGCGGTCGGCGGCGGAGGCGGACTGCGGGACGGCGAGGGCGCCCGGGACGAGCAACAGCGCCGCGAGGGCGCCGAAGCAGCGATGTCTTCTCACGTACGTTCTCCCTGGGGGTCGGGGTGGACACGGACGACGGCGGCGCCGAGCGGTTCGAGGTGTACGTGGCCGTGGGCCGGCTGCCCGGTGAGCAGGTCGGTTCCGCCGGCGGCGTACGCCCCCGCGAGGGGGGTGCTGGTGGGCCGGTCGCCGTGGTTGAGGAGGAAGAGGTAGGTGCCGTGCGCGCCGGTGCGGACGGTCGCCTCGACGCCCTCGGGGGCGTCCAGGAGGGGCCGGACGCCCGCTGCCGTGAGCGCGCGGTCGAGTACGGCGCCGATGTCGTGGCCGAGGTGGCAGCTCACGTACCAGGCCGTGCCCGAGCCGTGGGTGTTCCGGGTGACGGCGGGCCGGCCGGCCAGGGGGCCTGAGGCGTAGGTGTCGACGGTCTCGGCGTCCTCGGGCACGATCCACTCGGTCCACAGCGTGGCCTCGGCCCCGGAGGTGAGGCGCACGGTCTGTGCGTCGGGGACGGGCCAGAACTCGTCGACGGACAGGCCCAGTGCGGTGCGCAGCGGGCCGGGGGCGCCCCCGTCGTGGATGTGGTCGTGTCCGTCGACGACACCGCTGAACGGGCCGCACACGAAGTGTCCGCCGCCGTGCACGTACGCGGTGATGCGCTGGGCGTGTTCGGGGCGCAGCAGGTGCAGGTTGGGCGCGAGGACGGCACGGTATCCGTCGAGTTCGGCGTCGGGTGGGACGAAGGTGATGGTGGTTCGGCGTGCGTGCAGGGCCGTGTACCAGGGGCGCAGCAGGTCGGGCCAGCGCATCCGGGCCGAGGGGTGGTCGTCGGCCTCCAGGGCCCACCAGGAGTGCCAGTCCAGCACGATCGCGACGTCGGCGGTGACGCGGCTGCCGGCGAGTTCGCCGAGGCGGGCGAGGTCGGCGCCGAAGCGCACCGTCTCCTGCCAGCCGCGCGCGCGGGTGCCGCGGTGCGGCAGCAGGGCGCTGTGGTATTTCTCGGCTCCGGCGCGGGAGGCGCGCCACTGGAAGTACATGATGCCGTCGGCGCCGCGGGCGAGGGCCTGGAGGGACCAGAGGCGTTGCAGACCCGGCTTCTTGGGGACGTTCACGGGGCGCCAGCTGACGGCGGAGGGCGCCTGTTCCAGCAGCAGCCACGGCTTGCCGCCCTTGAGCGAGCGCATCAGGTCGTAGTTGAGGGAGGCGGTCACATGGGCGTGCGGGTCGGCGGGGTCAGGGTAGGCGTCGTCGGAGACGAGGTCCTCGTGCTGGGCCCAGGTCCAGTAGTCGAGGGGCTTGAGCATCGACATGAAGTTGGTCGTCGCCGGGGTGTCCGGGCTGAGCTGTGCCAGGACGTCGCGTTCGGCGCGGTGCAGGGCGAGGAGCGCGTCGCTGCAAAAGCGCCGCCAGTCGAGAAGCTGGGTCGGGTTGACCGGTCCGGGCGCGGTGCGCGGCGGTTCGATCTCGTCGAGGGTTCGGTAGTGCTGCGACCAGAAGGCCGTGCCCCAGGCGTGGTTGAGGGCGTCGACGGTGCCGTAGCGGTCGCGGAGCCAGTCCCTGAAGTGGGCGGCCGAACGGGGGCAGAAGCACTCGGTGACATGGTCGCCGTACTCGTTGTGGATGTGCCAGAGGGCGAGTGCGGGATGGTCGGCGTACCGTTCCGCGAGGGCCTGGGTCAGCCGCAGTGCTGCCGAACGGTAGTGGGGTGAGGAGGGGCAGTAGTGCTGCCGGGAGCCGAATTCGAGGCGTACGCCGTCGGCGGTGACCGGGAGGATGTCCGGGTGGGCGCGCACCAGCCAGGCGGGGGGCGAGGCGGTCGCGGTGGCCAGGTCGACGGCCACGCCATGGGCGTGCAGCAGGTCGAGGAGCCGGTCGAGCCAGTCGAAGTCCCAGGAATCTGGGCCGGGTTGGAGGCGGGCCCAGGAGAACACACCGACGGTCACCATGGTGACGCCGGCCTTCCGCATCAGCCTGGCGTCCTCGGCCCAGACCTCCTCGGGCCACTGTTCGGGGTTGTAGTCGCCGCCGTACAGGATGCCGGGGACCCGGGTGAGGTGGGGCGGGGCGGGGTGGTTCATCCCTTCACCGCCCCACCGAGCAGTCCGGCGACGAACTGTCGCTGGAAGAGCAGGAAGATCACCATGAGCGGCAGTGTCGCGAGCAGTGAGCCGAGCATCAGTCCGGAGTAGTCGACGTGGGAGAGGCCGGTGAGGGTGTTGAGTGCGACGGGCACGGTGTATTTGTCCTCGGTGTTGAGCATGAGCAGGGGCCAGATGAAGCTGTTCCACTGGCTCATGAAGGTGAAGATCACCAGGGCGCCCAGCTGGGGGCGCACGCAGGGCAGTACGACCTGGTAGAAGGTGCGTAGTTCGCCGGCACCGTCGACGCGGGCGGAGTCGAGGAGTTCGTCGGGGAAGTCGACGAAGCCCTGGCGCATGAGCAGGATGCCGAAGGAGTTGGCGAGGAAGGGCAGGATGACGGCCTGGTAGGAGTCGATCCAGCCGAGGCTCGCCATCATCTGGAACAGCGGTACCAGCAGCACCTGGAACGGGATCATCATCGTCGCGAGGACGGCGCCGAGCAGCAGTCCGCGCCCGCGGAACCGGTACTTGGCCAGCCCGTAGCCGCACATGGCGGACAGCAGTGAGCTGATGGTGGTGTGCACGACGGCGATGCCGACGCTGTTGAGGAGCACGCGGCCGAATCCGATGGTGTCCTGCAGGCGCCGAAGGTTGTCGAGCAGGCGCCCGCCGGGCAGGAACGGCGGCGGTGAACGGAACAGTTCGGGCGTGGAGTGGGTGGCGGCGATCGCCATCCACAGGAACGGCACGAAGCTGACGGCGGCTCCGAGGGCGAGCAGCGCGCGCAGCAGCCAGCGGCCTGCGCGCGGGAGCGGGTGGCTGCGTTCGGGGCTCTGGGCGATGTGCCGTTCCTGGATGCGCTGGGTCGGCGACGGGGCCGGGGCGGGGCGGGTCACCGGCGGCGCTCCCTTCCGAACACGAGGTACTGGAGGGCGGAGATCGCGGCGATGATGGCGACGACGACCCAGGCGATGGCTGCGGCGTAGCCGAAGTCGAGCTGCTGGAAGCCGACTTTGTAGAGGTAGACGACGGGGGTGAGGGTCGCGTCGTCGGGTCCGCCGCGGGTGAGGACGTAGTTCTCGTCGAAGAGCTGGAGGGTGCCGATGGTGGAGGTGATGGTGCAGAAGAGGATCACGGGCCGCAGTTGCGGGAGGATCACTCGGGCGTAGGTGGTCAGGGTCGTGGCACCGTCGATGGCGGCGGCCTCGTACTGTTCCTTGCCGATCGCCTGGAGTCCGGCGAGGAGGATGACGGCGTTGTAGCCGGTCCAGCGCCAGGTCAGGGACGCGATGAGGGAGATCCGTGCCCAGGTGGGGCTGTTGAGCCAGTCGACCGGACCGAGGCCGGTCGCGCCGAGGATCTGGTTGACGAGGCCGCCGTCGGTCTTGAGCAGGACCTGGAAAACGACGGCGTAGGCGACGAGGGTGGTCACGGCCGGGAGGAAGTAGAGCACGCGCCAGGTGCCGCGGAAGCGGAGCCACGACTGGTTGAGAAGGGCGGCCAGGACCAGGGCAAGGCCGATCATCACCGGCACCTGGACGACGAGGATGAGTCCGGTGTTGAGCAGCGACTCCAGGAACGCCGGGTCGTCGAGCATCCGCCGGTACTGGCCGAGCCCGGCCCAGCGGGTGGTGCCCGCGTCCTCGGCAGTGAAGCTCTGCAGCAGGCTCGCGCCCAGCGGGTAGGCGAAGAAGACCGCGAAGAGGGCGGCGGCCGGGCCCGCGAACATCCATCCGGTCGGCCGTGGGGGCCGCCGCCTGCCGGGCGCGGGCGGCGGGGCCGTGCGCGCGGGGGTCCGGGCCGTGGTGGTGGGGTGGGCCATCGTGCTAGGCCGCCCTCTCGCGGCCGGTGGCCCGGGCAAGTTGCTCGGCGGCCGAGTTCAGTGCGCGGCGCGGGTCCTGGCCGCGCAGCATGACTGCGGTGACGGCAGAGGTCATGATGTCGGACGCTTTGGCGTCGTCCTTGTTGCTCTCCACCGGGGGGATGTTCCGGGCGAGGCGGGCGAAGGTCTCCAGGGTGCGGTCACCGCTGAAGTAGTCCTGCGGGCGGGTCAGATACGGGTCGTCGAGCGCGGGCAGGTAGGCGGGGAAGAGGCCCTCGTGTTCGAGCATGGAGACCTGGTTGGCCTTGCCGGTGAGCAGGTACTCGATGAACGCCCAGGCCACGCGTGGGTTCTTGCTCTGGGCGGGGACGCACAGGGTGGAACCGCCGATGTTGGAGGTGCGGATGCCGTCGGCGGTGAAGCCGGGCAGCGGGATCACCCCGAACTTTCCTTTCAGTTCAGGCATTTCGGAGGTGAGGGTGCCGGTCCACCAGGCAGCGGTGGGCGTGGTGGATGCCTTGCCCTCCTTGGTGCCGGTGACGAGTCCGTCCCAGCCCTTCTCGTAGGCGACGAGGCCCGCGTCGCCGAGGTTCTTCATCAGGGTGAGGGCCTGCACCGCCTCCGGGGTGTCGACGGCGACGCGGCCGCCCTTGAAGTAGGACTGGCCCTGCTGCTGGAGCAGCATGGGGAGGATGCCGGTGTCCGTGGAGTCCTGGATCAGCAGTTTGCAGCCGGTGGCCTTCTTGATCCGGATGCCGGCCTTGACGTAGTCGTCCCAGGTGAGCAGGGATGTGGGATCGACGCCCGCGGTGCTGAAGTGGTCGGTGCGGTAGTAGAGCGCGCAGGGGCCGATGTCCCAGGGCAGGGCGTACGCCTTGCCGCCGGGGCCGGTGACCGTGCGCCAGGCGGCGCGGTCGAAGTCGCCGCCGTAGCGGCCGCCGAGGCTCGTCAGGTCGTAGAAGCCGCTGGGGAAGTTGCCGATGTAGCGCGGCATGTGATCGCCCTCGATGGTGAGGACGTCGGCGAGGCCGGTGCCACCGCGCAGGCCCACGGTGATCTTGTCGTAGACGTTGTCGTACCCGATGTCGACGACGTCGACGGTGGTTCCGGGGTGGTGCTGCTCGAAGCCGCGGGCGATGCGCTTCATGGCCTGGGTGGCGACGTCCCAGGACCAGACGGTGATCCGGCCGGTGAGCTTCCCGCCCTGGCCCGCGATGTCGTGGGCCTTCCCGTCGCCCATGCCGCCCATGGCACAGCCGCCGAGCAGGGCCGTACTTGCCGCCGCGAAGCCTGTGGCCACAACGGCCCGCCGGGTGGGTCCAGTTGACACTCTTGCCTCCAGACACCTGAATGCCTAATGCTGTATTCAGAACACTGAATAACGGAGCTCTCCGTCAAGAGGCTTACACCCCAAGACTTCTGACACCGGTCGCTCCCCCGGCCGGGCAGCTGACCTTGCCCAGGCGAAAGGCACGGCATGACGTCGTCCGAGAACGTGGCCCACCCCTACATCCCGAACTCCGTACCGTCCGTGCGGCAGGCGATGCTCGACGAGATCGGCGCCGCGAGCGTCGAGGACTTCTACGCCGACATCCCGGACCGGATCCGGCTGCACCGCCCCCTCGACCTGCCGGCTCCGCTGCGCTCCGAAGCGGAACTCACCCGGCACATGGACAAGCTCCTCACCCGCAACACATCGACGCGGCAGGTCCTCAGCTTCCTCGGCTCGGGCTGCTACCAGCACCATGTGCCGGCGGTCGTGGACGAGGTGGTCAACCGCAGCGAGTTCCTCACCGCGTACGCCGGCGAGCCCTACGAGGACCACGGCCGCTTCCAGGCCCTGTGGGAGTACCAGTCGATGATGGCCGAGCTGCTCGACGTCGACGTGGTCAATGTGCCGGTGTACGACGGCTTCCAGGCATCCGGGACCGCGCTGCGCATGGCGGGCCGCGTCACCGGCCGGCGCCGGCTGCTGGTGGCAACCGCCGTCGACGCCGACAAGCTGTCCCGCATCCGGGACTACGTCCGTCCTGACCACGAGGTCACCGCGGTCCCCGTCGACCCGCGGACCGGCTGCGTCGACCTCGACGGGCTGCGCGCACACCTGGCGGCAGGCGACACCGCCGCCGTCTACGCGGACTCCCCCTCCGCCCTCGGCATCGTGGACCCGGCGCTGCCGCAGCTCGCCGAACTCGCCCACGAAGTAGGCGCGTTGTACGTGGTCGGCTGCAACCCGATCACCCTCGGCGTACTCGCGCCTCCCAGCGCGTACGGCGCGGACATCGCCTGCGGCGACATCCAGCCGCTGGGCATCCACCAGAGCTTCGGCGGCGGCAACGCCGGCTTCATCGCCACCCGCGACGAGGAGCGGCTGATCGCCGAGTTCCCCTCGCGCCTGTTCGGACTCGTGCCGACCGCGGTCGAGGGCGAGTACGGCTTCGGCGACGTCGCCTACGAGCGCACCTCCTTCGCCCTGCGCGAGGAGGGCAAGGAGTGGGTGGGCACGGCGGCCGCGCTGCACGGCATCGGCGCCGGGGTCTATCTCGCCCTCATGGGACCGCACGGCATGCGCGAAATCGGCGAGACCATCCTCGCCCTCACCGCATACGCCCGCCGCCGCCTCGCCGAGGTGCCGGGCATCGAGGTCCCCTACCCGGACACCGTGCACTTCGCCGACTTCACCGTGCGCTACACCGGCGCCAGGACCGCCGCCGAGATCCGCACCGGCCTCAGGGAGCGCGGCATCCACGGATCCGTGCCCATCGGCGAACGTGATGCCGCCTTCTGCGTCACCGAAGTCCACACCAAGGCCGACATCGACCGGCTGGCCGCCACCCTGGAGGAGATCGTCAAGTGACCGCCCACCACGCGCCCGCCCCCGTGACCGCCGAGGACGCACGGATCGCGCCCAAGCCACGGCTGCGCCGCTTCCAGCAGGCGTCCTGGGACGAGTCGCTGATCTTCGAGCTGGGTTCGCCGGGCGAGCGCGGCGTCCTGGTGCCGGCGCCCGACTCCGCCGTCCCCCCGGTGGAGATCCCCGCCGCGCTGCGCCGCGCCGAGCCTCCCGCCCTGCCGGAGATGTCCCAGCAGCAGGTCCTGCGCCACTACCTGCGCCTGTCCCAGGAGAACCTCGGCGCCGACCTCAACATCGACGTCGGCCAGGGCACCTGCACCATGAAGTACAGCCCCAAGGTCAACGACCAGTTCGTCCGTGACCCGCGCATCGCCGCGCTGCATCCCCTCCAGGACGAGGACAGCGTCCAAGGCGTCCTCGCCATCATCCACAGCCTGGAACAGCTCCTGAAGGAGATCTCCGGCATGGACCGGGTCTCCCTTCAGCCGGGAGCCGGCTCGGCCGCGATCTACACCAACGTGGCCATGATCCGCGCCTACTTCGCGGCCCGCGGCGAACTGGAGCAGCGCGACGAGGTCATCACGACGATCTTCTCCCACCCGTCCAACGCGGCCTGCGCCAAGACGGCGGGCTTCAAGGTCATCACCCTGTACCCGGACGCGGACGGCTACCCGGACATCGAGGCACTCAAGGCCGCCGTCGGACCGCGCACGGCCGCGCTGCTCATCACCAACCCCGAGGACACGGGCATCTACAACCCGCGCATCGAGGAGTTCGTGCGGATCGTGCACGAGGCGGGCGGCCTGTGCGCGTACGACCAGGCCAACGCGAACGGCATCCTCGGCATCACGCGTGCCCGTGACGCCGGGTTCGACCTGTGTCACTTCAACCTGCACAAGACGTTCTCGACCCCGCACGCCTGCGGCGGACCGGCGGCCGGCGCCTGTGCGGTGACGGAGGACCTGGCACCGTATCTGCCGCGGCCCACCGTCGAGTTCGACGGCGAGCGCTACTTCCTGGACGACGACCGGCCCGAGTCCGTCGGCAAGATGCGCCCCTTCTACGGAGTCGTGCCGAACCTGGTGCGCGCCTACGCGTGGATCATGTCGCTCGGCGCGGAGGGACTGCGCGCCGCGGCGGAGACCGCGGTCCTCAACAACAACTACCTGCTGCACAAGGTCCGGCAGATCCCCGGCGTCTCGGTGCCGTACGCCGAGGGACGGCCGCGCGTCGAACAGGTCCGCTACAGCTGGCAGAGGCTGCACGAGGACACCGGGCTGCACTCCGAGGACATCGGGCTGCGCGCCGCCGACTTCGGCACGCACTACTGGACGAGCCACCACCCCTACGTCGTCCCGGAGCCGATGACGCTGGAGCCGACCGAGTCCTACACCCGCGCCGACCTCGACGAGTACGCGGCCATCCTCGCCGAGATCGCCCGCGAGGCATACGAGTCCCCGGACACGGTCCGGACGGCCCCGCACCGCTCCACCATTCACCGGGTCCGCCCGGAGAGCCTCGACGACCCCGCCACCTGGGCCGTCTCCTGGCGCGCATACCGCCGCAAGGTCCTGGGTGAGGCGGCCCGTTGACCAGCGACGGACGTGCCAGGGTCGGCCTGGTGGTGAACCCGGTCGCCGGCCTCGGCGGCCGGGTGGGCCTGGGCGGCACGGACGGCCCGGACCGCCGCAGGCAGGCCCTCGTGCTGGGCGCGAGACCCCTGGCGGGGGAAAAGGCCACCGCTGCACTGCATGAACTGCGCGCGCGGCTGAGGGCGTTGCCGCCCGGGGCAGCCGTCGGCGGGCGTCCCGCCCCGTGGGCCGTACCCGGACCGGACCAACGGCCCGCTTTCCCGCGCGCCGCGCCGAAAGCCGACCGCACGGCCGCCGGACCCGCCACTGCCGCGCCCCAAAGCCGAGCGGCGACGACAGGCGACCTCGGCAAGCCCACCGGCCAGGGTGCCCTCTCGGACATCGGTCCGGACGAGGACGCGACGACAGGCGCCGGCCTCGGCTCGGGTCTCCTCGTCGGGTCGGGGGCCGGCTCCGGTGCGCCGGGCGCCGCGGTCGCGCAGGCGGGCGGCGGATGCCCCGGTGTGGAGCTGGAGGTCGTCACCGCCGCCGGTGCGATGGGGGCCGACTCCGTCACCGCGGCCGGGCTCGCGCCACGGGTCGTCCACACCCCAAGAGCCGGGTGCGAGACCTCCGTCGAGGACACCGTCGCCGCCGTGCGTGCCATCGTCGCCGACGGTGTCGATCTGCTGATCTTCGCCGGCGGCGACGGTACCGCCCGGGACGTGCTCGCCGCGCTCCACGGCGTGCGCCACCCCGTGCTCGGGGTGCCGACCGGCGTCAAGATGCACTCGGCGGTCTTCGGCGTCACTCCGCGCGCCGCCGGCGAGGTCGCGGCCGCGTGGCTCGCCCGCTCCGGCGCCGCGCACCTACGGGACGCGGAGGTGATGGACCGGGACGAGGACGAACTGAGCGCCGGCCGCGTCGCCTCACGCCTGCACGGCTGGCTGCCGGTCCCCCACATGCCGGCGCGCGTACAGCAGCGCAAGACCGGCAGTACCGCCGGTCCGCCGGAGGCGGTCGGCGGTATCGCCCTTGAGATCGCCGAGCGGGTCGGGAACGGGCTCCTGGCGCTCGGCCCGGGCAGCACGACCCGCGCCGTGGCCGCCGCGCTCGGCGCGGATGTCTCGCTCGCCGGTGTCGACGTGCTCGCGCTGCGGCCCGGCCACCCGGCGCGGGTCGTCGTACGGGACGCCGGCGAGGACGCGCTCCTCGCGGCGGGTCCGTGCTGGATCGCCGTCTCCCCCATCGGCGGCCAGGGTTTCCTGCTCGGCCGCGGCAACCAGCAGATATCGCCCCGCGTGCTGCGCGCCGCGGGTGGCCGCGAGCGGCTGCTCGCGCTGTGCACCGAGCAGAAGCTGGCAGCGCTGGGCGGCCGCCCCTTGCTCCTCGACACGGGTGACGAGGCGCTGGATGCCGAGTTGTCCGGCCATCTCCCCGTCATCACCGGCCGGCACCGCACCGCGCTGTACCACCTGACCGATGCGGCCGTGTGACCGCCGAGATCTCCGTACCCGTACCTTGTGAAGCCCCGCCCCGCCCCGCCCCCGCAAAGGAGTTCCCGTGATCACTCTCGAAGGCAAGCGTGCCATCGTCACCGGCGCCGCCACCGGTATCGGCCGTGCCACGGCCCACGTGCTCGCCGAACTCGGTGCCCGCGTGGTCGTCGCCGACATCGACGCGGACGGCGGCGAGCAGACCGCCAAGGACACCGGCGGCGTCTTCGTGCGCTGCGATGTCTCACGGCGCGAGGACTGCGAGGCCGTGGTCTCCACCGCCCAGGAGCGCTTCGGCGGTGTCGACGTCCTGTTCAACAACGCCGGCATCATCCGCCGCTCCACCGTCTGCGAGATCACCGAGGACGACTGGGACCTGGTGATGGCCGTGAACATTCGCGCCATCATGCTGATGAGCCGCCTGGTGATACCCGGCATGGCGGCGCGGGGCGGCGGGTCGATCATCAACACCGGATCCGGATGGGGTATTTCGGGCGGCGCGCGCGCCATCTCGTACTGCGCGTCCAAGGGTGCCGTCGTCAACATGACCCGGGCCATGGCCATCGATCACGGTCCGGACAACATTCGCGTGAACTGCGTCTGCCCCGGCGACACCGCCACCGGGATGCTCGCGGAGGAGGCCCGGCAGCTCGGCGAGAGTGCCGACGCGTTCTACGCCGACGCCGCCGACCGGCCGCTCGGCAGGATCGGGCAGCCCCGGGACATCGCGCAGACCGTGGCGTTCCTGGCGTCCGACGCGTCGGCGTTCGTGAGCGGTGCGATCATCCCGGTGGACGGTGCCGGTACCGCGTGATTCGCCCGATGGCGGATAATCGACCGGACTTAAAGGGGAGGGCCACCTCACATGCCAATCGACAACCGCCCGCTGCGCGAGCAGGTCAAGGATGAGCTGATCAAGCGCCTCGGGAGTGGCACGATCGCGACCAACGAGCCGATCAACGAGGTACAGCTCGCCACCGAACTCGGGGTCAGCCGTACGCCGCTGCGCGAGGCACTGATCACCCTGGAGCGTGAGGGGGTCATCAGCAGCGAGCGCGGCCGGGGTTTCCGGTTCACGCCGCTCAGCGCGCAGGAGTACCGCGATCTGACGGCGATCGTGGCGACGCTGGAGGCCCTGGCCCTGGAGTCCAGCGACCTGGAGCACCTGCGGGCGGCGGCTCCCCGGCTGCTGGAGGAGGCGCGCGCCTTCTCCGCCCCGCAGGCGCCGCACGACGTCATAGAGCGGTACGACGACGCGTGGCACGAACTGCTGCTGTCGGGCTGCACCAACGAGCGGCTGATGAAGCTCATCACGCCGCTGAAGGTGACGATGCACCGCTATGAGCGTGTCGCGCTCGGCGACCAGGACGTCCTGGAGCGCTCCGCCGAGGAGCACGAGCGGATCGCGCAGTGCCTGCTGCGCGGTGATCTCGACGCGGCGCTGGCGGCGCTCAAGGAGAACTGGAACAGCGGGATGCACCGAATCCTGGAACACCTCAAGGACTGAGGGCCGCGCCGGTGCGCGGGGGCAGCACGGTGGGGCGGAGCGCCGAGGCGCCCGCCCCGGTGCATCGGGCAGCGTCGGCAGGGACCGTGTGGGACTCGTAAGGTTATCGCCGCAGGCCGTGATGGTAGGGCACTCTCAGTTGGGACCACGCCCGCGTGATCATCTCGATGCTCTACAAGGTGGCCCTCCGACTGCTGTCCTTCCCCGGGGTGCTGTTGCGCCGTGACACCGCCAAGGACGCCGAGTTGCTGGTGCTCCGGCGTGAGAACACGGTGCTGCGCCTGTGGGGTGCCATAAGTCCGCATGTCCTCTGGTCGTCGGCAGGGGCTCGCAGTTGCAGGGCCCGGTGCCGCCGCCCGGAGTTGTAGTGCTCGGCAGGTAGCGGAAGCCGGTGGCGCGCTCGCCGAGGTCGGACAGCAGGTCGCGGGCGAGGTGCCGAGCCAGCGGCGCAGCGCCAGCAGCTCGACGTCCTTGGCTCGTTGGGAACGGGCGAGCAGGAGGAGCAGCCCGAGGAGGCGGGCAAGGGCGAGATGGACCATGCGGAGCACCACGGACTCGAACATGCCATGAGCGGAGGCGGGCCTCGAAGTCCCAGGCCGAAGCGGGTACGAGAGTTATGGCACCCCACAAGGCAGCGTAACCCCCGCTCAGCGCACGTACGGGACTTTTGGAACCGCACAGGGACCCCAATCGACGGCGGCTGTACGCTCCTTCGACCGTCGGGGTACTCCCCACCGGATACGCGGTCGATGCGGCACGCCCGCGCCCGCGAAGGACAGCCCGAGTCTGCGGTCCGTGCCCGAGCCGCCGGGCATCGCGTTCCGGCCGTCGGCCTGCCGGCCGATGGCCGACCCGGAGAACCGGCCGCGCGGCCGATCCCAGGGTCCGGCGACGGGGGCGAGGCTTCCCCCATGCCACGGAACATCTCGACTCCCAGGAGTGCGGCAGCACTTGCCGCCGTCGTGCTCGGCCTGACGGCGTGTGCCCCGGCCGAGGCCGCTCACGCCCCGAACCCGCCCCGCCCCGGCGCCGCGGGAATCGGCGACCCGATCCACCCCGGGCTCGGCAACGGCGGCTATCAGGTCGGCCACTACGCGCTGAACCTGCGCTTCGCGAAGGACCTCAAGCACTACACCGCCCTCTCCACCGTCCGGGCCCGTGCCACCCAGGCCCTCAGCCGGTTCGACCTGGACCTCGCCGGCACCACCGTCCGCGAGGTGACCGTCGACGGCCGTCCGGCCCGCTGGTCACGGACCGGCGAGGAACTACGGGTGACACCCGCAATGCCGCTGCAGCGCGGAGAACGGTTCACCGTACGGGTCCAGGTCCAGGCACCCGTAGCGGACACCCAGCAGGTGACGAAACTCGGCGTCGGCGGGGCCTACGGCATGGTCCGGTACGGCTCGTGGATCCAGACCAGCAGCCAGCCCTCCGGGGCTCACCGCATCGCCGCCCTGGCCGACCACCCCGCCCAGAAGGCACCCGCCACCATCACCGTCACGGCGCCGTACCGCCTGAACTCCATCGCCAACGGCGAACTCACCGCCACCCGTCAGCACGGCGCGGACACCACCCGCACCTTCGAAAGCCGCCAAAGGCTTGCCCCCGAACTGCTCCAGATCGGTGTCGGTCCCTTCTCCGTCGTCCGCCACGGCGGTCCGCACGGCACCACGTTGCGCTACGCGCTCCCCCGGCGGCAGGCGCACGCCATCGAACCGCAACTGAACAAAACCGTTCCCGAGGTCATGCGGTTCCTGGAACAGCACCTGGGCCGGGGCAGCTTCCCGCTGCGCACCTACGGCGTCTACGCCTCCCCGCTGGGCGGCGAGTTGGAAACCCAGTCCCTGACCCTGCTGGCCGCGGAGACGCTGACCCCGCAGGCATACCAGGACAACGGCACGGACGCCATCGTGGCGCACGAGATGTCCCACGAGTACTTCGGCAACAGCGTCTCCCCGCGCCGCTGGAGCGACCTGTGGCTCAACGAAGGCCACGCCGTCTACTACCAGAGCCTGTGGGGAGCCAAGGCGTACGGCACCAGCGTGGAGAAGTCGATGCGCGAGCTGTACCAGGAGATCAACACCCACCTCGGCGAGGAAGGTCCCATCGCCGCGCCCCGTCCCGACGCCGTCAAGCCCCGGACGATGGCACCCTACGGCTGGAACGCCTACCAGGGTGGCGCGCTGACGCTGTACGCCCTTCGGGAGAAGGTCGGGGAGGCCGCCTTCCAGCGCATCGAGAGCGCCTGGGTCCGGCAGTACCAGGACGGCGTCGCCGGCACCGAGGACTACATCCGTCTCGCCGGCCGCGTCACCGGCCAGGACCTGAGCGCGTTTCTCCGCTCCTGGCTGTACGGCGAGAAGGTCCCCGAGATGCCAGGCCACCCCGACTGGCGGTCGTGAACCCCGTGTCACGGCGGCGCGGGTGGCCACTCGTTGCCGCCGGGCCCGCGGGCCGATCCGCTGCCCGGCTCCGTACCCTGCATGCTGTGGAACCTGACACTCCGCTCACTCCCGCCGTGCGGCGGCTGCTCACCTGCCTGCTCGTGGCCGGCCTGACACTGCTGTTGCTGGTGGACATCGCGCGCCCCGTCCTGGCCGGCACCCTCGACGGCGGGCTGCTGCAACTGCTGACGCTGTGCTTCGGCATCCTCACCGCACTCGCCCTCTTCCTGCCCTTCCAGGGCCCTGGCCCCGAGGTGCGGGCCGCTATCGCGGCCCTGGGATCGCTGGCACTGACGGCCGCGCTCCTCGACAGGGCACCGCTGGAGTTCTCCTGGGGGCTGCTGGAGAACGCGGCCCTGATGGGCCTGCTGGTGCGCACCGCACGCCGGATACCCCGGCCGGCCGCCGCGGTGGTCCTGTCGGCAGCCCTGAGCGCCGCGGTGATCGTCCTGCCCCTGCGCGGCATCACCGGCTACGACGCGCTCTCGCTCTCCTTCCTCCTGACCTTCATGGTCGGCGGCGCCGTGGGCCTGGGCTGCTACCTGCGCCTGCTGGACGCCCGGCGGGCCCGGGCCGTGACCCAGGTGCGCCACAACGAGCGCATGGAACTCGCCCGGGATCTGCACGATTTCGTCGCCCACCACGTCACCGGCATCATCGTGCACGCGAACGCCGCCCTGATCATTCAGGAGAGCCAGGCCGATCAGGTCAGACCGCTGCTGGAGGGCATCTCCCGGGCCGGCTCGGAGACCCTGGACTCCATGCGCCGGCTGGTGCGGGTGCTGCGCGAGGAAGACCACCCCGCCGCCCGGCCGGGCGAGATACTCACCGAACTGGAGCGTCTCGTATCCGCGTTCTCCGATCAGGACGTCGCGGCGAGGCTGGACGCCGCGCCGGAGGTGCGAGGAGCCCGGCTGGCCCCCGAAGTGGAGACCTCCGTCCACCGTGTGGTGCAGGAGGCCCTGACGAACGTCCGCCGGCATGCTCCCGGTGCGGACACCGCCGTCCATCTGGACCTCGACCGGCACGGCGAGGACCGTCGGCTGCGGGTTCAGGTGCGCAACGCTGCACCGTCGGCGCGTTCCGCCGTTCCCACCGGGGGCCGCGGCGGCTTCGGCCTGGTGGGCCTGCACGAACGCGTCGCCGCCGTGGAAGGCACCCTCACCACCGGCAGGACACCGGACGGGGGCTGGAGCGTGACCGCACTCTTCCCGCTCCTGCTTCCTGTGGAAGGATCATCGTCATGAAGGGTGCCGACGCTGTGAACAGGCCCCTCGGTGCCAGGACCCGCGTGCTGATCGCGGACGACCAGGAGATGGTCCGTACGGGCTTCCGGCTGATCCTGGGAACCCAGGACGACCTGGAGGTGGTCGGCGAAGCGGCGGAAGGCGCCACCTGCGTGGAACTCGCCCGCAGGTTACGCCCGGACGTCTGCCTCGTCGACGTCCGCATGCCCGCGCTGGACGGCCTGGAGGTCACCCGTGCCCTCGCCGGACCGGGCGTCACCGACCCGCTGCGAGTGGTCGTCGTGACCACCTTCGACCAGGACGACTACGCCTACACGGCCCTGCGCAACGGCGCCTGCGGCTTCCTGCTCAAGGACGCCCCCTCAACCCTCCTCATCGAGGCCGTGCGGTCCGCCGCCCGCGGCGACGCCCTCGTCTCACCCGCCGTCACGGTCCGTCTGCTCAGACACCTCACCGAACAGCAACCGCGCCGTACCGTGCCGCACACCCTCTCCGAGCGCGAACTCGACGTGGTAAAGCTTCTTTCGGTCGGACGCACCAACCAGGAGATCTGCGACGAGTTGTACCTGTCCCTGGGCACCGTCAAGACGCACCTGGCCAACACGAAGGACAAGCTGGGCGTCCGCAACCGTGTCGAGATCGCCGCCTGGGCCTGGGACAACGGGATCGTGCGGGAACGTCACCCGCCGTCCGTCTGACCGCTGCCGCCCCTCTTGCAGCCGGCCTCCATCTCATCCTGCGGCTGCCCGCCGCCGTGGACACCGCCACCGTGGTCGCGGCGGCGGCCGCCCGATCGCTGCGTGGCGCGGACCTTGTACGTGGCGAATATTGCATCCGCGCTGGTCACAGGCATGACCGGGGGTCAGCGGTGTGCAGCTGATGCGTCAGCCTTTGGCGCGGGGGGGCTTCTTGGAGCCCGTCTGGGCCGACTGCGAGGATGCTCGACTGTGCTGTTGCGACTGCCGTATCTCGCCCTGTCGACCGCCTTCAGCTTCATACGGCTGTCCCCGTGGGGCGATCGGGAGAAGGATCTGGAGATCCTGGCGCTGCGCGACCAACTCCTCGTGCTGCAGCGGCAAGTAGGAATGCCACATCTGACCTGGCCCGACCGGGCTGCTCACCGCACTGCTGCACCGCCTCCCCCGGGTGCGGCTTCGTCAGATCCATTTGATCGTCTCCGCTGACACTGTGCTGCGCTGGCACCACGAGATCCTGCGCCGACGCCACGCCGAGGCCTCCCGCCCCAAGCGCCGGGGCCGGCCCCGCACCGTCCGCTCCATCCGCGCCCTGGTCCTGCGCCTCGTGCGAGAGAACCCACAATGGGGCTACAGGAGCGTGCACGGGGAACTCGCCGCGCCCGACGTCAAGGTCGCCGCTTCCACCGTGTGGAGCATCCTCAAGGAACACGGCATCCTGAACTGCCCCGGGTTCGGTAGAGATCTCAGATTGTGGTTGTGACCTGGGGTTTCGTGAGTTCCGTGTAGTAGCTGGCTTCGTACTCGACGGGCGGGATGTGCCCTGTCTCACCGTGGAGTCGGCGGTGGTTGTACCAGTCGACCCATTCGGCGGTGGCCAGCTCGACCTGGGAGAGTGTCTTCCAGGGCCGCTGGGGTTTGATCAACTCGGTTTTGTACAGGCCAATCGCCGATTCCGTCAGGGCGTTGTCGTAGGCGTCGCCGACCGAGCCGACGGAGGCGGCGATGCCGGCGGCGTCCAGGTGTTCGGCGAGCTTGAACGATGTGTATTGCGACCCGGCGTCCGAGTGATGGATCAACTCACCCGACCGGATGAGGTGTTGGTCGCGGTCGCGTTGCCAGATTGCCATCTCCAGAGCGTCCAGGACGAAGACGGTCTCCTTCACGGTGGCGGCCGACCAGCCGACGATCCGACGGGAGAAGGTGTCCACGACGAACGCGATGCAGACGGTCGCCGACCAAGTCTTCACAGGGGTGAAATCCGCGACCCAGCACCGGTTGGGGGCGTCGGCGATGAAGTCGCGGTCAAGACGGTCAGGGGCCCGCTCGACCTGCCCGCCGGGCAGCGTGGTGATCACGCGCTTGCCGCGGACCGCACCCTGGATGCCCATCTCGCGCATCAGGCGCTCGACGGTGCAGCGGGCCACCGCATGTCCCTGCCGGTTCAGCTCGCGCCAGATCTTCCGGGCCCCGTAGACACGGTAGTTGGCGGTGTGGACCTGGCTGATCAGCTCCTTGAGCTCCGCGTCCCGCACCGAACGTGTCGGCCACCTGGCCACGGCGGGCGACGGCGGATTCCAGCGCGTTCACCGCGAGGCAGAACTTCATCCGGGAGTCGATGGAATGGCCCACGATGCGGCCCGAGAACACGTCCTTGACCGCGCACAGATACAGCTTGCCCTCGCCGGTTGGATGTTCGGTTTCGGCGGTCACGTAATTCCCCAACCGCGTGGTCACGATTCCCCACCGGGGCGCCGACCATCGATGGTGCCTGTGGGGTTCCAAAAGTCTCGTACCTGCTTCGACCCCGGCTCGGCACAGGGCTCCGTCAAGTTCCGTGATTGCGTGGAGGGTTGGCGATCAGCTGGTAGGGGCGGAGCGGGAGGAGGCACGGAACTTGACGGAGCCCTGAGGAGGACGCCGGTGGGCCGCCGCGCCGGGGGGCGACGCGGCGGCCCCAAAAGGCAGTGGAGGCGGTCAGGCCATGGCGTCGGCTTCGAGGATCGCCGAGGTGAACGCCTCGGGCTGTTCCTGGGGGAGGTTGTGGCCGGCGTTCGGGACGATGTGGTGGGTCCAGGGGCCCGTGAAGTGCGCCGCGTAGCCGCTTCCGTCGGTCGGCGGGATGACACCGTCGGCCTGGCCGTCCAGGGTGACGGCGGGGACGGTGATCTTCGGCAGCTCCAGGAGCCGCCGCTCCAACTCGGCGTAACGGGGGTCGCCAGGGGCGGCGGCCAGGCGGTGGCGGTAGCTGTGGATCACCACGTCGACGTAGTCCGGGTTGCCCCACAGTCGCGCCGCCTCCTCGAACTCGGCCTCGGTGAACTGCCACTGGGGCGAGTTGCGGTGCCAGACGACGCGGGCGAGGTCCTCGCGGTTGCGCTGGAGGCCCTTGAGGCCGCGCTCGGTGGTGAAGTAGAAGAAGTACCAGTAGCCCTCCTCCAGCGCGGGTGCGATCGGCTCCTGGGCGACGGCGAGGTTCTGGATGAGGTAGCCGTTGACGGAGACCAGTCCGGTGCAGCGCTCCGGCCACAGCGCCGCGGCGACGTCACCGGCCCGGCCGCCCCAGTCGTAGCCGGCGAACGTGGCCCGCGGGATGCGCAGCGCGTCCATGAAGTCGATCAGGTCCTGGCCGAGCGCCGCCTGCTCGCCGGAGCGGAAGGTGTCCGCATGGCGGAAGCGCGTCTCACCGTGGCCGCGCAGATAGGGGATGTAGCAGCGGTAGCCGCGGCGGGCGAGCGCGGGCGCCACCTCAGCGTAGGAGCCGACCGGGCTGAAGGGCCAGCCGTGCAGGAGGAGCACAGGCTTGCCGTGCGCCGGGCCGACGTCGTGGTAGGCGATGTCGAGGAGGCCGGTGCGGATGTGCCGGACGGGCCCGAGGCCGTGCGGGGTCCGCCCGGCCGCGGCCTGGGCGGCCGGGGCGCCGGTGAGTGCCGAGGCCTGGCCCGCGCCGGCCAGACCGGACACTCCCGCCATCGCCGCCGTCGCCGTCATGGCCTGGGTCAGTCGCCGTCTGCTGATCATGTCGCTTCCTGGTGTTCTATCCGGAACGTGCGAGACACATGTGCACACACCCACCATGCGTCACTGTCCTAACAGGTGACGAGCATCCTCGGGTCAGGTGCCTCTGTCAAGGAGCCACTTGTGCAGTATTCGGCCAACGGCCGGCCCGAGGTGAACTTGGCATCACCCCGTACACGATGCGAAGGAACCGATGCACAGACACAGACCCGGCTGGGGCGCGCTCACGGCCGGTGCCGTGACCGCCCTGGCCCTCGGACTCACCGCCCCGACCGCGCTCGCCGCCCCGGCGGCCGCGCAGCAGGCGGCGGCCGCCCAGGCGGACCCGACGGCGTGGCAGAACGGCGCCTTCCAGGTGGACCGTTCCGCCGTCGTTCACCGCTCCGACGTGGTGCTCGGGCGGGCGAACACCGACCCGACGGGGCCGGCAGCAGCGGAGACACCTTCGCCACCCTGCTCGGAATCACGGCCGGCGGACGCAACGTCACCTCCTCGGTGACGGACGGCGACAGTGTGCAGGTCGCCTTCAACCCGGCGGCCGACGGCTCGTTCCGGGTCGTCGTCGCCGCGCCGCACTGGACGGGCGGCGACGCGGGCGCGACGGCCACGTCGTACCCGGGCAGCGACGCCACCGTCTCGTCCGCGAGCCTGAAGTCCCCGCACACCGCCTGGTGGCACGACTTCTGGGACCGGACGAACCCGGTGAAGATAGAGTCGGCCGACGGCACGGGCTCCTACGTGGAGAACCTGCGGACGGTCTTCCTCTACCAGCCGGCCGCGAGCAACCGGGGTTCCCTGCCCGGTGCCCAGGCCGGTGTCGCGGACCTGTTCTCCTTCACCCGCGACGAGCACGACTGGTCGCCGCGCGACTACTGGTGGTGGAACCTGCGTATGCAGGCCGCCGCCAACCTCAGCTCGGGCGTCTCCGACCTGAACACGCCGTTCTACGACCTCTACACCTCCAGCCTCGCGAACATCGAGGCGTGGACGAAGGACCACATGCCGGGACATACCGGCGCCTGCGTCCCGGAGACGATGCGGTTCAACGACAACGGCTACATCGACTCCGGCACGGGCAACGCCTCCTGCGAGGCGAGCCTGACGTCGTACAACGCGCAGACGATCACCACCGGCGCCGAGGTGTCGCTGGCGCTGTGGCAGCAGTACCGCACCAGCGGTGACCTGCCGTTCCTGCGGGAGAGTTACCCGCTGATGAAGTCCAGCGCGCAGTTCCTGCTGTCGTACGCCACGACCGGCAGCGACGGCCTGCTGCACACGAAGGCCAACGCGCACGAGCCCCAGTGGAACGTCAGCGACCCGGTCACCGACATCGCCGCCATGCAGGCACTGTTCCCGGTGATCGTCTCCGCGACGAAGGCGCTCGGCACCGACACCGGCCTCCAGACACAACTTATGGCCGCGCAGGCCAAGTTGCCGCCGCTGCCACGTACGGACGCCGCGACCCACACCAAGGTCCTCACCTCCTCGTCGGACGCCGCGGGCGACGACGTGATCGCGCTGTCGGCCGAGCCGGCCACCGTGACCCACAACTCCGAGAACCTGGACCTGGAGCCGGTGTGGCCCTACGGCCTGATCACCGACTCGGGCGGGCTGCACGGCCTCGCGGTGCGCATCTACGACAACCGGCGCTGGCCCAATGACGCCAACTGGAGCTTCGCCGCGCTCCAGGCGCCCGCCTGGGCAAGGCCGACGCGGTCAAGGCCGGCCTGCTGTTCAACGTCACCAACCAGCTCTATCCCTCGGGCCTGACCAGCAACAACAACGTGCTGACCGGCCGCGAGCCGTACAGCGAAACGGTCGGCGTGATCGCCGCCGGTGTCAAGGAGGCGCTGGTGCAGGACTACGACGACGTGCTGCGTGTCGCCCCGGCGGTCCCGTCGGACTGGGACGTCGACGGCACGGTGACCATGCACGACAACGCCAAGGTGGACGTACAGACACGGAACGGCCTCCCGGTCACCGTCGCGCTGGAGGCCGGTTCGGCAGCCTCCTTCGTCACCCGCAACCCGTGGCCCGGCGAGTCGGTCGGCGTCGTGGACGCGGCGGACGGCTCGACGGTCGTGGCGTACTCCACGGCCGCGCAGTTCACCATCCCCGCCAAGGCCGGGCACGACTACCTGATCCAGCGCAAGTCCGCGCCGGTCAACTCGCTGACGTTCCAGAAGGTCAGCGGTACGGCGGCGGAGCTGCCCGAGCACCTGGGCAAGACGCAGATCGGCCTCGACTTCCCGGCCTCGCCCGCCCCGGCCGGTCCGGTGGGCGCGCTCACCGCGGTCGGCGGACTCTGCGTCGGCCACGCCTCCGGGCTCGCCAACGGTACGGCCGTGCAGACCCAGACGTGTGACGGCGGTGCCTCGCAGGTGCGGATCGCGGGCCGGGACGGGGCGCTGTGGGTGCAGGGCAAGTGCGTGATGCCCGCGGGCAAGAGCGGCTCGTCCGGCACCGCGCTGGTGCTGGCGGCCTGTGACGGCTCCACCGCCCAGCAGTGGAAGGCCACTTCGAACCGCACGCTCGTCAACCAGGCCTCCGGCCTGTGCGCCGAGATCAAGGGCTCGTCGACCACGCCGGGTATCGCCCTGGCCACCGCGACCTGCAACACGGCCACCGCAGGGCAGAAGTTCGACCTGCCCACCACCCCGGCCGGTCCGCAGGGGCATCTCACCGGCATCGCCGGTATGTGTGCAGACAGCGACGGCGGCAGCCAGACGCCGGGCACCGCCCTGGTGCTGAACACCTGTGGCTCCTCCGACTCCCAGCAGTGGCGGGTCGCGTCGGACGCCACCATGCGGCTGTTCGAGTCACGGTGCATGACGCCCGACAGCGGCGCCGCGTCCGGCAACGGCAGCCAGGTGGTCCTGCAGATCTGTGACGGCTCCGCCGTCCAGAAGTGGCACGCCGACGCCGACGGCACTCTCGTCAACGACACGACCGGCAAGTGCGTCGCGCTCAAGAGCGGTGCCGTCGCCGACGGCACCAAGGCCCTCCTGGCCGACTGCAACGCCTCTTCCACCGACCAGCAGTGGACCTGGGCCGCCAACCGCGGTCTGGTCAGCAAGAAGTCGGGCACCTGCCTCGACGCCACCGGCCCCAGCTCCGCCAACGGCACCCCGTTGCAGATCTGGGCCTGCGCCGTCTCCGACAACCAGCGCTGGCAACTGCCCGCCGGTGTACCCACCGGGCACGTCACGGGCCTCGGCGGCAAGTGCGTCGGCCTGAACGGGTCAGGTTCCACCAACGCCGCCGCCACCGCGCTCCAGTTGAACACCTGCGGCACGGGGATCTCACAGGACTGGTCCGTCGCCGCCGACGGCAGTGTGCAGGTCCTCGGCAGCTGTGTGGGCGTCGCGAACAACGCCACCGCCAGCGGCACCGCGGTGACGCTCCAGGTGTGCAACGGAAGCAACGGGCAGAAGTGGACGACGGGCGCCAACAGCAGCCTCGTCAACACCCTGTCCGGCCGCTGCCTGGACGCCACCGACGCCAGCTCCGCCAACGGCACCGAGCTGCAGATCTGGACCTGCGGCGGTTCCGAACAGCAGAAGGGAGCCTGCCGACGACGACTTCGACGGCCTCAGCGAAGCGGGCCTGACCACCGGTAAGGCTGTCAGGAGCTACGAAGAACCGTAAAAGGTGCCCGTCCCCGTCCCGGGGGCGGGCACCCGGCGTTCTCCCCCGCCCTTGAGCCCCCACCGAAAGTACGACCCCCGCCCTCCGGAGCGCTCGGTTCTCCGGCCTTTCGGCCGATGCGCCGCGCGGTGGCCCGCCGGGATCGTGGAGCCGCATCCCCTCCACGACCGGCGCCACGACGAAGGGCGGCCCCCACCCATGACCGGTACCAGGAAACCGACGCGTACCCTGCTGGCCCTCGCCTCCGCCCTGGTGGTGGCGTCCGCGGCACCGACGGCGGCGGCCACCACCGACCACTCGCACCTGTCCTGGAAACCCTGCCGCGCCCTCGTCCACGACTGGGACCAGAAGGACGGGCGCAGCGAATGCGCCACCGTCGCCGTCCCGTTGGACTACGCCCGCCCCCAGGGCCGACAGGTCCGCCTCATGGTCAGCCGGAGCAAGGCCAGCGCTCCGCGGAAGCGCAAAGGCGTCCTGCTGATCAATCCCGGCGGTCCGGGAAACCCCGGCCTGGAGATGCCGAGGATCATGAGCGAGACGACCGTCGCCGGAATCGGGGTGGACCACGACCTCATCGGGTTCGACCCGCGTGGCATCGGGTTCAGCGAGGGCAAGGAGTGCGCTTCGAGCCCCGAGGACGGGCCCGATCCGGACCCGAAGGCGAGCGAACACGAGCAGTTCGCCCAGGGCTACCGGCAGACCGCCCGCTACAACCGGCGCTGCGCCGGGTACGACCCCGAGTTCATCGGGAACCTCTCCACCACCGTCATGGCCAGGGACATGGACCGGATCCGGATCGCCCTCGGCGAGGAGAAGATCAGTTTCTACGGCATCTCGTGGGGCACCGCGCTCGGCGCCGTCTACCGCAGCCGCTACGACCGCCATGTCGACCGCATGCTGCTGGACTCCGTCATGCCGCCCGACTTCAGCATGCGGACCATGAACGACGGCCCGGTCGCCGCCGCCGACGCGAACTTCGCGCGGTTCGCCCGCTGGACTGCCGACCGGGACGGCCGCGACCGCCTGGGCCGGACCCCGGCGGCGGTGACGCGCACGGTGGTGCGGCTGGCACGGCACCTGGACGGGCACCCCCGTACGATCGCCCTGCCCGACGGCCGTTCGGTGAACTTCACCGGCGGGCGGCTGCGGGGCATCATGAGCTACCCGCGCGGCCTGTGGCCGGACATGGCGGCCACCGTCGTGGCGCTGCGCGACGGCGGCGTCCCGCCGCTGGTGGGCGACGACGACGAGAACGCCCGCAGGAGCGCGGGTCTTGAGGACTCCGACACCGCCGGACTGCTCGCGCAGATCTCGGTGCTCTGCAACGACCAGGGCGCGGACCCCGGCGAGGGGACGCTGTGGCGCCAGGACCGGCAGCGTCTCGCGGCCTCTCCCCTGTTCAGCTGGGAGGCCGGCTACCAGTACTGGTGCGCCGGCTGGCCGTCGGCCGCGCAGCCCTGGCGGCTGAAGCGCAGCACCAGCGCGTTGCAGCTCGTGGGGCACCGCTTCGAGACGGTCACCCCCTACCGCTGGGCGCGGGACATGCGGGCACGTGTCGGCGGTGCGCTGCTGACCGTCGAGGACGGTGTGCACGGCTCGCTGTCGCAGACGTCCTGCGGGAGCAGGGCGGTGGAGTTCTTCAGCACCGGACGTGTCTTCGACGGCAGTTGCCCCGGAGTCCCGGGGAGGTGAACCTTGCGCAGCGGAAACTGCGAATTCCAGCCACCTTACGCCCCGGACAGAACCGCCATGGATCCAGGGCTTGGTCAAGTTCCGTGTCCTGGTTGTTGGTGATGCCCAGGATGGCGAGTGCTCGTTCGGGTTCGTGGCCGATGGCTCGGGTGGTCTTGGCGATGTTGTCGGCTCCGAGGATCTTCAGGGTGCCGATGACGAGGTTGCGGATGGTGGCCATGGCGCGGGGTGCGGTGCCGGCGTCTTCTTCGTCTCGATCAGCCAGGTGATGTTGGCCTTCACCGAGTGGAGGGCATCGAAGGTGACGACGGTGTCGGCGAGGTCGAGTGGCGCCAGCAGGGGCTTGAAGTGGCGCACTTCGTTGGTCTTCGCACCGACTTCGACCTGGGCGATCGTGGCGGCGCGGTCGTGGGTGACCGCCGAGAGCAGGTGACGGCGCGGCGCGGCCAGGCGGCCTGAGCCCTTGATGGCCTTGCCGTCCACGGCGATGACCTGCCGCGATCGGGCCTCGGGCACGTCCGCGGACGCGGTGATGCGGTGCCGGTCGGCCAGGTAGGCGCCCACAGCCTGGTCCAGGGCGTCGCCGTCAAGTGCCTGAAGGACGCGTCCGAGAGTGACCGGCTTGGGGCCGCGCCGCCAGCCGAGCAGGTGACGGCGTACCCCGAGGATGCCAGCAGCGAGTTCGTGGCCCGCTCACCGAACTCGGCGAGCTGGTCGATGCTCTTCGCGCCGCATACGGCCGCGCAGGCACACACCAGCAAGATCACCCGTCAGCGAGTACCACCGGCCCCGGCATGAGCGCGGATCCGGAACCGATTCGAGGTAGGGACGCAGGTCAGCGATCCGGTCCGCATCCAGCGGCCCCAGTTTCTCCAGCACGGCAGGGATAGGGGAAGATGCAACAGCAGGCACGGGACATTCTCGTGATCATCTGGCTTCGACACCACAATGATCACGAACCCCCGTGCCTGCTCTGCTGTCCGCCCCTACCAGCTGATCGCCAACCCTCCACGCAATCACGGAACTTGACGGAGCCCTGGGCTCGGCACCGCGACTTCGTGGCGCAGCGCCAGCAGCTCGACGCCCTTGGCTCGTTGGGAACAGGAGAGCAGGAGGAGCAGCCCGAGGAGGCGGGCAAAGGCGAGATAGACCATGCGGAGCACCACGGAGCTCGAACATGCCATGAGCAGAGGCGGGCCTCGAAGTCCAGGTCGAAGCAGGTACGAGAGTTATGGCACCCCACAGGGGGTGAGCCAGGGGCGGATGGCCCGTTACGCCTTCGGCCAGCAGGGCTGTTGGGGCGGGTGGGGCTCGGCTGGGCCCCCTCTCTGGTCCCTCGTCGGGACATAGATCCGGTGCGGTGGCGTCCAGAGGTCCGGGTGGGGCGAACCAGTGGTCCAGCAGAATGAAGTGACCTCCCAACAGCCCTGAAGCACGCCTTCGCGCTGAAGCGAGCCGAGCGTGAACCATGGTTCCGCGGCCCATGACGCCGACAGCGGACACGCTCACGGTGAACACCCTGCCCGGCACGGTCGCCGGGTGCCGCGGTGAACGGATGATCGAAGAGACGATTGCCGAGGTGTTCGCGGCCGGCGACTGCCGGGGAAGCCTGAGCGCGCTGGAGATCGACGGACCGGGGCGACTATCGGTGGCGGGTGGAGAGCTCGCGGTGGCGGCCTCCACATTCAAGATCACCATCGGCCTGGCGTTCTTCTGCCAGGCAGCGGAGGAAGAACTGGACCCCACCGAGCGAGTGGTGGTCTCGCCGGTCGAAGCGTCGCTGGGCGGGGGGGCTCTGCATCACCGAGGACCCGGTGGAGATCTCGCTGCGGGATGTCGCCCGGCTGATGCTGACCATCAGCGACAACACCGCGGCCGACGTGCTGATCCGCCGGGTCGGCATCGAACAGGTCAAGGCGCGCCTCGCCGCGCTCGGCTTCACCGGCTTCCACCTGCCGGACACGATCCAGCATGAGTTCGACAGCGCGGCCCGCGACGCCGGATTCGCCGGCTGGGACGCGATGGCCGACGCGGTCCGGGACGCCATACAGCCGGAGGAGGGCAAGGCGATATGGCAGCGGGTACTGGCGTCGCCGGGGATGCGACCGGGGCGGATCAGCAGCGCGACTGCTGACGACATGGCCGCCCTGGTCCGCGCGGTCTGGCGCAACGAGGCGGGTCTCGCCGAGGCCTGCTCGAAGCTGCGCCGAATAATGGGACAGCAGCGGCTCACCCGGAAGATCGCCACCGGCTTCGGGCCAGAAGTGCTCCCGCGCGTCCCCGTGGCCCGGTCGCAGCGGGGCCGCTCCCGGGCTGGGACTGCTCGCACCGCAATTCGAAAGTTCGGACGGCTCGCTTCCGCCATGCGGAGTGTGTCCCACCGTCAGACGGCACGGCGGTGAGCCGTCGGCCGCAGGACTTCCAGCAGCGGACGGACCTCCTCTCAGTCGAGCAGGCGTGCGGCTTCCGTGTCCAGGACGAGGTCCGCGGCGCCGCGTATGAGCCGCGTCCACATCTCGTCACCCCGTTCCGTCCGTTCCAGCGTTACCGATGTGAAGATGGTGAGCAGGAACGGCGAGAGGGACGCCGCGCGATAGCTCTCCCACGCGTCCGCAAAGCCGAAGTCCCGTATGCCCGCTTCCTTCAGCCCATCGGCATAGGCGTCGAGCAAGCCGCTCTCGATGGTGCGCCGTGTCTCGGTGTCGACGCTGGAGGCGAGGAAGACGGCCGCGTCGAGGCCCGGTGGGCCCGGACAGGTGGTCTGCCAGTCGACGACCGTCAGCGAAGGCGCCGATGACACCTTGCCGAACAGCATGTTGTCCAGACGGTAATCGCAGTGGGCGACGACGAACGGCGGTTTCCAGACGGCCTCGAAGGCATGCGGAGATCGTGGCCCCAAGGCTTCGACGAGAGCGATGTGGCGACTGTCCAACCGTTCCCCGAACCGGTTCACGAACTCCTCGACCGCGCCGGGCACCTCTTCGAACAGCTTGCGCATGCCGCCGAGGTCCAGCCACGGCAGCTGGTACAGGAGCGGATGGTCCCACAGAGGGGCTTGCAGACCGACCAGTTCGCTGATCGCCAGGGCGGCCTGCCCGGCTGTCGCGCCTTCCATCATGTCGCCCGCCGTGGAGGTGGGCGCGAGATCATCGAGGACCATGGTGAATCGCCCGGTATCGTCTTCCAGCGCTCCCCAGTGCAATGCAGGCGTGCGCAAGCTGACAAGGGGGGCGAGCTGCTCGTAGAAGCGGAGTTCGGAGCGGTAGACACCCATGGTCACACCCACCCGACGGCTGCCCTCGTCGAGGGAAGGCTGCTTGACGACCAGCGTGGCGGGGGCGTTCGCCGGGCCGTCGTAGGTGAGGGCCACGCGGGTGACGGAACCGAGCTGACCGGTCCCGATCTGCTGGGCGTCGACCGACGTGACAGCCGTCCCGGGACCGATGGTGCCTGCCTCGCGCAGGACGCGGGTGAACCACGTCGGGGTCAGGTCCTCAAGCCTTTCGGCGATCAAGGCCGTCATGGACTCGGACTGCCCCAGAGACCGCCGGGGCGGCGACACCGACGGTGCGGCAAGCGGTCGGCCGCCGTCAGCGTGATGTCCGGCCCGGGTCATGGCCGGCTCCTGTCCCGCCAGGCCGCGATCAGCGAGGCGTTCTGCATAGGAGTCGACCCATAGGTGGCCACTTCGTCGGCGCCCGCGTCGCGGTAACGCTGCAACTGCTCGACGCATTCGGCGACGGTCCCGATCGCCGAGCTGTTCTTCACCCACTCCCAGGGCAGCTCGGCGGCGGGGCCCAACATCTCGTGCCGATGGAAGGCGTGGCCGGCTGCACGATCCAGGCCCCGGAACTGTTCGTGGTTACGCAGGCGCTCGATCGGTTCGGGGGACCAGCCGTTCTCGGCAGCGAGCATGTCGCCGTAGTAGCGGAACTGCAGATAGTTCACCAGCCGACCGGCGGAGATGGAGATTGCCTCCTCCTCGTCCATATCGGGCGCGGTGATGACTGGAACACAGACTCGGACACTGGCGGGATCGCGGTCGATCCTCTCGCATGCTTCGCGGATGCGTCTGACCGCCTTGCGGGTGGCCTCGGGTGTGAACATCGGAGGCAGCAGAACACCGTCGCAGGCCCGGGCGATGACCTCGGCCCCCTTGTTCTTGGCCATGCCCGCGAGCCAGATCTGCGGCGGGGCGCCGTGATAGGTGTGGGAGAAACGGAGGTTGTCGAAGCGACCTGCCGGGCCGTCGTAGTGGACCGTCTCACCGGCCCACAGGCGCCGATAGATGCTGATGTAGTCGACCATGGCCTGGAAGGTCGCAACCTTGATGCCCATTCCTCTGAGGGCATCCCCCTCCCCACGGCCGAGCCCCAGGACGAAGCGCTCGCCGAAGGCAGCGTGCATGGTCGCCCCGAGCGAGGCGGCGGCCCAGGGCTGGCGGGTGGTCGGGACGATGGCCCCGGTGCCGATACCCAACCGCGTCGTGCGTGCCGCCACCCCCGCGAGGATCACGTCGGCAAGTTTGATGTTCAGGCGCTCGGACAGCCACACCCGGGAGAACCCCAACTGTTCGGCATCGACACCGTCCTGAATGCCCTGAGCAGGTGTCCGGCCGTCGGTTTCACGCTGAAAGCGGTCGGGGTCGGACCCGACGGCGCCAGCGATGATCCACGCGCTCATGTCCTCGACGACCGGCGCCATTCCGTCCGTCGCTCCGGCCGGGGCGATGACCCCAGTAGTCACGGATGTTCTCCTCTGTTCGAGCTGTGTGATGCGGTATTGCGCGAGCGAACGATCAGGGTCAGAGCGCCAGCTCGACCCGGTACTCACGCAGCCAGCTGTCCAGCGCCAGCACGAACTCCATGCTGTAGCTGTACTGCTCGCCGGCCGAGCGGGCCGCCAGCTCGGCACCGGGCAGGTGGAGCAGGTCATGCACCGGCGCGGACCGGTCCGCGAGGAGCGCACGCAGACGCGTCCGGAGCGCCTCGGGGTAGCGCGGGTCCTGACTGCTCGGGTAGGGGCTCTTGACCCGCTGGGCGACCGACTCGGGCAGGAGATCGGCAGCAGCCGCGCGAAGCAGTGACTTCTCCCGGCCGTCGAACGTCTTCATCGACCATGGGGTGTTGAACACGTACTCCACCAACCGGTGGTCGCAGTACGGCACTCTGACCTCCAGCCCGGTGGCCATACTCATGCGGTCTTTGCGGTCGAGCCAGAACTGCAGATGGCGCGTGAGGTGGAGGTGGCCTATCTCGCGCATACGGCGTTCCTCGGCGGTGTCCGTGCGCAGCTGCGGGACCTCGGCCAGCGCCTGGCGGTACCGGGCGTCGAGGTACCCCTCCGGGTCGATCTTCCGCAGCAGTCCCGGGTCCAGCAGGGACCCCTTGGTTCCCGTGTTCCCGTCGCCGGAGAAGCCGCGCTTGCCGAACACGGCCGCCCAGGGGAACGTGTGACCTGCTGCTGCGGTCCCGTCGTGGAACCAACGGTAACCGCCGAAGAGCTCGTCCGCGGCCTCTCCGGACAGTGCGACAGTCGATCGTTCCCTGATCGCTCTGAACAGCAGGTAGAGCGAGGTGTCGAGCTCGCCGACCGCGAGCGGGACATCCCGTGCGGTCTGCACGGCCGCGCGGTGGACCGGATCGGTCAGGTCCGCGACGTCCAGGACGATGTCGGCGTGCTCGGCGTTCACGTGCCGGGCGAGCGCCTGGGCATAGGGGCGGTCGGGGGTTCCACGCAGACTGTCAGCGGCGAAATTCTCGTCCTGGCCTGCGAAGTCGACGGCGAACGAGCGCACGGAGCCGCGTCCGGACTCACGCAGCTCCCGTGCGGCCAGCGCGGTGATGACCGAGGAGTCCAGACCGCCCGACAGCAGGGTGCCGACCGGGACGTCGGCGACGAGCTGGCGCGCGACGATGTCGTCCAGCAACTCGCGCACCCGTGTGATCGTCGTGGGCAGGTCGTCGGTGTGCTCGCGGGCCTCCAGTGCCCAGTAGCGTCGCTCGGTCAGTCCCGCTCGTCGCACCCGAACCGTGTGTCCGGGCTTGACCTCGTACATGTCCCGGTAGATGGCGTGTCCGGGTGTCTTGGCGATGGTCAGGAGTTCTGCCAGGCCCTCGCTGTCCACCACGGGGCGGACCGAGGGGTGGGCGAGGATCGCCTTCGGCTCGGAACCGAACAGGACGCCGTCGCCGGTCGGCCGGTAGTACAGCGGCTTGATGCCGAGGCGGTCGCGGACCAGCAGAAGTTGCTGCTCGCGCGGATCCCAGAGGGCGAAGGCGTACATGCCGTTGAGCCGGGAGGTGAAGTCCTCGCCCCACTGCGCGTAGGCGCGCACGACGACCTCGGTGTCACTGTCCGTGGTGAAGGTGTGCCCATGGCCGCGCAGCTCCTCGCGCAGCTCGCGGTAGTTGTAGATCTCACCGCTGTACGTGGTGATCAGCGGGCCGCGTCCGGCGTGCTCCACCGCCATCGGCTGTCTGCCGCCCTCAAGGTCGATGATCGCAAGCCGGCGATGTCCGAGCGCGGCGTGGGCGTCCATCCATATGCCCGACGCGTCGGGCCCTCGGCAGGCCATCGTGTGGGTCATGGCATCGATGATCCGCCGAGTTTCGCTGTCGGTACTCGCTTCGCGCCGGAACGAGATCCATCCGGCTATACCGCACATGAGAGGGGCACACTCCTTGAGAAAGTCGCTTGGTGGCATGCATGGCCGTTGTCCGTGGCTCCGGGGCGACGAACAGCCCGACCGGGCCTGTGTCGGTTCTGGTCCGGGCCCGGCGTGTCAGACAGAGACAACGAGGGACTTGAGCCCGTGGAAGCCGGAGTACGAGTGCCACACCGGCCGGGTTTCAGGGCAGACGCGCAGCTGTGGCTTGCGGCTCAGCAGGGTGCGCAAGGCGATGCTGGTCTGCACGCGGACCATTCCTGCACCAATACAGCGGTGCACGCCTTCCCCCATCGAGAGGTGACGTGCCCGGCGGCGCACATCAAGGACGTCGGGGTCGGGGAACTGCTTCGGGTCACGGTTCGCCGAGCCCACAAAAGGCAGTACCGCTTGACCTTTGCGGATCTCATGTCCGCGGTAACTGAAGTCCTCGGCCGCGAGGCGGCCTATGTACTGCACGGGTGGATCGAACCGCAGAAACTCCTCGACGGCCGAAGGCCAAAGACGCGGATTCTCCTCAAGCAGGCTCCGCTGATCGGGGAACTGCTCCAGCGCGAGCACAGCACTGCCGATGATATGCCGAGAGGGTTCCAGCCCGGCGAACATCAGAAGCACACACTGGGCGCACGCCTGCGCCAGTTCGAAGTTGAAGGCAGAGCCTTCCTGCGCCAACAGGCCAGCCAGAATACTTGACTTGGGCAGCCGTGCCAGATCGGCGGCCAAATCCTGCAAATAGGCCATGAAAGCTTCGGCACTCTTCTGCGCCCTGCGGACGTCGTCGGCGGCCAAGTCGTTGGTGCCGAACAGATAGGCGAGATCGTCAGCCCACTCGTCGAGCAGGTGGTGGTCACTCTCCGGGGCGCCCATCAGCCGGGTGAGGACCATCGCGGGTAGCGGACGGGCGTAGTCGGCGACCAGGTCGACACGACTTCGGTCTCCCCATCGATCGATGAGGTCGGCGGCGGCTTCCTGGACGACCCTGCCGACGACGGCCGGGGTGAGAACTCGGAAGACCTCGTCCATCCGGTTCCGGCGGAGCATGTGCTCCTCGCCCTCGTGGAAAGCCGTCCACGTCCTGAGGAAGTCGACAAAGCCCGAGAACTCTGCCCGCTCGCTCTCCGCCAGGGCCAAGAGGGGCAGGTTCGCCCGGTTGTTCGTCAGCTTGTCGCTGCGCAGCAACGCGGCAGCGTCCTCGTAGGCGAACAGGATCCAGGAACCGCCGTACATCCGGGAACGGTGAAAGGGCTCCCGTTCGCGGATCTGTCGATAGATGGGGTACGGATCGACAAACAGCTCCGGGTTGCTGAAGGAGAAGTCTTCAGCTTCGAACGAGATGGCAGGCGTACCCCCGGCCTCCGCCGCGGCGGAGCCCTCTGGCGCGTTCAACCGCTTCCTCCCTGATACACCCTAGGGGGTGACTGTCCTCAACACATGTGGTTCGCCCCCTGCCTCGGATGAGGCGCCTCTCAGTCAAACATGTGTTTCGCGGATTGGCCTCAAGGTGTGTTCTACGCAACTCATGTGACTACCCGTCAGTACACATGACGCCTCGTCAGAGTGTCTCGGTCAGCTACGGCAAACGACCACGCCACTGGCTGCTCAGGCATCCGATCCCCCGCCGACCAAAGCCCATTACACGCCGCTGAGCAGGGGTAATGCCTTGGCGTAGCAACCCTGGACTCACCGCGGTCCGTCCCGCCCCACCGAAGCCGTCCGTCCCGCAACTGCGGCATACGTGTCGTCGGCCGCCGATCATCTACATGTGTCGAGATGGGCATGCATGGTTGCATGTGTGGTGTCCGGCGACACACTTGCCGCCATCCGACTCGAAGGCGCGGAGACCCTGATGACCAATCATGTACTCGCCATTACCTCTTTCCGGCCGCTTCCCCCGGAAGTGCTGACGTCCAGTCTGATCGGCAAGCTCACCGTGATCACTGAGCCCGCGCATGCGCGGAACTATCCCTCGGGGGTCGATGTGTTCACCGTGAACAGCATCGACGACTTCACAGCTGTCAGGGACACCGCACTTACCATACTGAGCGACCGGCACATCGACGCGGTGCTATGCCCAACCGAACTCGGCGTCGCCGTCTGCGGTTTGCTGCGTTCTTACTTCGGGATCGCAGGTATGGGTTTCGACGTCGCCAACGCCTTCTCCAACAAGTACGTGATGAAACAGAAGATCGCGGAAGCGGGCCTGCCCGTGACACCTTTTCGCATGGTGCCCCGTCTGGACGGCCTCCCGGCCGCAGCCGAGAACCTCGGCTGGCCGATCGTCGTCAAACGCTGCTTCGGCGGAGGCACAATGGACGTTGCCGTCATCGAGTCGGCTTCCGATTTCTCCCGCTTCTACAGCGCGCCCGCGTCCGCCGGTCTGCGCGATGCCGGCTGCCCCTTGATTGCCGAGCAGTTCGTCGACATTGAGGCCGAATACCATTGTGACGGAATCGTGGACGGGGGAACGACGAAGTTCGCGTCCGTTTCGGAGTATCTGTCACCGGTGCTCACAGGCCGCGGAGGCATACACGGTTCCTTCCACCTTTCGGGGTCTGATCCGGATGCGGAATCCGTCCGCTGTCTCCACCAGGACGTCGTCCGGGCACTCGGAATGCGCTCGGGAGTGACGCATCTGGAGGTATTCAGAACCGCCTCAGGGCTGCTGGTCGGTGAGATCGCGTGCAGGCCGGGAGGCGGCGGAATCGTCAAGTCCGTAGCTCTCCAGTACGGCGTCGATCTATGGCGCGCGTTCATCGAGACATCCCTCGGCCTGCCGCCCACCATCGACATCGACGCCCGTGAGGAAACGGTGGTCAACGTCATGCTTCCGGCCAGGCCAGGTCGCATCCTCGACCTCAGTACCGCGGAGCACTTCGCGAACGCGCTTCCCGGTGTCCTCGACACCACGATGGTGCTCAAGCCGGGAGACATCGTCGATGACGTCGCGCACTCCATGAAAATCACCGGCATGGTCTTCCTCGCTTCCCCTTCCGCGCACGACATCGACGATCTGGTGCAGAGCGTCTCCGATACCTACATGCTGCGGACCGAGCCCTCCGGGGCGTTCGGCCTCCACTGAGTACCTGACGCTGTCGGGTGTCTTGGAATCGGACGATAGCGAGCATGATCCAGCTTCAGGACGGACTGGCTGTTTGCCCTGTTCAGGTGGTTGGTGCATGGCGTTGCGATCCGGCGGAGAACCCTTCAGCGCCTTGGTGACCGTTGAACGAACGCATCGTTTGTGCTTTGTGATGCCGGCGTGACTGGGGCGGCGGGTGTGTCGACAGGCGTTCGCCCGTTCGTGGTGACCGCCCTGAGAATCACCGATCGGGTGGTCGGCACGAGTGCACGGTGGGGGCCCACGACTTCGGAGGGGCGAGTTGACCACTGACCGATACGCTCGTGGTCGCGCAAGGACGACCTGGGCGGCAGGATTCACCGGGTGGCGCCGTCGTCGACGAGGCCGACGTGCTGCGTGACGAGGGTGAGGCTACGCCGCCAGGCTCCGAGCAGCAGGCGTTCCGGTGACTACGGTGCGCTACGACGGCACAATCCACGACTTCATGATGCTCAACCCGCTCAGTCAGTCCAAAGCCGCCCGTGGAGCCATCGACCAGGCCACCCTGTTCCTGCGCAACGCCCTAGGAACCGGCCGAGCCTTGATGCTGCGGCCACGGAGGCATCTTTCGAACCAGCCCGAGCGGAGAGTTCGACGTCGCGTTCAGAATGAGGCCTTTGGCGCTCCTTGTCCCGGGTCGATCCTCACGGGCCCGTCAATGCTGGGGGCGATGGGGAAGTCGAAGATGGCCGTGGGGATGTACACCGTCGCACAGGAGTTGGGGATGTCCACGACGCCGGAGAGCCGGCCCTCGATCGGGGCTGCGCCGAGCAGGAGGTATGCCTGCTCGGGGGCGTAGCCGAACGTTGTCAGGTAGTCGATCGCGTGCAGGCATGCCCGCTGGTAGGCGAGATGAGAGTCGAGGTACTTCTGTTCTCCGTCGAGGGTGACGGAGGTCCCGGAGAACGCGATCCACTGGGAGTACTGCGGGTCCGTGTTGCCGGGCAGGAAGATGGCGTTCTCGGCGACGCCGTAGGTCTCCATGCCGCCGGGGATGATGTCGACGCGCAGATCGAGGTAGCCGCCCATCTCGATGGCGCCGCAGAAAGTGATCTCGCCGTCGCCCTGCGAGAAGTGCAGGTCGCCGACGGACAGGTGAGCACCGTCGACATACACCGGGTAGAAGACCCGGGTGCCCTTGGACAGGTTCTTGATGTCCTGGTTGCCGCCGTTCTCGCGGGGCGGTGCCGTGCGCGCGGCTTGGGCGGCGATGCGGTCGAACTCGGCTGCGGGGACGCTGCCGAGGATGGCGGAGTCGGGCTGTGGCGGCAGTGCGAGCGGGGGTACCCGGTCCGGGTCGGTCGCGATGAGCGCAGCCTCGCGGGTGTTCCAGGAGGCCAGGAGTGACTTGCTCGGCGCTGTTCCCATGAGGCCGGGATGGACGATTCCGGTAAAGGAGACGTGGGGTACGTGCCGGGATGTGGCCACGCCGCCGGAGAAGTCCCATACGGCCTTGTAGGCGTCGGGAAACTGCTCGGTGAGGAAGCCACCGCCGTTGCCTCTGGCGAAGATCCCGGTATACCCCCAGCCCTGACCGGCCAGGGGACCGGTCTCCTGCGGGATGGGTCCCACGTCGAGGATGTCGACGACGAGGAGGTCACCAGGCTTGGCGCCCTCGACTCCGATCGGCCCCGACAGACGGTGCACGGAGTTGAGGGGGGCGTTGAGGATGTCCTCGGCCGAATCGTCGTTCTTGATCGCGCCGTCGAACCACTCGCGGCAGTCCACCCGGAAGGACTCACCGGGCTTGACCATGACGGCGGCCGGGATCTCCGGATGCCACCTGTTGTGGCCCAGCAGCTCTTGTTCGGTGAACGGCCTGGTCGAGTCGAGAGGGAAGATCACATCAGGCATGTCGGCTCCTGTCGCATGAAGAGGGGCATGGGTGCCGTCCGCTTCGCGGCTCGTCGGTGTGGGGCGGCGACGCGTAGTCAGGGACGGGGAAGCTCGGCGTGCAGGGGGTTGTGGGAGACGGGCCCGGGTGATGTCCTACGGCTCGGCAGCGCCTCCACGACAGCGGGCTCGCTCGCGGTGCGCTTGGTCGCGTCCAACAGCTTCATGGCGGTCGACGAGCCGGCGCCGAGGTGAGGAGCGGAGAAGATCCGCCGCGCGGTGCCGCCGCACGCCCTGCAGTCCAGCCAGGCGGGAACCGAGGCCATCGGGAAGACGGCATCGGTGTCACCGCAGTCCGCGCAACGGAACGCGTATGTCGGCAAGGACGTGTCACTCCTTCGGATTCTGACCGAGGGGCAGGACGCTCTCGGATCGGCGGGCCCCGCCGGTGTTCCTTCCCCAGCTTCGTGGCAGGGGTAAAGCTGACTTGCGGACTTGAGGGATGGCGACAAGCACCGATCCGGCTGCCGCTCCGGACTTCTTGTATCTCGCCCCACCGGCTCTCCGGCTCTCGGCACAGCCCCCCACCACGGACTGGGTGTACAGGCAGGCCGCCCTGTAGGCAGTTCTTGCAGGTCGGTTCCTTGGCTCCGCCTACACGTCTACAACGCCGGCGTCCTGACCGGCTACCAGGCTGGCCCGAGCGACGCACTACTTACCCCGTGTGGCTCAGTCAGACAGCCGCGGGAGAAATCGGGAGACCGCCGGAAAAAGCCCTGCTGAACCGTGATCTCCCTGGCCTACAGCGGTCCGTGGCCCGCGGGCTGCCGCTCGTCGAGCACTGCGCTTGCCGAAAACCTCATCAGCCCAGGTAGGAGCAGTGTGCGGAGTGCGCGGGATCTTGATAATGGTTTCCTGAGTCGGAGTTCTGGCGCAGCTGTCCATGGTCCCGGCGGGCCGGCGCATCCCCCCTGCGGTGACCGGCCGGCGTGGTGCACTCGGCCCAGGCGGCGGGGCGCGGGTGGCTGGGGGAATCGCGGACCGGGAATCAGCGTTGTCGCACGCATGGGCGATACATCTCCGCACGACCATGACGTGCGCCCGTACAACGTCGCGGCGGCCCACGCGCGCCTTGCGGCCGATCGTGCCGAAACCCTCGCACGCGCGGCCGCGCTGAGCCGCGAATTCGACGGAATCGTCGCGGCGAACGCCTTGGTCGCAGTTGATGACGAGCACGACCCCGAGGGGGGCAGCACTGCCTTCGAGCGGGCCCACGTGGCCGCTCTGATGGCGCGGGCACGCGAGCACCTGGAAGAACTGGACCGAGCACTGGAACGACTCGAACGAGGACAGTACGGAGAGTGCGAAGCCTGCTGCGCGACGATTCCTCCCGAACGCCTGGAGATCCGTCCGGCGGCCACCACCTGTGTGCGCTGCGCCCGGTCGGGCCCGCCCCGGCCTCCGTCCTGAGGTCCCCCGTACCTCCGGCCGAGGTACATAGCCATTAGCTCCTGGTCCGTGCGCGGGCCGGGGGCTTCGCTGTGTCCCGGCCGCAAGGGGTCGGGCACTGGTCGACTTCCAGGGCCCCATCAAATTGTTGGTCATGTGACCACCGGAAAACTCTCTGCAGTTTCCGTATGAACTCACGCAGCGGAAAAGACGAGCCGTAGAACGATCTCACCGTCGTCGATTTCCCCGGTGGGCTCGAACCCGAACTTCTGGTAGAAGGGCCACGGTTCGCCGTCGCCGGGATCGTAGCTGGTCAGCAGCTCGGTGGCGCCGTCCGCGCGAACCAGGTCGGCGATCTGGGTGAGTGTCTCTCGGCCGATCCCTCGCCTCTGGTGCCGCTTGTCGATGAGGAGGCGCCAGATGAAGTGTCGCCCTTTGTAAGGACCAGCCGGCGGCTTCCACGACAGCATCACGAAGCCAACTGGCTCGTCGCCGATGTACACGGCGCGGTACCAGGGATTGGCCTCCGGTTTCTTTGTCGCATCCTTGAGCGACCTGGACACGGAGGCGACGAATTGCTTCTGGTCACGTCGGACGCGGAGGGCACGAACGGCATCCCGGTTGTCGTCGGTGATCTCTCGCAGGTGCACACCTGGGGACCTCATGCCACATCCCTTCCTGCATCCGGCGGCTGCGCCGTCCTGGCCGACGTGAAGAGCCGCCGCCGTGCGGCAGTGCACGCAATATCAAGGACGTCAGGCCGGACGTCTTCGCAGAATATTCGATGCAGAGGTCCTGGAGCGGGACTGGCACGCCCAGCCGCTCTGCTGGTGCCGCTGCCGCGACAGGTTCTGCGCCGGCTTCGGCTGCTGGTCCAGCCCGACACCGTGCTGCGATGGGCTGCACCTTGGTGAACCATCGTCAGGTGGGAGCCGTTACTGCAGGAAAAGTCTGCTGATCCCTGAAAGAGGTCGTCCTGTGCCAGGATTTTCCGATGAAGCTATTACCGCGATACTGAATTCGAGAGCCAGAGGAGAGCTGCCCGGACGGGGAGAAATAGTCAGCGTCTCGGTAGAAAATAAGGTCGAGCATATTAATTTCGATAACTGGCTTAAGGGCCAGTTGAGGTCAGGGAGGACCCGCGGATATGTGGGGGCGCTGGTCCCGGCGCTTGAGAAACATGGCTATGTAGTCGAAGAGTATTTCCCTGGGATGGTGCGTCTGCGGGACAACTCGGGAAAAATCCAGTACCCCATCCAAGCCGGTGCCTCCACCAGGCAAGAGAGGGAAAATTCTCACGCGTCGGCGGCGCGGGCGATACCGGACGGCTTCCCCGGCCGGTCGGCGGCCGGTGCACGCGTGAGCCCTGAGTCCGCACATTCGGCGGAGACCGGCGCGCAAAGCCCTGTTGTGACCCGCGATGATTCCTGGCAAGATCAATTTGGGCAATTGTTGGGAGCAGTCGCCGATGGCGAATTGGACCCGCTGGAACTCCTGTACGCCCACGTCCCCCCGGACTTCGATTTCGAAAACCAGGCGGGTTCGGCTGCGTCCGTCGACCCGAGCAACGATTTCGGGTGGGAAGTTTCGGCTGCGCCCGCCACGCCGGCCAATGATTTCGGGTGGGAAGTCCCGGCTGCGCCCGTCGACCCGAATTACAGTTTCGGCTATTCGGTGGGATCCGGCACGCAGGATCCCCTGGTCCAGCCTTACAGCCGCAGCGGGTCGGCCTCGACCGACGGGAACAGCCAACTCCCTGTGGACTACAGCCAACCCCTCGTGGACTACGGCCAAGGCATTACGCTTCCCAACTCCTTCGCTCAACATGTCTGGCAAAATCAGCCCCCGCTCAGCCCGGCCGGCCAGTTCGGGAGTCACGGAACGGGTGGGTACCCGACAGACCGGGGCCCTACGTCCCACCTGCGGCAGGCGCATCCGGATCCGCGGCTGGCGCAGTTGCAGCGGCCGGCGCAACAGCTTGGGAGGGCGCCAGGGCGTTGATGGACCGTCGGCTTTCCGTTGGTGATCCGGTTCCGGCTACCCCCAGGAGCTGTTCTCGCGGGCCAGGCGCAGGACAAGTGCCTGAATACTGCGACGCGTTGGCGGCCTGCCAGACCTCCTGCGCCGGGAGGCATCAGCGTGACGACGGCGCATGAGGTCACGGTGCCACCTCAGGACCGTCTCCGGCGAGACGATCAGATGCAGGCTCCGCAGCTTCGGCCTGGGAAGCCGGTGGAGGAGCGCGGCCAGGAAGGCGCGGTCCGCCGGGGTGATACGTGGCCTGTCGGTCTGTCGCTGCAAGACAGCCAACTGGTGACGCAGCGTCAATATCTCGATGCCCTTGTCCACAGCGCTCATCGGTAGCAGCCGTATGAAGGCGAACACGCTCGACACGGCGAGGCAAGACAGTAGCAACACCACGATCCACCAGCCTGACACGCCCGTCCTGCGATCACTGACCGCTCGGGAGGATCTGCAGGTCACAGGCCATGGATGGGGTTTTCAGCACCCGCAGTGTTGTAGCGGGTGGTCCAGCGGAAGACGGCCAGGCGGCAGGCGCGGACCCCGTTGAAGCTGCGGGCACCTTGAAGCGTCTCGCGTTTGAGGGC